>CAIMVH010000159.1 GCA_903844855.1 uncultured Actinomycetes bacterium | reverse complement strand
TCGCACTTCGGTTGGCGCGCCGCTCTCGACGGACACATAGTTATCGCGCTCTTCGGGGCGTGGCGTATTGGAAAACTCGATGACGGACCACGACGCGAGAATTCACTCGATTTTCCAGGCATTTTTACCGCAAGCTTTACCGCTCTTGCCCTGTGTGCTGGACTTATTCAATTCGGACGCAGCAATGCAAATTATCCCCTAGCCACCGGGCTCATAGTGGTCGGCTTGCTCCTGGGCTACCTCTTCTACTGCATCGAGCATCGCGTCGCGCATCCTCTGGTAGATCCGAGTTGGCTAACAGACATTCGTACGCGCGGAGTTCTCTTAGCGTGCGCTATTTACAACGGCACCATTGCCGCTTCGACCTTCTTGATTTCTGTACTGAGTCAAGATAGCCGGAATCTGACACCTCTCCAGGGTGGCATCGTGGTCTGGATGTCTTGCATTCTGATGCCCGTGGGATCTCGCATTAGCGGCAAGATCAAAAATGTGCCGGACCTTCGAAAGATCATGTTGCGCGGATCCATCGCACTCTCCGCCGGCTACGTCGTGATTGCCGCGCTCTCCCAAGGACCCTTCTTGCTGATGCTGGTCACCCTCTCAACTGCTGGATTCTGCGCCGGGTTACTCTTCAGCGGCGACACCATTGCGATTCTGAATATTCTGGAGCCAGCAAAAGCCTCCTCCGGATTAGCCACCTTAAGTTTGGTACGCCAAATTGGTGCAGTCTTTGGTATCGCCCTCATAGGTTCTGCCTCTGTACTCTTCGGTCGCGCGACCTCAATCGATAACGGAAAGAGCCTGGCTATCGCGCTCGCCGGCGTGGTGACGTTGAGTTGTTACTTCCTCTTAAGGAAAGCGCTTACTGCCACCGTCCACGATTAACCTTTGTTGCCGACGGCGCACCTAGATTCCAGGTAGCGCCTTCGACGTCGACCACCTCAACTTCATCTGAGAAGCGTGAGTCCACGCCCACAACCAGCAACGGCATCTCAGAAGTAGCTTCACGCAATATGCAAGGCGCCTGTGCTGAGTGCCTTAAAGTCTTCTCGTGCGCCTTGGGGTCCGCCACTTCATCGAGAATCCATTTTGGGCGAGAGTTAAACCAAGCCACCGCCCAGGTTTCCCCTTCGACCGAAGATGCAAAGCGTTGCCCCAGGGCAGGGACAAAGCCGTATTCACCTTGCTTGTACACGTGACCTGAAAGATTGAGCTGACCTTTAACAACGATAAATTCCTCGTCACACTGATAATGGCCCACCTCATCGCGGCGCCAGCCCGCCGGAAAACGTACAAGTAGAGAAGCCGCGCCGCTCTCCAGAGAGTCGAGACGATGCATATCTACATTCATGCTTGATCCAGGAATGGGAACGTTCATCCATTCCGTGGTATCAAAGAGATTTACCAAGATTGACCACCCTTCGAGCCGAGCGAATGACTGCCTCATCGAGAAGTCGTCCCTTGGCATCGGTGAGCACCCCGCCGCCCTGAGCGTCGTAGCGATCGATCATGTCCTGCGCTTCCGCTAATGCCTCGACAGAAGGAGTAAAGACTTCGTTCACAATGGCAACCTGCGCAGGATGGATACAAGTGCGTCCAAAATAACCCATACGAGCGTGCTCGATCGTGCTCTGACGGAAAGATTCGAGATCCTTAAAATCCGTACCCACTGGCGCAATCGGAGGATTGATCCCGGCGGCGGCACTGCAGAGCACTACATAGGAGCGCGCGTAGAGAAACTCTTTTTCGTCGGGTCCTAATTCCACGGACATATCGGCTTTAAGGTCGTACTCACCGATTTGCATCCGACTCACACGAGGTGCTCGCGCGATTTCTCGAGCATTCAGAATACCTTCCGCCGTTTCCACCAACGCCGAAACAGTAATACTGCGTTCTGGAATTCCTAATTTTCGCTCGATGTTGGAAATGATCAGATCAAGAGCGGCAAGTTGCTCTACATTTTCACACTTTGGAAAGAGTAGACCCACAATCGGCGCAGTAATCACGGCATTGAGATCCGCGACTAAATCGTCTGAGTTGTTCACCCTCACCCAAATCTTGTGAGCGCTCGCCGAATTTTCAGCAATCCAGGCACCTGAAATCTCGCGCCCTTCTTGCTTACGATTCGGTGGTACCGCGTCCTCGAGATCAAGAATTACATAGTCAGCGCCTCGCTCAAGGCACTTGGCCAATCGATCCGGTTGATCGCCGGGGACGTAGAGGTAACTTCTCATCCGATCTGCGTTTTCCCAGATACCAGAGACTTGGAAATAATGGTCTTCATAATATCGTTAGTTCCTTCACCGATGCTCATCAGTGGCGCATCACGATAAAGGCGCTCAACTACGTACTCGGTCGAGTAACCGTATCCGCCATGGATTCGCATGGCTTCTAGCGAAGCTTCGATGGCGACTTCACTTGCAAAGTACTTAGCCATTCCCGACTCCATATCAACCCGTTCGCCAGCGTCTGCTTTCGATGCTGCCCAGTAAGTGATCAATCGAGCTGCTTGTGTTTGCGTTGCGATCGTGGCTATCTTTAATTGAATTGCCTGAAACTCGCTAATAGGTTGACCGAATGCATGACGGTTCTTCGCGTAGTCAAGAGCGGCTTCGTAAGCGGCTTGTGCAATTCCTACGCTTCGGGCCGCGATATTGATGCGCCCGGATTCCAGACCCGAAAGAACTTGCTGCATGCCACGGCCTTCAACTCCACCCAGCAAGTTCTCCACTGGTACGCGTACGTTGTCGAGCACCACTTCACACGATTCAGGTCCCTTGTAGCCCAGCTTGCCGATATCACGACTTACCGTGAAACCAGGAGTGCCGGCCTCTACGAGAATCACGCTCATGCCCTTGTGGGCCGGGGAAGCATCTGGATCGGTCTTCACCAATACTGGCAATGGATTTGCATAACGCGCATTAGTGATCCACATCTTGGTGCCATTAATAACGTACTCATCACCTTCACGCTTAGCAGTAGTTCGGATGCCTTGAAGGTCGGTACCAGCGCCTGGCTCTGTTAAGCCAATGCCAGTGCGGCGCTTCCCAGTAGCTAACTCAGGCAGATACTTCTGCTTCTGTTCTTCAGTGCCGTGCTTAGCGATCATCCAACAGGAGAGTGAGTGACTTCCCAAGATGCCTGCAATGCCCATCCAGCCGCGGGCAAGTTCTTCAAAGACCAGGGCGAATGAGACCATGTCGATATCAAGCCCGCCGTACTCTTCTGGAATGGTCATTCCGAAGAGACCCATATCTGCTAGTCCCTTCACGATTTCGGTCGGATAGCGCCCGCTCCGTTCCCACTCGTTAGCTACGGGCTTGATTTCCTTTTCGACGAAGTCTCGCAACACAGCTTTGAATGCTGTTTGTTCCTCGTTGAGTGTGAAATCCATCTCTATCCTCCTACTGGTACGAAGAGTGGTAGCGCTCTGCCGTCACTCAAGGGTTGCCATCTCAATACGACCGGTTGATCGCATGAGATCTTGGTACTACTTCCATCTATACGTGTCAGCATGATGGGGCCCTCCGCTAAACGCACTCGCGCAATAATATAAGGAGCCTCGAAGCCCTCCTGAGGTGCGCGCATCACTTCGGTCCACGAGTCAATTATTCCTTGGCCCGAAACTTTCTGCCATTCAAGATCCGTCCCCCCGCAATGCGAGCAGAGGGCTCGTGGATAGTGCTGGTACTTCGAGCAAAGGTTGCAGGATTGAAGAAGTAACTCCTGAATGCGCGTGCCTTCCCAGAAGGCAGCGGAAACAGCATCCTCAATGGGTAAGTAGGGAAAACTCATGACACTTTCTCCAGAATCACGGTGGCGTGCGTAGAAATAATGCCGCCCGTACCGTGTGCCAGCGCGTGGCGTGCATGGGGGACTTGCCGCTCGCCACATTCACCCCGGAGCTGTCGCACCGCCTCAACAAGTAAGAGAATTCCGTACTGACCTGGATGGCAGTAGGAGAGCCCACCGCCAGACGTGTTTAGTGGGAACGATCCACCGGGACGAGTCTTCCCGCTGAGTAGTAAATCAGCCGCTCCCCCGCGTGGAGCAAAACCCAACGCTTCTAATGTGAGCAAGACCGTGATGGTGAAGGAATCGTAAACTTCCACCACATCTATATCCTGCGGAGTAATACCCGCCATGGCAAAGGCGCGCTTTCCGCTCTCTACCGCGCCAGTCACCATCAAATCATCCACGCTCGTCATCGACGTATTCGTGGTCGCCTCGCCATAGCCAATAATTTTCACGCCACGTTTCTTATCTACGAGCTTAGTAGTGAGCACGATGGCACCGCCGCCATCAGTCACCAAACAACAATCTGCCGTGGTTAATGGTGATGAAATGAGATCTGCACCTTCAATATCTGCCGGAGTGAGCGACTTGGTCCCGTATCGAAAGGCGACTGGATTGAGCAACGCCCATTCGCGGGCGCTAATGGCAACTTCCGATAGCGCGGCTCGACCATGAGGAACTTCGTGGAGGTAACGCTGGGCCGCCATTGCGTAGTAAGAGAGTGGAAAGAGCGGTCCGTAAGGAGTCTCAAATTGCGCCTCCGGAGTGTGATGTTCAACGACCCCGCCGAGCGATCGTGACTTGGCAGACCGCTGATTAGATGCGAAGGAAATAACCACCGTGGAGCACTGGCCACTGCGTAAAGCCTCTACCGCACGTGCCACGTAGATTTCAAAGGAACTACCACCAGCAAATGAGGAATCCGTAAAGCTGGGAACGATGCCGAGGTAATCTGCCAATTGCGTTGCAGAAAAACGAGAAATACCGTTAGTGGCAATGCCATCGACGTCCTGAGTCGTTAATCCCGCATCAGCAAGAGCGCGAGTCACTGCTTGACTCTGCAACTCGAGAATCGACTTAGTAGTCACTCCCAAATCACATTCGGCAGCACCGACGATGAAAACATCTTGCATTAGATACGCACCTGCGCTCCAGCCGGCGAGAGCACTGGGTGATTATCCTCGCCAGCAGTCATCGAGAGCTCTAGCGTTACTTC
>CAIMVH010000158.1 GCA_903844855.1 uncultured Actinomycetes bacterium | reverse complement strand
TTATCTCTACGGTCGTTCTTCCAGTCATGGTGAGTAACTTGTTGGAGTCTTCAGATGTCCCAGCCCACATGAAACAAGCCGCATCGCATTACCGTTTCGGTCCTGGCACCATGATGGTGCACTTGGCAACAAGTGGACCGATTCCATGGAGCGATAGTGAGCTCGGAAAGTTTGCCTACGTTCATGTGGGTCCTTACGTTGATGACATGGCGCGCACCTATCAACAATCTCTTGCTGGTGAAATTCCAGATGAGCCACTACTTATTGTGGGCCAGAGTTCTGTAGTGGATCCATCGCGCGCCCCGGAAGGCAAGGGTGTGGTCTGGATTCAAGTGCGCACTCTTCCCAATACTCCGAACGGAAGCACCTGGGGTGCCGAGAGTGAGCGGGTGGCCGATCTAGTGATCGCTAAAATGGAGAGGTATGCCCCCGGCTTTACTGCCACCATTGTGGATCGCCACGTCATGAGTCCTGCTGATCTCCACGCCAGCAATCCCAACCTGGTCGGTGGGGATTCGGTCGCCGGTAGCCATCACTTCGATCAGTTCCTCATGCGACCCAGCCTTGACCTGGGTAAATACGCCACCGAAATTCCGCGCCTCTACCTGGCCGGGGCAGGCACCTGGCCTGGAGCCGGTGCGAATGCCATTTCGGGCGGCTTGGCAGCTGCCCGACTGCTCAAGGGATAACCTTGAAGCGAGGTACGGCAGAGAAAAATATAACTACCACTTTATTGACTCCTCCTTGCGTCTCCTTTACGGTCGTCAAAATGAGAGCAGGAGATAAATGACGCCATCCCCGAGCGAGAGCCCGCTTCACGGCAGCATCTCCGAAGGCACGCTCGACTCCAAGATCTTCCGCTCGGTGATGTCTCAATGGGTCACCGGCATCTCGTTAGTGACCTCCAGCGATGAAGCTCTGCCCATCGGCATCATTTGCAACTCACTTACGTCGGTCTCGTTGGATCCATTGCTCTTGCTCTGGACGGTCGATCGCAACTCGTCTTCTTTTGAGCATTGGATGCGGGTGGATCATTGGGCAGTGCACTTCCTCGCCGATGATCAACGTGACCTGGTAAAGCAATTTGCCCAGAAAGGCGGAGATAAATTCGCCGGAGTTGAGTATGAACTTTCTGATCGAGGTGTTCCACTCTTGGGGAACTCGCTCGTTCGGATGGAGTGCACCACTTGGAATCGAATGGATGCAGGCGATCACGTAGTGATCGTGGGAGAAGTGAAATCATTTGAGCAGCGCTATGCAACGCCGCTTACTTTCGTTCACGGATCGCTCGTGGCCGGAAATTTGCCAGAACCAAAATAACCCAACCAATACCGATCGATCCCGAAAGGCACAACATGGTTAAGCGCATCGCAGATATGAAGGATTTTAAACTCGGACTATTCTCACCGAACTGCTCTTCGGGATTAGCGGTCACGAAAGCTCCGGATCGTTGGAGTGGCTCCTGGGAAGATAACCTTCGGCTGGCAAAGATTGCAGACGAAGCAGGTATTGATTTCTTACTCCCCATCGCTCGTTGGATTGGTTATGGCGGAGAGACAAACTTTCATGAGGGCGTGCTAGATCCGATCACGTGGGCTGCCGGTCTCCTGGCAAACACTAAGAACATCTTTGTATTTGCCACCGTACACACTGCTTTTAATCACCCCATCGTGGTTGCGAAGCAATTGGCTACCGTTGATCAAATCGGAAACGGACGTGCCGGCATCAACATCGTGGCTGGTTGGAATAAGCCTGAATATGACACCTTTGGCTTGGATCTTCCTTCCGATCACAACGATCGTTACGCCCTCGCGCAAGAGTGGTGGGATGTCATCAAGAAGATTTGGACTACCCAAGGCAAGTTTGATCACGATGGTAAGTTCTTCAAATTACAACACGTGGAAGGGATGCCAAAGCCAGTCGATGGCATGCTCCCCGTTCTTAATGCTGGTTCATCACCGCAAGGCCGCGAGTTTGCTGCGCGTAACGCCAACTTTGCATTCACCGTAGTGGGCGGACCAGGAGATGGCGCCGAAGTGGTGAAGCAGGTTACTCAACAGGCAAAGGATCAGTACAACCGCCAGATGGGTGTCTTCACTCTTGGACACGTGGTTTGTAAGCCGACCCGCAAAGAGGCAGATGAGTTCCTGCATTACTACGCAGACGAGTATGCCGATTGGAATGCGGTCGATAATTTGATGGAACTTCAAGGTCTCCATGCGATGTCCTTCAGCAAGGAGATGCTCTCCATGTTTCGTGGACGTTTCGCTGCCGGTCATGGTTCTTGCCCACTCATTGGAACTCCCGATGAAGTGGCAGATGCCATTGAAGGCTTCCATAAGGCCGGTTTTGGTGGCATGACCTTGGCGTTCTTGGATTACGCCAAGGAACTCCCTTACTTCGCAGAAGAGGTCTTGCCACGCTTGGAGCGCAAGGGCGTCCGTTTGCCGAGATAATGTCCTTATGACATCTCTCTTTGATTCATTACGCATTGGCGCCATGGCTGCTCCCAACCGAGTAGTCATGGCGCCAATGACTCGTAACCGCGCAACTTCTGCTGGTGTGCCCACCGAGTTGATGGCCGAGTATTACGCCCAGCGTGCCTCGTTTGGTCTCATTATTTCCGAAGGTGTACAACCAGCCGCAATCGGCCAGGGCTATCCACACACCCCCGGAGTGCATAGTGATGAACACACCGCTGGTTGGAAGAGAGTTGCCGAGGCAGTTCATGGCGCGGGCGGACACATCTTCTTGCAGTTGATGCACGCTGGTCGGATTAGCCATGCTGACGTGATCGGCACGCAACCAATTGCACCCAGTGCGGTAACGCCTGCTGGAGAAGTCTTCACGGGTGCAGGTACAAAACCGTTCGAGGCACCACGGGAAATGAATGCGGACGATCTCGTTTCGGCGCGTGACTCCTTTGTTGATGCAGCAAAGCGCGCTGTAGCTGCTGGATGTGACGGTGTGGAACTGCACGCGGCCAATGGTTACCTGCTCAACCAATTTCTTGCGGATAATTCCAATCAACGTATGGACGCATACGGTGGGTCTCCAGAGAACTGCGCTCGTTTCGTGATCGAAACAGTGCAAGCGGTGGTGGCGGCAGTCGGCGGAGAAAAAGTAGGAATTCGGATCTCACCGAATGGAACCTTCAACGACATGGCCGAGACTCACATGGAAGAAACATATGGCGCCTTACTCGCAGGGATCGATTCGCTCGGCCTGGCCTATCTCCACGTCGGTGAGCAGCCAGGATTTGAAGGCATTAAGTTTGCCCGCGCGCGCTGGTCTGGTGTGTTGATTGGCAACACCGGTTACGCCGATAGCGACAAGATCGGCTCTGCGGTCTCGTTGGTTGAATCCGGCGGAGCTGATGCAGTGAGCTTTGGTCGATTGGCACTGGCTAATCCAGATCTTCCACGCCGTATCAAAAATGGCGACGCGATGAACAAAGCTGATTCAAAGACCTTTTATTCTGGTGGGGCTCTCGGATATACGGATTATCCAGCCCTCTAGATCTGTGAAGTTATGGCTGCCAGAAATTGAAGAAGGGCCCGGGATTGCTCCCGGGCCCTTCTTACTTAATGTGTGGTTAGCGTGCGTTGACCTGATCGGCTTGAGGACCCTTAGGACCTTGGACGATTTCGAATTCAACGGCTTGGCCCTCTTCGAGTGCCTTGTAACCGCTACCTTGGATCGCAGAGTAGTGAACGAAGACATCTTGTCCGCCGCCATCTACTGCAATGAAACCAAAACC
>CAIMVH010000157.1 GCA_903844855.1 uncultured Actinomycetes bacterium | reverse complement strand
TTCATCAAGATCATGAAGGCGGGCGGCAGAGGTGGCGTGGTGATCAAGAACACCTTTCTCTCCAACACCGACAACGCCTCAGTTGCCCTGCGCAAGAAGCTGCTGGGAGAGTGCAACCTACACACGATCATGGACTGCCCGAGCGGCACATTCCTTGGTGCAGGCGTGAAGACGGTGATTCTCTTCTTTGAGAAAGGTGCACCCACGCGCAAGGTTTGGTACTACCAGCTCGATCCCGGCCGCAGCATGGGAAAGACAAATGCACTTAACGACGATGACTTGACCGAGTTCGTGATCCTACAGAAGAAGAAGGCCGAATCACCAAAGAGCTGGAGCGTGGATGTTTCCACGATCAACGCGGACACTCTTGACCTCTCAGCCAAGAATCCGCACGCACCTGAAGAGGCATCGCCCAAGACCCCTGAGGCAATCATCGAAGAAATCGCAGCACTTGACGCAAACAGCGCGGAGTTGCTGAAGGCGATTAGGGCGCTGCTGCGAATATGACGAGCGTAACCACCAAAATTGGCGAGGTATTGCATTTGGTTGGGGGTCGGAAACCGCAGCTTCACCGTCTTCCTAAGGCAGGTTACCTACCCTTTCTATCTGCAAAAGTGCTACGCGGGACCGAAATGCCAGAGTACGGTGACCCAAAAGATAAAAACTCCGTTCTGGCTCGGGCAGATGACTTAGTCATGATTTGCACAGGATCAAACTCAGGTGAAGTTTTCACGGGCAAGATTGGCCTGGTCGCATCGACAATGGCGAGAATAGATGTGAGCCCGTCAATCAATCAGTCGTATGTACGATATTTCTTGCAAATGCACTTTCATTTGCTCAACGGTGCAATGAAAGGCATGACAATTCCGAGCCTCGACCGGCAGCTCTTTAATGCGCTGACCATACCTGTGCCGACCCTTGACGAACAGCAGCGAATCGTCCGCCGACTTGATGAGGCGGTCGAGAGGATTGACATCGCCAAGGCCAACGCTGAGGCAAACCTCCAAAGTGCCCGCGCAATCTTCGAGAGCCACCTGCATGCCACTTTTGAGCGCGGCAATGATGCGTGGCAAGAAATGCAGCTCGGGCAAATTTGTCAAGTTGAGTGGGGTAACGGAGATCTCACTAAGTCAGCATTTGTAGAAAATGGCGAGTTTCTTGCAGTGTCGGCGGCAGGAGCTGATGGGCGAATAGGCCACAAAGAACATGAAAAATTCACGCCGGTACTTTCGGCTATCGGTGCACAGTGCGGCCGAATGTTTCTGCCAGACGAAGATTTCACAGCAATTAAGAACACCATCACACTGACTCCACGAAACGGCACTTGCACTGGGAAATTCCTCTATCGACTGCTGAGCTACGTTGAACTGCCGAAGCGTGGCACGGCTCAACCCTTTATCTCAAAAGGTGACATCCAATCCTTCTTGGTACACGTCCCGCCGGCTGATGTGCAGGAGCGCATTGTCGATCTACTTGAAAACATTGAGAGGGCCACCGATGAGTTAATGCAAGCCTATAAAGCAAAGATCATTGCGCTTGATGACCTGAAGCGCTCAATTCTGGGCGAAGCTTTTTCGGGCGAACTGACCGTAGCGTCATGAACGAAGCCGATACGCGCGCCAACCTCATCGACCCAGCCCTCAAGACCGCTGGCTGGAATGAGGTAGGTGGCAGCAAAATTCTCCGTGAGTTCGTGATCGCCCCGGGGCGCATTGAGGGGCAGGGTAAGAAGCGCAGCCTCGTGAAGGCGGACTACGTGCTCGTGTACCGCAATCACCAGCTGGCGATTGTGGAGGCCAAGTCTGATGA
>CAIMVH010000156.1 GCA_903844855.1 uncultured Actinomycetes bacterium | reverse complement strand
ATGAGATCGTTCCCAGATGCCTCGAACTTTGCAACGCCGTCTCGTTCAAGTTCGTTGAGGATTGAGGGCAGGTCTACTCCCAGTCGTGAGAGCGCAGTGAGATGTGCTCGCGCCTCTTCGAAGCTCCCCGACATGGTGTTTCCACGAGGTTCGGCCATCTCGCCCACGGCGAGCAAGGTGGCCTCAGGCATGGTGTTGACTGTATGTGGGGCGATCAATTCAACAACATAACGCGTCTTGTTATATGCCGGGTTTTTTACGCCAGTAGAGGCCCAAAGCGGACGCTGAGGATGTGCGCCGTGCGCGGCGAGCCGGTCCCAGGCAGGCGAGTTTAAAGAGTTCTCGAATATTTCGTACGCAATCTTAGCGTTAGCGATGGCAGCTACCCCTTGTAAGGCCAACGCCTCCGCAGTGCCGATCGCTTCTAAGAGTGGATCCACCGCAGAATCAACCCGGGATATGAAGAACGAGGCAACCGAGTGGATGTGGTCGATCGGTACGTTCTTGCTCACTCGCTCTTGTAGGCCTTCAATGTATGACTCGAGAACTTCTGAATATCGTTCCGCTGAAAAAATAAGAGTGACATTCACGCTGATGCCGGCAGAGATAAGCGAAGTGATCGCAGGAAGGCCAGCGAGGGTAGCTGGTACTTTGATCAACAAGTTTGGACGATTAATCGAACTCCACAATTGATGCGCTTGAGCAATGGTTTTCTCCGTGTCGTGCGCCAGCCTTGGATCTACTTCGATACTTACTCGTCCATCCTTGCCTCCCGAAGCCAAAAATATTGGTTGCAAGATGTCACACGCATTTTGAACATCTTCAGAGGTGAGTGCTGTAATCACTTCTTCTGCGGTTTTTCCTCGACATTGAGCGATTGCAGGTGTGTATAAATCGGAGTGCGTGATCGCCTGCTGGAATATTGATGGATTCGTGGTGACTCCTACCACCGAGTGGCTAGAAATCAGACTCCTCAATGAAGACGGTGAATCGATGGTCAATCTTTCTCGAGAGAGATCGTCGAGCCAAATACTGGTGCCCTCAGCTGAGAGTGATTGCAGGGGATTCAAAGCAGGCTCTTGACCCTCGTTGCAATATTGGCAGCAGAGAAACCGAACTTCTCGAAGAGTTCGGGCGCACTCGCCGAAGCGCCAAAGTGTTCTAGTGAAATGCACGAGCCTTGATCTCCCACATAACGATGCCAATTCTGTGCAACTCCAGCTTCCACACTCACACGTACTCGCAGGTGTCGGGGGAGCACCGATTCTCGGTAAGCATCATCTTGCTCCTCAAACCACTCGAGACACGGGGCACTTACCACGCGCACTGCAATGCCCTCTGTAGCAAGCAAGTCTTGGGCTTCAAGTGCGAGGTGTACTTCGGATCCGGTGGCGATAATGATTCCTTGTGCGGGGGAGGCGCTCTCTGAAAGGACATAGGCTCCGCGGACTGAATTACTGGCTGGGGCGCACTGATTTCGATCAAAAACTGGAACGTTTTGGCGTGTAAGAAGTAGCCCGGCGGGCCCACGACGCTTCAGGATCTCTATCCAGCAAATCGCTACTTCATTAGCATCTGCAGGCCTCACGACTGCCAGATTTGGAATAGCTCGCAGGGCGGCGGCGTGTTCAACCGGTTGGTGTGTCGGTCCATCTTCTCCTAAGCCGATGGAGTCATGGCTCCAGACATAGGTAACGGGTAAATTCATGAGGGCACTTAACCGCACAGCGCCACGCATGTAATCACTGAAGACGAGGAATGTTCCGGCGAATGATCGGGTTAAACCGTGTAACGCCATGCCATTGAGAATGGCTCCCATCGCATGTTCGCGAATGCCGAAGTGGATTAAACGTCCGTATGGACTCGCGTTCTTCATGTGAGAGGTCGCAGGCAAGAAGGAGGACGAGCCTTCGATAGTGGTGTTATTACTATCGGCGAGATCAGCCGATCCGCCCCACATTTCTGGCATTACTGACGCCAAATATTGAATGACATCACCTGAAGCTTTACGAGTGGAGACATCTTTTCCTGGCGGAAAGGTAGGCGGATCCAGTTGAGGCAGTTTATGAGAAAGGATTCGCGCGAGTAATTTCGCGCGATCTGGATGAGTGGCGCTCCATTTGTCAAAGTTTTGCTGCCACAACGCGCATATTGCTGCGCCGCGCTCTTTCACATTTCGAGTGTGTGCGAGTACCTCTGCAGGCATGGCGAATGATTCTTCCGGGTTGAGACCGAGCGCTATCTTCGTTGCGGCCACTTCCTCGGTGCCGAGGGCCGATCCATGTGATTTAGCCGTTCCGCGGGCTTTGGGCGCAGGCCACGCGATCACGGTTTTGAGTCTGATCAGCGAGGGCGCTTTGGAACTCGATTTAGCTTTCTCAATGGCCGAGTTAAGTGTTGCGAGATCAACGTTGCCATCCGCTAATTGATCGACTTCATAAACATCCCAACCGTACGAGCGATAACGAGCAGAGACGTCCTCGGTGAAAGCGACATGGGTATCTCCTTCAATGGAAATACGGTTGTCGTCATAGATCACTACAAGATTTGCGAGTTCTTGGGTTCCGGCTAGCGAGGAGGCTTCAGCGCTTACTCCTTCTTGGAGATCACCGTCAGAGCAGAGAACGTACACGTGGTGGTCGAAGAGTCCTTGCGAGAGGGGAGTTTCGGGTTCCAATAAACCGTGGGTGTAGCGAGCTGCCATCGCCATACCCACTCCATTTGCTAGGCCTTGTCCAAGCGGTCCCGTCGTGGTCTCGACACCGGCTGTGTGACCAAATTCCGGATGACCAGGAGTGAGCGCTCCCCACGTGCGAAAACTCTGTAAATCTTTCATCTCAACGCCATAGCCGGAGAGAAAGAGTTGGATATAGAGCGTGAGGCTGGAGTGTCCGCAGCTCAAGATGAAGCGATCGCGACCGAGCCACGACGGATCCGCTGGATTGTGGCGTAAGTGTTTCTGGAAGAGCAGGTACGCCACTGGGGCAAGTGCCATTGCAGTGCCTGGGTGTCCGTTACCTACCTTTTGCACGGCATCGGCGGCCAGTGCGCGGGCATAAGCGATTGCCCGGTCGTCGTTCTCGGTGTAACCAATAGTGTCAGGCACATCACCACCCTATCCCGAGAGGTGTGTGGAGTTACTGGCTAGACTCGCCACCTATGAGGAGCGAAACTCTCAAAGTTGCGGAAGCACGCGCTCCCCGTGGTGTCTTTACTCGCTATCTTGCGCTCACTAAGCCACGCATCATAGAACTTCTCCTGGTCACCACGGTACCGACCCTCTTTCTCGCTTCGACGGGCTGGCCATCGCTCTCCATCACGATAATTACCTTGGTGGGAGGCACCTTCGCGGCGGCTAGTGCCAACTCCTTTAACTCTATTATTGATAGGGATATCGACGCTCTGATGGAGCGCACCATGCACCGTCCGATGCCTCGTGGAGAGATCTCTGTTCGCGCGGCTTTCGCATTTGCTTCAGTGCTCGCGGTGATCTCGATAATTCTGCTCTGGGTGCTGGCTAATCCGCTGACGGGAATCCTGGCACTGCTGGCGATACTGCTTTACGTCCTGGGCTACACCGTCGTTCTCAAGCGTCGCACGGCGGAGAATATCGTGTGGGGAGGCGCTGCTGGTTGCATGCCCGTCTTGATCGGTTGGGCAGCAGTAACAAATTCGCTCTCCCTTGTGCCTGTCGTACTTTTTCTTATCATTTTCTTCTGGACGCCTCCTCACTATTGGCCTTTGGCCATTAAGTACAAAGACGAATACGCCGCGGCTTCCGTTCCCATGTTGCCTGTTATCGCCACCATGCAACATGTCGCGAGGCGCATAGTTATCTATTCCTGGATCATGGTTCTTGTCTCGTTCTCACTCATTCCTATCGCGAATATGGATTGGCTCTACTCCGGAAGTGCGGTCATCCTCGGAGGCGCATTTATTTACGAGTCACACGCTATTGCCAGCAGAGTAAAGCGTGGTGTTGATCCCAAGCCAATGCGTTTATTTCACGGATCGATCACGTATTTATCATTACTGTTTCTTGCTGTCGCCGTTGACGCATTGCTCTAATCGGTTGTGATGCTCTCTTTTTCAAAACTGTAAAAGAGAAAGTTCGCCGCACTCCACACGAGCCCTGATCCCAACAGGTGAAGCGCGACCAAAACCTCCGGCAACCCAGTGAAATACTGAACGTATCCAATGAGGCCTTGAAGCAGTACCGCTCCAACAAAGTAGAAGTAAGAACGTGGCACTGGTCTCTTTGTCACTCGCAAGAGCAGCCATAGTGAGATGGTTCCTACAACTAATGCAATAACGATATCAGCGTGGAGGATGGCAAGCTTAGCCGCGTCAAAGGGATACCGTGGCGCTTGGTCGTCTCCAGCATGTGGCCCGCTGCCTGTCACAAATGTACCGACAATAAGCACGATGGCGGTGAGGCCGACGATCACGCGACTCAGAAGGAAGATCTCTCGCTTTACATTGATCGCAACGTGATCTTCATCGATCTGATGTAAGGCACGGACTATGCCAGCGATCAAAATGGCCGACAGTAAGTAATGTCCAGCAACTGTTAATGGATTGAGATCGGTCCACACGGTGATGCCACCGAGGACAATTTGGGCGATTAATCCGCCGAGTTGAAACAACGCCAATTTACCGTGTCTCTTGTTGATACGGGCTGCGATGACAACATAAGCAACGTTCAGTACCAGCAAGATGGTGAGCAGGCGATTACCAAATTCGATCCAGCTGTGAACACCCTCGATTTGGCTAGGTTGGGGAGTGATTGACCCCTCGACACAGTCGGGCCATTCGGGGCAACCAAGCCCGGATTTTGTGAGCCGTACGGCGCCCCCGGTGAGCACGATGCCTATCTGGAAGACGAGGAAGGTGCGCCAGGCAAGGCGCTCGTATGAGGTGAATATGTGCTTGAGTTTCACCCCTCAACAGTAATCGCCAGGACGGGGGTCCGCGATCCGTTTGCGGGGGCAGGGGAATTAAGACACACTAGTGTTGTGAAAAAAACCTCGTTGATCCCCACTCCCACCTCCCCGGTGGAGGGGAGTAAGAATGAGGATGAATCGACCCGAGAGTGGGTAGCGCGCTCGGTGCTCGAGAACGGGCCCTCCACCGCGGTTGTCCTGGGAGAACGCTTAGGACTCACCCCCGCAGGAATTCGCCGCCATCTCGACACTTTGGTCTCTCAAGGCATTCTGGAAGCTCGCGAACCACGACTCATCATCCGTGGGCGTGGGCGCCCTGCGAAAGTCTTTGTTGTGACCGATGCCGGCCGCGCCCACTTCGCGCAGTCATACGATGATCTTGCCGCCGCCGCTTTGCGATATTTGCGAACCCAAAGTGGAGTAGCGGCTTTGGAAGGTTTCGCACAGAGTCGAGCCATTGATTTGGAGCGTCGCATCTCCCTCAGCCATCTCAAAGTGGAAGAGCGCCTTCCAGCTCTCGTCGAGGCGCTCTCTGCTGAAGGGTACGCGGCCTCCGCTGCCTCTCTCGGTAATGGTGATCAACTCTGTCAACACCATTGTCCAGTGGCTCACGTCGCGGCTGAGTTCCCAGAGATCTGTGAAGCCGAAACTGCAGCGCTCTCAAGAATTTTAGGTTCCCACGTACAACGCTTAGCAACCATCGCACATGGTGATGGCGTCTGCACCACATATATCCCAGCACCACTCACTATCCGCACACCATCAGAGATCAAGTAAACGAGAGGCACAATTGTGACTACTACCGCGCATCCAGAGCTCGACGGAATCGGCACTTACGAATTTGGCTGGTCAGATTCTGACAAGGCTGGTGCGAACGCGCGCCGTGGCATCAATGAAGAAGTAGTGCGTGACATCTCGGCTAAGAAGAGTGAGCCAGAGTGGATGCTTGAGATGCGCCTCAAAGGTTTGCGGCTTTTTGAAAAGAAGCCGATGCCCACGTGGGGATCAGATCTCACTGGCATCTTCTTCGACACGATCAAATACTTTGTTCGTTCTACCGAGAAGCAAGCCACGACCTGGGAAGAACTTCCGGAGGAAATCAAAAACACCTACGACCGACTCGGAATTCCAGAAGCTGAGAAGAAGCGTCTGGTTTCTGGCGTGGCAGCTCAATATGAGTCTGAGGTTGTTTATCACCAGATAAGGGAAGATCTCGAAGAGCAGGGAGTGATCTTTCTAGACACGGACACCGCACTCAAGACGCACCCAGAAATCTTTAAAGAGTACTTCGGAACCGTCATCCCAGTGGGTGATAATAAATTCGCGGCGCTGAACACTTCCGTCTGGTCTGGAGGTTCATTTATTTATGTACCCAAGGGCGTGCACGTTGACATTCCATTGCAAGCCTATTTCCGGATTAATACAGAGAATATGGGCCAGTTCGAGCGCACTCTTATCATCGCCGACGAGGGCTCGTACGTGCATTACGTAGAAGGCTGCACAGCACCGATCTACAGCTCTGACTCTCTACATTCTGCGGTGGTAGAAATCATCGTGAAGAAAGATGCTCGAGTGCGATACACAACGATTCAGAATTGGTCGAATAACGTTTATAACTTGGTGACTAAGCGCGCTATTTGCGAAGCGGGTGCAACCATGGAGTGGATTGACGGAAATATTGGCTCTAAAGTCACTATGAAGTACCCAGCGGTGTATCTCATGGGTCCTCATGCCAAGGGCGAGACACTTTCGATCGCATTCGCTGGCGAAGGTCAACATCAAGATGCCGGCGCCAAAATGGTGCACGCTGCGCCGTATACGTCATCGACCATCATTTCGAAATCGGTCGCTCGTGGTGGTGGTCGCACCTCTTATCGTGGGTTGGTCCAAATTCAAGAAGGCGCACACCATTCAAAGAGCACCGTAAAGTGTGATGCGCTCTTGGTCGATACCATCAGCCGCTCTGATACATATCCTTATGTCGACGTTCGCGAGGATGATGTTTCGATGGGTCATGAAGCTACGGTCTCGAAGGTAAGCGACGATCAACTCTTTTATTTAATGTCTCGCGGCATGACCGAAGATGAAGCCATGGCCATGATTGTTCGCGGCTTTATCGAACCAATCGCTCGCGAACTCCCTATGGAGTATGCGCTTGAACTCAATCGCTTGATCGAACTCCAAATGGAAGGCGCTGTCGGTTAATGAGCACAATTACCACGCCAACCGGCAGGGAAGAGGCATGGCGATTCACGCCTCTCAATCGTTTAGGTGGATTGCACGATGGAAGTGCGGCTAACACAGGGACACTAGGTTTTGAGATATCTGGTGACGCAATCGGTGAACATAAATCTTTACCGGCAAACGATCCTCGTGTTCTTCCTAAGGACGAAACCACTGATGCGGTTGCTTTACATGCGCGAGCAAGAGTAGAGAACGTCGACTTCATTGACATCCCTGCGAACTCCTCGGGGATCGTTCGCATTGTGCGTAATGGTTTGGGTGGATCTCTCTTTGCTCGTACCCTCATCGCGGTTGGGAAGCATTCGAAGGTTTCCATCGTCATGGAGAATTTTGGCGACATCTCCCTTGCAGAAGAAGTTGAGTTGCGCATCGCTGACGAAGCTAATGTGCAGTTTATCTCGACTCAAGAGTGGTCTCCCGCTGCAGTGCATGTCGCTAGACACCGATTCGAATTGGGCAGAAATGCCGTGCTCGCTGCTACTCATTTCACGATGGGTGGTTCGGTAGTGCGTATCTCGCCCCGCGTCGATTATTTGGCAATTGGTGGCAGCGCTGAGCTGAACGGGCTGTATTTCGCAAACACTGGCCAGCACCTTGAGCACCGTCTGCATGTGGAGCACGACGTTTCGCACTGCAAGTCGCGGGTGACTTACAAGGGGGCCCTCGATGGTGAAGGTGCTCACACTGTATGGATCGGTGATGTGGCAATTCGTGCGGTGGCTGAAGGTACAGACACGTACGAGCTCAATCGAAATCTCGTTCTGAGCGATCACGCCAGAGCCGATTCAGTACCTAATCTGGAGATCGAGACCGGAGAAATTGTTGGTGCCGGGCACGCAAGCGCCACTGGACGTTTTGATGATGAGCAACTCTTTTACCTCCAATCGCGAGGAATACCAGAGCATGAAGCGCGAAAGCTTGTCGTACGTGGGTTCTTTGCTGAACTCATTACCAAGATCGGCATCGCCGATCTTGAAGAGCGCCTTCTGGGTGTAATCGACGATGCGCTAGAGGCGTCTAATGCTTGAAGTCTCCTTTGCGTCACTGGTTCCTGGTCGACCGACGAAGGTCAACATCGATGGTCAAGATGTCTGCCTCGCAAGGGTGGGCGAAGAGGTGTTTGCTGTGGGAGATCTCTGCTCACATGCCGATGTGTCGCTCTCTGAAGGCGAAATAGATGATCACTTTGTTGAATGTTGGCTTCACGGCTCACGCTTCGATCTGCGTACAGGGGAGCCGGAGTCATTTCCAGCAACAACTGCAATTCCTGTATATGTAACCTCGCGTGACGGCGACACCGTCACAATCTCTCTCCCAGAAAACCGGAAGTGAATATGAGTACATTAGTAATCCGCGGCCTTCACGTAAGCGTCGAGACTGAAGACGGCCCCAAGGAAATTCTTAAAGGTGTAGACCTCACGGTAAACTCTGGTGAGATCCACGCCATCATGGGACCAAATGGCTCCGGCAAGAGTACTTTGGCGTACTCGATTGCAGGCCACCCTAAGTATCAAGTCACTTCGGGCTCCGTTCATCTCGATGGCCTTGATGTTCTTGAGATGACCGTAGATCAGCGTGCTCGTGCGGGACTCTTCTTGGCGATGCAGTATCCAGTTGAGGTTCCGGGCGTGAGTGTTTCTAACTTCTTGCGGACCGCGGCCACTGCTATCCGAGGCGAAGCGCCAAAGTTGCGCACGTGGGTCGGCGAAGTCAAGGCAGCCATGACGGCACTCTCGATGGATCCAGCTTTCTCGGAGCGAAACGTTAATGAAGGATTCTCTGGCGGCGAGAAGAAGCGTCACGAGATCTTGCAGATGGAATTACTGAAGCCAAAAATGGCGATTCTCGATGAAACAGACTCAGGGCTCGATGTGGATGCATTACGTGTCGTTTCGGAAGGTGTAAACCGGATCGCTGCCAACGGCGATCTTGGAGTGCTTCTCATTACTCACTACACGCGCATTCTGCGTCATATCAAACCGGATTTTGTGCACGTATTCTCTGCCGGACGCATCGTTGAACAAGGCGGTTCGGAATTAGCCGATCGCCTCGAAGCTCAAGGCTACGCAGAATACGCGACCAAGTAGACCCATGCCCGAACCGAAGCTCAATGCGGAAATCCTGAAAAAGGATTTTCCGCTTCTTGAGCGCACCGTCCGGGGCGGTAAGCGTTTGGTCTATTTGGATTCCGGTGCCACCAGCCAAAAACCACGGGTGGTGCTTGATGCCGAGCGAGACTTCTACGAGAATCGAAATGCGGCCGCACATAGAGGCGCTCACCAGTTAGCCGAAGAGGCGACCGAGGCCTTCGAAGGTGCTCGTGAGGTAGTTGCACATTTCATTGGAGCACACTCCCGTGAGGTGGTGTTCACGAAGAGTGCAACTGAGTCAATAAATCTCGTCGCCTACTCACTCTCCTCTGCTGATTCTCCAATTCAATGGATTCCCGGCGATGAAGTCTTGCTCACAGAGAT
>CAIMVH010000155.1 GCA_903844855.1 uncultured Actinomycetes bacterium | reverse complement strand
TTGCAGCCCTTGGTCGCTGCGAAAGCGCCTAATCTCGCCCACAAACTCTTGCAAGTGAGCGATGGGGGCAAGTGAATCCGGATACGAAGTTCCCACTACCGGCCATTCGGCAATAACAAGTGACTCACCACCAGTAAGTCCGACCCATAGCACTTCGGTAATGAAGGGAATTACTGGGTGGAGCAGGCGCAGCAACTGATCGATGACGTGCCCAACAACTCGACGCACCTTGTCTGCTTCAATCTCTGTAGCAGTCGCTAACGAGTGCTTGGTCATCTCCAAGTACCAGTCACAGAAGTCATCCCAGGCGAAGTGATAGATCAGATCGCATGCTTTAGCGAACTCAAACTTCTCAAGATACACATCGCTCTGCGCGATGACTTCCGAGAGGCGAGTAAGGATCCACTGCTCGGGCGTTTGCAAATCCGAAGAGAGCGGGCCATCTACGGTGGCGCCATTCATCATGGCAAAGCGGGTGGCATTCCAGAGCTTGGTGGTGAAGTTTCGAGAACCAGCGATCCACTCTTCGGCAAGAGCCATGTCGGCTCCAGGGTTTGCCCCACGCGCAAGACTGAATCGAAGAGCATCACTCCCGTACTTATCCATAAATTCGATCGGATCGATGGTGTTACCACGGCTCTTACTCATTTTCTTACCGTTTTTATCGCGCACGAGACCATGAAGAGCAATCACATCGAAAGGTTGCACGCCATCCATCGCGAAGAGCCCCATGATCATCATGCGGGCGACCCAGAAGAAGAGAATGTCGTAGCCAGTGACCAAGACACTGGTTGGATAGAACTTTGCGACATCAGCAGTTTTCTCGGGCCAACCGAGAGTTGAGAAAGGCCAGAGTGCGCTAGAGAACCAGGTATCGAGTACATCTTCGTCTTGTACCCAACCTTCGGGAGCGCTCTCCCCCGGGCCGAGCACCATCACTTCTTCATCAGGTCCGTACCACACTGGAATGCGATGGCCCCACCAGAGTTGGCGTGAGATACACCAGTCATGCATGTTGTCGACCCATTCAAAGTAACGTGGCGCAAGTTCGGCCGGCTCTATGCGTACTTGTCCTGTTCGGACTGCATCGCCAGCCATTTTGGCCAATGGAGCCACTTTCACGAACCATTGTTTTGAAAGACGAGGCTCTACAACAGTGTCACACCTTTGGCAGTGACCAACCGCATGAATGTAAGGTCGCTTCTCTGCGACAACCCGGCCCATTTCCTTGAGTTTTGCAACCACCGCTATGCGAGCGTCAAAGCGATCCATACCATCGAACTCGGTACCAGTGCCGTCCATGATTCCGTGCTCGTTCATAATGACTACGAATGGGATGTTATGACGAATGGCCATTTCAAAGTCATTGGGATCGTGTGCAGCTGTTACTTTGACGGCACCAGTTCCAAAATCTTGCTCAACTAATTCATCCGCAATAATCGGAATCATGCGGTTTACTAGCGGAAGCAGGACCTCTGTTCCGATCATGTGTTGGTAGCGAGGATCCTCTGGGTGCACAGCCACAGCACCATCACCGAGCATCGTCTCTGGGCGAGTAGTTGCCACCGTAATAACCGCATCGCCTTCACCATATTGAATCGAAACAAACTCACCTTCATCATCGTGATGGTCAACTTCTATATCACTCAATGCCGTCAAGCAACGAGGGCACCAATTAATGATGCGTTCGGCGCGATATATGAGATCAGCATCGTAAAGACGTTTAAAAATAGTGAGCACAGCTTGTGAAAGTCCGGCATCCATGGTGAATGCTTCGCGCGACCAGTCGACGCTATCTCCGAGCCGTTTCATCTGGCCGAGGATTGCGCCACCAGACTCGGCTTTCCACTTCCAAACTTTTTCGACAAATGCTTCACGTCCGAGGTCATGGCGTGAGAGCCCCTCTGCTGCCAGCTGCTTCTCGACCACGTTCTGCGTGGCAATACCTGCATGATCCATGCCGGGAAGCCAGAGCACCTCAAATCCTTGCATCCGCTTACGGCGAATCAGAATGTCTTGGAGCGTGTGATCGAGCGCATGGCCGATGTGTAGCGACCCCGTGACATTCGGAGGCGGGATGACAATTGTGTAAGGCAACTTGCTCGAAGAGGCGTTGGCCGTGAAGTAGCCGTTCTCTAGCCACTTGGCGTAGAGCGCAGGTTCGCTCTCACTCGGAAGAAAGTGGGTAGGAAGCTCGGTGGCTGACATACAGATGAGTCTAACGAGAGTTAGGCGCTCTTCTCGCGCCGATCACGCTTAGGGCCATCCCGAAGTACCGTGAGAGGGGCCACCCGGTCCCGCACGCACTCATGAGTGACGATTACCTTCGCCACGTCGGTACGACTGGGGATCTCAAACATGACCGAGAGCAGGATCTCTTCCAAAATGGCACGGAGTCCACGCGCACCCGTCCCCCGCTTGATGGCTTGATCAGCGATCTCTTCGAGAGCATCTTGATCAAATTCAAGCTCGACATTGTCAAGATCGAATAAGCGAGAGTACTGGCGCACCAATGCGTTCTTCGGCTCGTTGAGAATTCGCATCAAAGCCTCGCGATCGAGACTCTCCACAGACGTAAGCACCGGGAGGCGCCCAATGAACTCTGGGATCATGCCGAATTTAAGAAGATCTTCTGGCATCACTTGAGAGAAGATGTCGGTGGCTTCGCGTTCTGCAACACCGACGAGCGTGGCACCAAAACCAACTCCCTTTGTACCTGTGCGTTGTTCAATGATTTTTTCTAGGCCCGCAAAAGCTCCACCGACGATGAAGAGGACATTGGTGGTGTCGATCTGTAGGAACTCTTGATGTGGGTGTTTGCGTCCACCTTGCGGCGGAACCGAGGCGGTTGTGCCTTCGAGGATTTTGAGAAGTGCTTGTTGTACGCCTTCGCCGGAGACATCTCGGGTAATTGAAGGGTTCTCACTCTTGCGAGCGATCTTGTCGATTTCGTCAATATAGATAATTCCAGTTTCAGCCTTCTTCGTATCAAAATCAGCAGCTTGGATGAGTTTGAGCAATATGTTCTCGACATCTTCGCCAACATATCCGGCCTCAGTGAAAACGGTTGCATCTACAATGGCAAATGGAACGTTAAGTACCTTAGCAATGGTTTTAGCCAGCAGGGTTTTTCCTGTTCCCGTTTCACCAACCATGATGACATTACTTTTTTCAATTTCGATTTCTTCTACAGCCGCTTCTTTTTTATTTTTTACCTCTTTATTTGGAAGTGTTTGCCTAAGTCTTTTGTAATGGTTATATACAGCAACAGAAAGAATTTTTTTGGCTTCATCCTGTCCGATGACGTATTCGTCGAGGTGTTTTTTTAATTCAATGGGTTTTTTAACAATAAGCTTAAATCCGGATTTTCCATCTGCTTTTTCTGTGACTTCTTGCTCTACGATCTCCCGTGCATGGTCAACACATCCTTCGCATATATGACCCTCTTGTCCGGCTATTAGGATCTTCACTTCATCGCGGCTTCTACCACAAAAGGAACAGTGTAAAGTTGTTTTAGGCATATATCGAAATTAAGTGTTGCTCAATAGAAGTTGTCTGCTAAAGAGTAATGTTTATTTATATTTTATTCAGCACACCATCTACTATGCCGTATTCTAGTGACTCTTTAGCACCCATCCAATAGTCGCGATCAAAATCTTTCATGATTTTCTCAAATGGTTGCCCACAGTTTTTAGCAAGGATATTCGCGCCTAAATCTTTTATTTTTCTGATTTGTTCAGCCATGATTTCGAGGTCTGCTGAAGTACCTTGACCACCTCCTGAAGGTTGATGTATCATTACCTCTCCGTGAGGAAAAATAAAGCGTCTTCCTTTTTCTCCGCCACTTAATAATATAGACCCCATTGATGCCGCCATTCCCATACAAATGGTTGAAACAGGAGATGAAATCATCTGCATGGTATCGTAGATAACC
>CAIMVH010000154.1 GCA_903844855.1 uncultured Actinomycetes bacterium | reverse complement strand
TGTCGACCTTGACGCTGCAGTGCCGCTCATCGGAGAAGCCGCCGAGTCGTTTAAGCGTGTTCGCAAGAAGAGGGTGCGTGAAGCTCTTGGTCCTTTCTCCGAGGTCATCGATGCAGAATCGATCGACCCAGATGAAGTAGTCGCCAAGGTCACCAGAATCACCGAGGCTGTAAAGCGTCTGCGAACGATCTCGAGTTCACTGGCGAGCCTGAAGGGTTTAGGACCACTTCTGACAGAACTGCCAGTCGCGCAAGCCGAGGTCCAAGAACTACGCAGGCGGGCAGATCTTCTTTCCGAGATCGCCAAAGCAATCGGTGCAGTCGGTGCCTTTGCTGGCTCACTGCGAGCGCTAATTTCGAGCATCGAGATGACCGCGCCAGGTCTTTCAGTGTCGGTCCGTTTAACGGGCACTTACATAAGCGCTCTCTTTTTGCGACTCGGCGTAAGCAACGAAACACTTACACGTTGGAGCCGTGGCGTCGGTCTAATTAAGGCTGTACACGAGCGCAGTCGCGAGTCATGGGAAGAGACTGTGCGATCCGCCACATTCCTCACCTTGCAGCGATGGATTTTGCTTCGAACTCATTTGAGGCCATATCGCGCTGCAGAACTCAACACGTTTTGTGAAGCGATAGAGGACGGCAGCCTCCCATCGGACTCGGCTGCTGCGGCATTTGAGCGCGGGCTTCTCATTACCACCTTGCAGGTTCGTGCGGAGGAGACCAACTTAGATGTCTTCAACAGCTCCTCACACAACTCAAAAGTAAAGAAGTTCATCGAACTACTGAACGAACGACGCGAGCGTGCTGAGATGGTGATTCCTTTTTATTTATTTAAGGGCCGCTCAATTAATGCCGGTGTGACTACCGGAAAGGTCGGTGAATTCCGCAAAGAAGTTAACACTCCTGCCAAGCGCAACCGTGGTAAATCCATTCGCCATCTTATTGAGCGATACCCGGACATTATCAGCGACCTAACTCCGTGCTTCCTAATGAGCCCCGACTCAGTGGCACAGTTCTTGCCGCCAGGCAAGATTGAGTTTGATATTGTTGTTTTTGACGAAGCTTCGCAGATTGTCGTCGCGGACGCAGTTGGCGCGATGGGGCGTGCCAAGTCGTGTGTGATTGTGGGCGACTCCAAACAGATGCCGCCGACAAAGTTTGGCTCAGTCGACGCCACCGATGATGAAGCTTTGGATCTTGAGACTGAAGGTTCAATCGAAGAAGAGGAGTCGATACTCGAGGAGGCAGTTATCGCAGGCTTCCACCAAGAACTGCTTACTTGGCACTATCGGAGCCAGGACGAGTCGCTCATCGCGTTCTCAAATGAGCACTATTACGACCGACGTCTCTCGACCTTCCCATCGCCGGTGGAGTTCAGACCGGATTGTGGCGTCTTCTATCGCCGAGTCGAAGGTCAGTTCGATCACGGCAAGAGCCGCACCAATGTTATTGAAGCAAATGCGATTATCAAAGAACTCGTAATGCGTCTTGATGACCCTGCGACCGCTGGCCTTTCCTATGGAATCGTCACGTTGAATATTCAGCAGCGCAATCTCATCATTGAGATGCTCGCTCAGCACCCTCATCCTCGAATCGCCGACTTGCTTGAGACGGAGGACAAGAAGCGTCGCCTCTTTGTCTTGAACCTTGAGAATGTTCAAGGCCGTGAACGTGATGTGATCATCCTTGGCACCGCCTTTTCTAAGCTTGTGGGCGGCGGTGCAATGCCGCTCAAATTTGGTCCGCTCATTAATGCTGGTGGCGAAAGGAGGCTCAACGTTGCCATCACGCGCGCGAAACGCCAATTCGTCGTTGTCAGTTCGTTTGACCCTGAAGAGATGTCCGGGGCGAAGTCCCTGGGAATGATTCACCTGCGCGAGTATCTGAAATCTTCGAGGCGTCGTGAGGTCCGTGAGCGTCCAGTCGGTTCTAAGGAAAGTATTGTTGCCCCACAGATTGCCCAAGTTGCCGAGCGGTTGCGCGAGCGTGGAATCAAAGTTGAGGTCGGTCGTGGTCTCTCCAATTTCAAAATTGACATGGCGCTTACGCTTCCTGAATTTGGTGACAAGTGGTTGGTCGCAGTGCTCTTTGACGGTGAGGAGTGGAGCGAGCGACCTTTAGCCATCGATCGCGACGCGCTTCCCGTCATGGTCTTGGAGGGCGTGATGAGTTGGCGTCGAGTTGCTCGCGTGTGGATGCCGTCGCTTCGCCTCGAGCCCGATGCTGTTATTGATGAACTTATCGAGCATGTTCACATTGCCAAAGATATGCCCGAGCCAACACCGCCGCCTCTGCCCCCACCCGCTCCGAAAGTAGAAGCGGGAGACGAAGAGGACGACAGCATGAAACCCGCTAAGGGGCCAAAGAAAGCCGCGTCGCCCGCGATTGACTTGAGCTCTTCCATTGCGCTCGACGAGATTCTGCCCAATCAAGAATCGTTCAACTCATTCCAGTTTCCGTCGGTGTCGGCTGACGCCGACTCACTACTTACCGTTTATGCACAGGGCCTTCTCGAACAACTGGTTGATGCTGAAGGTCCGATGCCTGCGACTCTTGCAATCAAGCGGGTTGCTTACGAGTTCGGCATGCAACGGGTGCGAGACGCCAAGATTGCCGAGCTGCTGCCACTGCTTTCGACTCGTAATGTTACGGAACTGATGGACGAGTTCTACGTGTGGCCGCATATCTTGCAGCCTGATTCCTGGCGCGCATTCCGCAAGACGACAAAAGATCAGCGCAAGCTCGAGGAGATCACCCCGTACGAGATTGTGAACGCGATGGAAGTTACGGTTCGCCGAAGCATCACCATCTCGCCCGAGGAACTCGTGCGATGGGCGGGAGAGTTCTTCGGTTCAGGGCGTATTACAGAGAAAGTAGGTGACTACCTGAACGACTGTGTGGCTTGGGCGGTATCAACGAAGCGATTCCACCTCGAGGAAGGTTTGATTACTTGTGGAGAGTGAAATTTAATTTTCGCGGTCGTTCTAGGGAGCGATTCCAGGGGTACGTTTCGGTTTCTTAAATCACAGGCCGATTTCTTCTAACGCTTACTTTCCGAAATTCTCCCAGTGCTCAGTCAGTATTGAGGCAGCCTGCTCGGGGTGTGAGCACATCCACCAGTGGTCTGCATCGGGAGTCGTGGCTCTAGGAAATTGGCCATAAGTCTGTGCAACACCCCTTGTATCTAGCGAAAATCAGACACATGAGAGGAAACTAAGATCTTCTTGTGACCATTCCATTCATGCCTCAAATCCGCAAAAATCTTGTTTTGAGTTTATGGATAGTTGCTCTCACTCAATGTGTTGCGACTTTTCTTTTCATTATAAGTCGCAATGGAATCAGCCATACTTCATTGACGGAAAGCAGAGCAATTGTTCGTCTTTTGGATCAACCGGACGGTTTTGTTTCATTGCTTTATTTTGTTTCTGTTATTTGGATCATTTTGCAGCGTCGCAAGTTGCGAAATCGCTCCACTGAATCTCTCGGGTATAGGTGGCACAGAATAGTTCTTGGTGTTCTTTATCCGACAACTATTCCATTGTTCTTCGCCTTTGATATTGAGCGTTTAAAACAAGTTTCCCAAGAAAATCCAATAAGTCGACAGCAATTGCGATCCTTGAAAACTAGTTGGATTGGATATTCCTGGTTTGCAACTTCAGCCATATTTTTTGAGTTCGGCTTTTTTGATGAAGTTGGAAATGTAATTGATTATTTTACGATCGGTCCTTCAAACATGACTGACCCAACTCGTTATGCCCTTAAGTTCATCGACCCGAATCAAGTATTTTCGAAACTAGATCAATATTCAATGCACCTATGGGCGGCAAGTGCTGCTTATTGTGTCGTGTTGGCACTCCTTGCTTTTAGTTCTTGGTTTTATCTTCGCTACCTCCGCAAAGCCAATACCGTGGCAGTCGCGCCCTTATCAGATAAAAAGAATGCCCGTTACAGGACAATCATCGCGATATCTCTGGGAATTCTGTTTTCATATAGCAGTATCTCCGCGTACCAGACTGAGACTTCTGATACCAGAGCCATAAATACGCCAACATCGACAAATATTCCAAATGTTGCCATGGTTGATGTTCTATGCATGAACCTTCAGGACGCGCAAAATCTCATTCAAGATCAGGGAGTGTTTCTATCTCGATCCAAGGATGCTTCCGGTCAGGATAGAAATCAAATCTATGACCGAAACTGGATCGTCGTGGGCCAAAACATCCCTGCTGGAGATGCGATCGGTGAAAACGAAGTTGTACTCTCCGTTTTACGAGAAGACGAAATCGATGAGAAGTCTGAATGTTTCGGTAAAACCAATTAAACAAAAGAACCGAGAATTACGAACAAAAAGTATTTGTAGCCCGATTACGCACTGCCCGTCCGGGACGATAGCGGTTCAAGCCTAAGAAGAACTAGACATCGCAGATAGGGAAACAGATGAGACGGGGGCTTAAGTGAAGTCAAGAAAAGATTTGTTGTGGTGGGTTAGGTTGTGTTTGTGGAAGTGAACGGCTACAAGATCGAACCAGGCGCAGACCTGACTGGCGCAAACCTAGAGGGCGCCCACCTGTCTGGCCAACGCCAAGACTTCGCCGAGGTGGAACTTGCAGACCTGACTGGAGCAAACCTGTCTGGCGCATGCCTGTCTGGCGCATGCCTGTCTGGCGCAACCCTGACTGGCGCAACCCTGACTAACGCAGACCTATCTAATGTAGATCTATCTAACGCAGAGCTATCTAAGGCAGACCTATCTAACGCAAACCTGACTGGCGCAGAC
>CAIMVH010000153.1 GCA_903844855.1 uncultured Actinomycetes bacterium | reverse complement strand
GCGCGTAAGTAAAGACCAATGCGCAATACGACGTTCTGGCCAAGCTGATGGAATAAGGAAGATCTTGGAACCAAGATCTAATAGTGCCCGATACATCTCTGGGAAACGTACGTCGTAACAGATACTTAATCCAGCACGAACCCACGGAAGGTCAACTGTCACGAGATCGTTGCCCGCCGCAAGCACTGTGGTTTCGCCACCGGTAAACCCAAAGAGGTGGCGCTTTGCATATTTCCCAACTAGCTCGCCGGTCGGTGAAATTACGATTGCAGTGTTACGCAATTTTCCATCATCATCGCGAGTGACAAGTGATCCGCCATGAAGCCAGACATGTGCTTCTTTAGCGGCAGCTTGCAGCGCACTTACTGCGAGACCATCAATAGATTCTGCGGTCTCTGGGAATGTGGGAAATGCAAAGCCACCTTGTACCCAGAGCTCGGGAAGGATCACGAAATCGGCAGCTGATTGTGCTCTCACTAATGCCGCGGCTCGATCAATGCGTTCGCTAATCGGCTCTGATAGATCGGTCCGCAATTGAATGACATGGGCTCGCATAGGCATTAGCCTGCCACCTATGTCCTCACAGTTGGCAATTCATCCAGAAATGGAACGCTTGCGCCTCGCCTGGCTCGAGAGTGTGGAAGCTATATCCACGCTCGGAGCCACCCTCTCTGACGAAGAGTGGGAGGCTCCAACTCCATGCCCCGGCTGGAGTCGAAAGGACCTCATCAGCCACATTGTGGGCTTGGAATCACGGGTGCTCGGCGGCGAGATCCCTGATCCTAAAACGGTAGATGTCGCTAAGCCGTGGGTGAAGAATCCCGCCGCTAGTTTTATGGAAATCGATGTGGAAGTCCGTCGCGCGCGCCGCGGCCAGATTGTCTTTGGTGAATTCATCGACATCACCCACTTGCGCGACGAAGCGTGGCGGTTGGATTCGCGAGAACCCGAGACCCTTATCCACTTTGATCCCTTTGGTGAGATCTCACTCGGACTTCTCCTCGCACGTCGCGTCATGGATATTTGGACGCACAATCAAGATTTGCGAACATCACTTGGCATTCCCGGAGATGAACTTGGTCTCGGTGCGAAACACTCCTGGATACTCTTAGGTGCAGGACTTCCGATGGTCTTTGGAAAACGCGGTGGGGCTAAGCCTGGCGAATCTCTTTCGCTAGAAGTGCGCGATTGCTTTACATCACTCATTGAAGTTAACGGGGATGGCAAAGCTGCTTTCGTTAAGGAACTAGCGATACCGACCACTTCAATTTCATTGAGTGCGCATGAGTGGTACTTACTTGCAACCGGTCGTGAGGGACGAGAGAAAGCAACTCCCATTATGAGTGGAGATACAGAGTTAGCCCAACGTGTACTAACGAATTTTTCGGTAACGCCCTAGTTACTCGTCGTCTCCGTCGTTATCGCTCTCATAGAGCTCACTTGGATCTTCAAGTAGTGCACCGATACGTGCCAAGAAGCGTGAACCAAGTTCTCCATCAATCATTCGGTGATAGAATGAGAGGGTGAGTTGGCAAATGGGGCGGACTTTCATTTTGCCCTTAACAGTCCATGGAATTTCACGAATCTGTCCAACGGCAAGAATCGCACCTTGACCCGGCGTAAGAATTGGTGTGCCTCCATCAATTCCTAGCACACCCACATTAGTGATAGTGAGGGTGCCGTGTTGCATACGATTCGGCGGCGTCCGGCCTTCACGTGCAGTATCAACCAAACTCATTAATTCCTTTGCCAGTGTGGGTATATCCATAGCATCGGCTTCGTGAATAACTGGCACAAGTAAGCCACGAGGAGTCGCGGCCGCAAATCCAAGGTTGATATACCGACGAATAATTACTTCGTGATTGGCTTCATCCCAACTCGAGTTAATCTTGGGAAACTCTTTGGCGGCTTGCAATACCGCTGCGGCCACAATCAGCAGTGGAGAGACACGCAAACCTTCAAACTCTTCCCAATCCTTAAGTTTCTTCACTGCCTTTAATGTCTTTGCAACATCTACTTGTAACCAGACACTGACGTGTGGCGCAGTGAAGGCGCTCGAAATCATGGCTTGCGCCATTTCTTTGAGTACACCCTTTACTGGAATGCGATCCTCGCGATGTGGATCGTAAGTGGTTGCAGGTGGTTGTTCCATGCCGTGCAGCGCCATTGCGGCATCGAGTACGTCGGAGCGAGTGATATTTCCGCTCTTGCGAATGCGACGAATATCAACACCAAGATCCTTAGCGAGTTTACGAACTGGCGGCTTGGCCACCACGGGACCGTCG
>CAIMVH010000152.1 GCA_903844855.1 uncultured Actinomycetes bacterium | reverse complement strand
GCAGCTTTGCTTGGACCAAAGACGGGAATGTGATGCTCGCGCAGCACATCTGCAACACCTGCAATGAGTGGAACTTCTGGACCAATCACTACGAGATTGATGCCAATTGTCTTTGCTAATTGCGCGACCGCTTCACCATCTTCGGTATTAATCTGATGCAAGGTGGCAAGGCTGGCGATCCCAGGATTGCCTGGTGCGCAATGGATTTCGGTGGTGATTGGATCCTTCGCCAAACTCTGGCAAATCGCGTGTTCGCGTCCGCCGGAGCCAATAACGAGGATTTTCATGCCAGAGCTTTCTCCAACTTGGCTTTTACTGCGGGCCATTCGTCTGCGAGTACGGAGTAGAAAACTGAATCACGCGGGGTGCCATCTTTGCGAATAACTAGATGACGGAGCACGCCTTCATGGGTGGCACCTAGACGTTCGATGGCGCGTTGCGAACGTTCGTTACGGATATCGGTCTTGAGACAGAGACGGTCATAGCCACGAACTTCAAAAGCTTCAGTCATGAGAAGAAGTTTGCATTCAGTATTTACCGCGCTACGCCAAAATGCTTGACCGTAAAAAGTCCAACCAATTTCGACTCGGCGATGAACAGGGACCTGATCAAGATATGAAGTAGAGCCAATGCATTCGCCTTGGTAAATCACGGCGAAGGGTTCGCGTTCGCCTGCATCGCGTTCGATCAGTGCGCCCGTGATGATCTGGGTGATGTCAGCAACGCTATGTGGTGTGTGAAAAGCAAGATCGCGTGCGAGCACATCATCGTTACCGATATGGGTGAAGAGATCTTCTGCGTGCGCCAAGGCGAGCGGCTCAAGCCGCACATGTTTTCCAACTAATACGGTCATGAAACCAGATCGCGAACTGCGATGGTTTCGTCACGTCCTGGGCCAACACCAATCGCACTCATTGGTGCCCCAGAAATGTCTTCGAGGTATTGCACGTAGGAACGTGCATTTGCAGGGAGATCTTCCAAGCTGCGAGCCTTCGAAATATCTTCCTTCCAACCTGGCAAGTATTCATAAATCGGCTTTGCGTGATGGAAATCCGTTTGGGTCGTCGGGATTTCTTCCACGCGCGTGCCATCGATGTCGTAGGCAACGCAGACCGGAATCTTCTCCCACCCAGTGAGTACATCGAGCTTGGTGAGGAAGAAATCTGTGAGCCCATTCACGCGCGTTGCATAGCGCGCGATCGGTGCATCAAACCAACCACAGCGACGATTACGGCCAGTGGTGACACCGACTTCACCACCAATACGACGAAGTGCTTCGCCATCTTCATCGAAGAGTTCGGTGGGGAATGGACCCGAACCCACACGTGTGGTGTACGCCTTTAAGATTCCGATAACGCGAGTGATCTTTGTAGGTCCGATTCCAGAACCTGCACATGCCCCACCTGCAGTGGGATTACTGGATGTCACGAACGGATAAGTACCGTGATCAACATCGAGCAGAGTTCCCTGCGAACCTTCAAGGAGTACAACTTTTCCAGTTGCGAGCGCTTGATTCAGTAAGAGCGATGTATCGGTGACATATGGGCGCAAGATATCTGCATACTCCAAGTACTCATCGACGATCTGTTTTACTTCCATGCCCTTGCGATTGAATACTTTGGTAAGAACTTGATTCTTATCGCGAAGGGCGGCTTCGATTTTCTGTTCCAGAATGCTGGGATCAAAGAGGTCTTGTACGCGAATACCAATGCGGTTGATCTTGTCTGCGTATGCCGGACCAATTCCCCGACCAGTGGTACCAATCTTATTATTTCCAAGAAAACGTTCGGTGACTTTGTCGATCGTGCGGTGATACGGCGTGATGAGATGCGCGTTCGCACTAATCACAAGCTTTGAGGTGTTAATACCGCGTTCGTTCAAACCTTTGATTTCTTGAAGCAGTACGCCTGGATCGATTACCACGCCGTTTCCGATTACTGGCACCACTGATGGGCTCAAGATTCCGGAAGGCAGAAGGTGGAGTGCGTACTTCTGATCGCCAATGACAACGGTATGTCCTGCGTTATTGCCACCTTGATAGCGGACTACATATTCGACGCGATCACCGAGAAGGTCTGTGGCTTTGCCCTTGCCTTCATCGCCCCATTGGGCTCCGACGATAACTATGGCTGGCACTTGCCTAACTATATCCCGTTCAAGGCCTTTCGGTCGAAGTCATTTCGACGCTTTTACCCCCTTGAGCTGAGTGGTTACTGGCTCATCCGAGCGTAAAAGTAGGCCATGATGGGTTCATGACTATTGGACAAGATCTCTTCGGCGGCCCACCTCCCACCCATATCCCCAGCGACGGATCAGATGCCCTTTTCGCGGCTGGCAAGGGAGCAGATGAAGTAGCGAAAGCCTTCCCGGCCTCACCTCTTCCGTGGGCAATGCTGGCAGATGAAGCTTGGGCGCAAGGTCGAGT
>CAIMVH010000151.1 GCA_903844855.1 uncultured Actinomycetes bacterium | reverse complement strand
GCGGAACCGCCTACAACGCGGGCATGATCGCGAAGTATGCGATCGAGCATTGGACGCGTATTCCAGTCGTAGTCGAGTTAGCGAGCGAGTTCCGGTATCGCGATCCCATCGTTGACCCGCAAACTCTTGTCATCGCAATCTCGCAATCTGGTGAAACGATGGATACGTTGATGGCACTCCGCCATGCGCGTGCACAACGTGCCCGAGTGCTGGCGATCTGTAATACCAATGGCTCCACAATTCCGCGAGAATCAGATGCGGTGCTTTATACGCATGCAGGTCCCGAAATCGCGGTGGCATCAACCAAAGCGTTCCTCACACAAATCGTGGCGGCTTATCTAGTGGGGCTGTACTTGGCGCAAGTGCGCGGCAATAAGTACGGTGATGAAATTGCTGCCATTCTCACTGACTTGCGAGATATGCCAGAGAAGATTGAACGAGTGTTGGAAACGATGGAGCCAGTGCGCAAGTTAGCGTCAACATTGAAGGATAAGACTTCTGTACTTTTCCTTGGCCGCCACGTAGGTTTCCCGGTGGCACTTGAGGGGGCACTCAAACTTAAAGAGCTTGCCTATATGCACGCCGAAGGTTTTGCGGCGGGGGAGCTTAAGCACGGTCCTATTGCGCTCGTCGAAGCTGGCACCCCAGTTTTTGTCACCATCCCGTCGCCACGTGGACGCTCCGTGGTGCATGACAAGGTGGTGAGTAACGTGGAAGAAGTCCGTGCTCGAGGCGCGTACACAATTCTCATTGCAGAAGAAGGCGACGAATCTATCAATAGCGCAGCAGACTTCATTATCCGCATTCCAGCCTGCCCCACACTCATGCAACCTCTGCTCGCTACCGTTCCACTCCAAGTCTTTGCCTGCGAAATGGCCACGGTGAAGGGTTTCGATGTCGACCAACCTCGAAACCTGGCCAAATCAGTCACTGTCGAGTAAGCCATGAACACAGAAAAGCCATGAACACAGAAGACAGTACCGATGCGCAATACACGGTAACGGTTGACCTACAACGCCGGCGTGAAATGTCTAATGCGCTCCGGCGCTCATCTTTACTGCTGGCGCTCTTTGCATTGAACACCCTCCTCGTCACGCAAGCGAAGTGGTTCAGAGCGATCGACGATAAAATCGGAGATCGTGGTGCGCTGCGCCTCAAAGGAATGAATCGTCTGATCGTAATCTGGTTAGACAATTTAGGATTGCGTGGACTCAGCGCGACAGTACTGTTGATAGCAGCTCTTGCTATTTCCATTCGTTTCAAATCCTGGCGTCCGCTCAATTTAGCCTTGCTCTCTTTGATTGCTCTGAATCTTGTTGTGGGTGCTCTCAAGATCATCATTGGGAGAAGCAAACCACTTGATGGGGTAGATAATTTTGATGTGAGTGGGGTTGGCTCTTATCCCAGCGGTCATGCGGCGAATGCCATTCTGACGTGGGGCGTGCTTGCCTATCTCATTTACCGATACACCCACAGAGCAATTCATCGAGCCACTTTTCTGACGGTGGCTGTTTCCCTCGTAACTGGAGTTGTGGCGGCAGTTTCGCTCTACCGAAACACGCATTGGCTGAGTGATCTTATTGGTGGGATCTTGATCGGTGCTGCTCTCTTAGTGCTCGTGATGGCGGTTGATCGTTTTGTGCCTTCCGCAAAACAACCGGTTCAGCCATGACCATTCGCGGAATTGGTATTGATGTGGTCGACCTAGATCGATTCGAGGAGGCGCTAGGTCGCACACCCGGTTTGCGGGATCGACTCTTTACAGAAAATGAGCGAGGCTTGCCTCATGCTTCGCTAGCTGCGCGCTTCGCAGCAAAAGAGGCGTTAGCGAAAGCGCTCGGTGTCCCTCCAGGTTTGCAATGGCACGACGCTGAAGTGCAGAAAGATGGCTCTGGGCGCCCCTTCTTTGCAGTGAGCGGCAGCGTAGCTGCTGCCGTGGGGGAGGCGAAGATTCATCTCACGCTTTCTCACGATGGCGGGATTGCTTCCGCATTTGTACTTCTTGAAGAGGGCTAGTGAAGCGGGCGTATAGCGCGGCTTGTGTCCGTCGAGTAGAAGCAGAGTACTTATCGCTGGGCGCGCCGCTCATGGAGCGAGCAGCTCATGCGATTGCTCATCACGCACTAGAGATGTTGACTGAAAACCACGGTGCTTATGGTCGACGAGTTCTTCTCCTTGTAGGAAGTGGTGACAATGGTGGAGATGCACTCTTTGCCGGTGGCGTCATGCTTTCGCGCGGTGTTCAAGTTGAGGCGCTTGCGCTCACCTCGAGCGTCCATGAAGCGGGAGGTCAGGAATTTGTGCGTCGTGGTGGGCGCTGGGTAAATGAACTTACTTACTCCTACGATCTGGTCATTGACGGCTTTCTTGGCTTAGGCGCGCGTCCCGGCATCTCACTTGAAGTACTGAGCGCGCTGACTGAGATCCAAGGAGTACCGATGTTGGCCGTTGATCTACCAAGTGGGATAAGCGCCGATGGAGAGGGTATAGATCAACCCGCGCTCATTCCCACCGTCACTGTGGCGATTGGTTGTTGGAAGATTGCACACTTGCTCTCTGAAAGTGGTCTTGGACTCTCTGAGTTAGTAGATATTGGAATCGATTATGAAAGTGAAATCCCCGCTCTCGTGTCATTTGAAGATCCAGAGGTGCGCGAACTTCTTCCCACGGAGATCGGAAGCGATCATAAGTATCGTCGAGGAGTCTTGGGAGTAATCGCGGGCTCCGAAACTTTTCCAGGTGCTGGCATTCTTTCGATCAGGGCAGCTCTTGCTCTAGGGATCGGAATGATTCGTACTGAGAGTCGTGAGTACTTTTCAGAGATACCCGAAGTGGTTACTGCCCCAGGCAAGATTGATGCGCTTATTGTGGGGCCGGGGTTGATCTCACTCACCCAAGCCCAAGAGCGGGCAACTCTTGAGCACCTCGCGAATGGTGGAATTGCCCTTCTTGATGCAGGAGCGCTTCCATTTCTGGAAAAGATCCCGGCCGAGGCGCGGCAACAGATTATTATTACGCCACATCATGGAGAGTTTGCGAAACATTTCGCTACTTTTGCGGTGACGCTTCAAGCTAATCCGCTGGAATGTGCGCGAAGATTTGTGGACGCATACGGATGTCATTTGTTGTTGAAAGGGCCACGTACATTGATCGTCTCACCTGGTGAAATTCCGGTAGTAAACATGCGTGGAAGTGTGGCACTCGCCACTGCTGGTTCCGGTGATGTACTCGCCGGCATCATCGGCAATCTCATGGCACGCACCGGCGCTATCCGGAATAGTGCAATAGCAGGTGCATATATCCATGGGAAAGCAGGGGAGAGTCTCACGGCGGGCGCCAGTGAACTCATCGAGATACTTCCTTTCGCGCTAAGGTAAGAGACATGCGTGCAGTGGCCCGCGTCAACCTGGACGCAATCTCCTCAAACATCCGAGTTCTCCGCGCGCGTGTGGATGTTCCGCTGATGGCGGTAGTGAAGGCAGATGCATATGGGCACGGTTTAGTCCCGGTTGCGCGCGCAGCAATTGATGGCGGCGCCCAGTGGATTGGTACGGCGCTATTAGCTGAGGGGCTAGAGCTTCGCAGGCAAGGTGTTACCAATCCTCATGTGATTTCTTGGCTTTCGCCACCAGGTGATGATTTCGCAGCAGCAATCGAGGAGAATGTAGATCTCTCGGCGAGTTCTATTGAATTACTTGAAGAGATTAATGCGGCGGCGACTCTCCTTGGCAAGCGCGCACGAGTTCATCTTGAGGTAGACACTGGGATGACGCGTGCCGGCGCTCTTGGCCAATGGGATCAACTGGTGCAACGTGGCGCTGAGTTAATGAAGAGTGGAAATATCGAGGTAGTAGGAGTCTGGTCGCACTTTGCCCGTGCTGATGAACCGGGGCACCCAGCAAATTCCGCCCAGAAGAATTCTTTCGATCATGCGTTAGAAGTTGTCAGCGCTGCTGGAATAGAGCCCCAAGTGCGTCATCTTGCAAACTCTGCAGCAACTTTGATGGATCCCTCATCACACTATGACTTAGTGCGTACCGGAATCGTCATGTACGGCCTTTCTCCAGATGTCACCACGTTAGGTAGCGCCACAAAGTACGATCTCACTCCCGCCATGACGTTGGTGGCGAGTTTGATGCTCGTGAAAGAAGTACCGAGTGGGGTTGCAGTCTCTTACGGTGGAACTGCCATCACGAAACACGCCACCAAAGTGGGAGTGGTTCCTATGGGCTATGCCGATGGCGTTCCACGTCATGGTTCTAACGCGCTCAAAGTAAATGTCGGCGATTACGAAGCGCCAGTTCTAGGCCGGATCTGTATGGATCAGTTTGTAATTGACCTAGGTCCTGATTCCACCGCCAAGGCCGGGGATGAAGTAGTGCTCTTTGGTGAAGGCGGTCCAACTGTGGATGCGTGGGCAAGTGCAAGCGGCACGGTGAATTATGAAATAGTGACGCGCCTAGGTCCGCGCGTTGCACGAGAATATTTTGGAGTGGGCGCATGAGTCGTATTGCAAAAGTAGGAAAGGCGGGAGCCACCATTGGGGCCACCATGGGCGTGCTCGCTGCCGGTGCGGCAGTGGGATTGGCGGCTGAAAGATACATGGTGGGCCGTTCGCTGAAGAAAGCCGATCCACGCATCGACGGACCATGGCGCGGCGAAAGTTACGATGTTAATGAAGAAGTTGTAGTGGCTCCAGATGGTGTTCGACTGATTACTGAAACCATGGGGGATCCGCTCGCAAAAAAGGTAGTGATCTTTGCACACGGGTACGCCTTGGATCGCCGCTCCTGGTGGTACCAGTGGCGTGATCTGCCCGCCCACCTTGGTCCAGAGACTCGCTTGGTGCGCTATGACCAGCGTGGCCATGGCGAGAGTGAGTATGAGCCAGTCGATTCAATTAACGCACTTGGAGAAGACTTGCATGCAGTCTTGACGCAGTATGCATCCGAAGAGGTTTATCTAGTCGGCCACTCCATGGGTGGCATGTCGATCTTGGCGCTTGCTCGCAAGTATCCAGAACTCTTCGGAAAGGTGATTAAAGGCGTGGTGATCATTTCGAGCACTTCAGGGGAGAGCTCGCAATCCCGCCTTGGTACTCCCATCCTTGATTTGCCACTCGTGAGTAATTTTGCGCCACAGATTCTTGACTTCCTGGCAGACCGAAGTGAACTCGTCCAGCGCGGGATGCGCGCTGGAAAAGATATTGCCTTTGTCATGACGAAGCGCTACTCATTTGATAGTCAGGTTGATCCGCGATTAGTGGAGTTTGTTTCGGAGATGATCCGGGATACGAGTATCGAAGTGATCGCGGATTTCTTTCCGCTCTTCCAAGAGTTCGATGCCTTTGAGGCGTTGCGAGTTATCAAGAAAGTTCCTATCGAATTCTTCTGTGGTCTTTCAGATCGACTCACGCCTCCTGAGCACACCTCCACGATGGGGGAGCAGATCCCTGAGGCGCGTGTGCATTTGCTCCCGAAGACCGGTCATCTCCTCATGCTTGAAAGGCCTGATCAAATCAGTGACGCAATCGTGCGACTCGTGCGTGGCGAGGCGTAATACCTTCCGGTAGCCTCAGGCGGGTGACTTCACCAATTCTCGCTCTCAAAGGCGTCAACGTGACCTTTGGCGGGCTTCGTGCCTTAGATGATGTTCATCTTGAGGTCTTTCCAGGGCAAGTGGTGGGCTTAATCGGTCCCAACGGTGCCGGCAAGACAACCCTTTTTAATGTCATGAGTGGTTTTGTTACTCCAGAGTCGGGTTCCATCGCCTGGGAGGGCGAGCTCATTCAATTCCCCAAGCCAGATCAACTCATCAAGCGCGGTATCGCACGCACCCTTCAAGGGGTAGGGCTCTTCTCTGATCTCACCTGCGTCGAGAATGTGATGGTTGCTCTCACGCATAAGTCACGCACCGGAATGTTGAGTGCCATGTTTGGCACCTTCGATCGCGACGAAGCGAAATTGCGAATACGCGCGATGGAAGCCCTCGAATTTTGTGGTGCCGCAGAATTAGCGAAATCAAAACCAAGCGATCTTGCTTTTCCACTTCTTAAGCGCGTGAGCCTGGCGCGCGCCCTGGTGACTGAACCAAAGCTATTGCTGCTCGACGAACCTGCTGGTGGCTTAGGTGCTGAGGATCTGCGATGGCTAGTAGAGATTATCAAGTCGCTCTCATGCGCCGTGCTGCTTGTTGAGCATCACATGGACGTTGTGATGGCAGTAAGTGAAAAAATCTACGTGCTTGATTTTGGACAAGTAATCGCGAGCGGCGCTCCAGAGCAAGTGCGTCAGGACCCGGGAGTGATTGCGGCATATCTTGGTGCTGCAGCGTGAGGGGGCCACAATGCTACGCATTGATTCGCTCACGACCGATCACGGGCAGGTTCGCGCCGTTGACCGCGTTTCTTTTCGTGCGGAAGTGGGAAGTTGTACTGCCGTCATTGGTGCTAACGGCGCTGGTAAGTCTTCTTTACTCCGCACTCTCTCGGGGCTGGTAAAAGCTACTTCGGGAAGTGCAAGTTGGGGTGATGTGGATCTATTGAAACTCCCGACATCGGAGATTGTGCGCCATGGTGTCGCGCATGTTCCCGAGGGACGGTCAGTTATCGCGGAACTCTCGGTTGAAGAAAACCTCAACTTAGGCGCGCTCTGGCGCGGCAAGGATCCGGACGTAGCGATTACCAAGAGTGAGGTCCTTGATCTCTTTCCACGACTGGGTGAACGTCTCAAGCAGGGTGCGGATTCACTCTCCGGTGGCGAACGCCAAATGCTCGCGATTGGTCGTGCATTGATGGCCCGCCCAAAGTTGCTTCTCCTCGATGAACCTTCACTTGGTTTAGCACCGATCGTTATCGAACAGATTTTTCACACCATTGACACGATGCGCAAAGCTACCGGGCTCACCGTCGTGCTCGTCGAACAGAATGCAATGAGTGCACTTGGAATTGCCAATCATGCCATCGTGCTCTCGCTCGGGAAAATTGTTGCCAGCGGCGAAGCCAATGCGATTGCCGCAGATGACTCCCTTCGACACGCCTACTTGGGGTATTGATGAGCACGCTCTTAAGCACGCTGATCACGGGCCTCAGTCTCGGGGCGATCTACTCATTGATGGCGATTGCACTCATTTTGGTATGGCGGAGCACGCGAGTGGTGAATTTTGCGCAAGCCGGCCAAGCTGTCTTCTCTACCTATATTGGACTCGAAATTCATCGCATGACTGGCTCGTACTGGTTGGCGATCCTGCTTTCAATTATTGTCGGCGGAGTCCTCGGCGGACTTATTGACCTGGCGTTAGTAAGACCGCTTTTGCGCCGCGCTGGATCCGGGCCAGAAGCGGCTGTGGCGCCGGTCATCGCAACTCTTGGACTCCTTGCAGTACTTCAAGGAGTAGTGGGAATGTTTTGGGGTGGCGAATTAATCAAATTCCCTTCCGCCTTTTCGACGGCGGGGCTTTCGATCGGTGGAGGCAAGATTCCGTTTTCAGCCTTTGACCTCTTTACAGTCGGCGCGTCCTTAGCCGTGATGCTCGCTTTCTCATTTATTTTTCAGCGCACAGGTTTAGGCCTTTCCATGAGAGCAGCCGCGTTCTCGCCCGAGGTTGCTCAACTGGCGGGAGTGCGTACGGGGAGAGTGCGCACCATTGGTTGGAGTTTCGCTGGGGCTGCTGGCGGATTGGCGGGTGTACTCATTACTCCCACGACCTTTTTGGCTCCCAACTCTCTTGACCTGCTTCTGGTCTTCGGTTTTACCGCTGCTGTTGTCGGTGGATTAGAGAGCATGATTGGTGGCGCACTCGGCGGATTAGCTTTGGGGTTTGGTCTGGCCTTTGTTCTCCAATATGCCGGATCGAGTTACACCTTTATGACCGCGTTTGTTGTGCTCCTGGCAGTGCTCTTACTCAGGCCACAAGGTCTGATCGGAAAGCGCGGTGGCCGACGTGTCTAAGCGACCCCTGCATTTCCTTTCAAGAATTCCTCGTCCGGTGCGTGTGCTCATCGGGATCGCACTCTCGGCTGTACTTTGGATTCTTATTGGCGATCGCATCTCAGAATTTCGTGTGACGCAGGGCTCAAGTGTGGCCGCTTATGCACTCGCGATTATTTCAATAGTGATGCTTACCGGTTATTCAGGACAAGTCTCACTTGGTCACGGAGCATTCCTTGCGGTAGGCGCCTATGCATGTGCGCTCTTCCTGGTTAATCTGCATTGGCCGATCTGGCTTTCGTTCTTCGTTTCAGTACTCGCGGCGGCAGGCGTTGGTGCAATTGTGGGCATCGCGGCGGCCCGCCTCTCTGGTCCTTACCTCGCGGGAACAACCCTAGCTTTTGCAGTGGGGGTGCCTTCCATTTCCGGCTTAGTGAATATCTTGGGCGGCGAGCAAGGAATCTCGTGGGATGCTGTCGAGCAATATTCACCACCCTCTCGTTATGGCGACCCGTACATATTTTTGAATAAGTGGGTCTATTGGATTTGCGGTGCCGCACTCATTCTTGGTATCGCACTTGCCGTAAACATCACCAAGAGTCGTTACGGGCGCGTTTGGCGGGCAGTGCGCGCTGATGAAAGTGCAGCGGCTCTTGCAGGTATCAATGTGGCCCGTAGCAAGATCTTGGCATTTGCCGTCTCGGCAGGCTTTGCCGGATTCGCTGGAGCAATCTTGAGTGTGACGCTCTCGAGTGTGGCACCTTCGACTTTTGGTTTATCTCTCTCCTTCTTCATTCTCACCGGTGCGGTGATCGGTGGAGTGAGATCGATCTATGGAGCGATTATTGGGGCGCTCGCTTTGGTGATCTTGCCAACGCTCTCCGACATGATTGCTAGCAACGCCTCAGAGTCGATTCATACAAATCTTCCGGGGGTCATCACCGGAGTGCTTCTGGTTCTCACGGTGCTCTTTAATCCTGGAGGTACGGCAGCTGCCGTCAACCACCTGGCGCATGGCTTGCGCTCCAAGGGGCGCAATTCAGCGCATTAGCCACAAACGGACCGGTCTTGCTCAGCAGAACCTCAGCAATTCCGACATTGCTCTCATTTCGCAGGGAAAAAAGGCACATATGTCTCGCATTGGTGCCCAGGCGGTTATACGCTCATCCCAACATCAACCGGACTGTGTCGAGCGCCCTGGCTCGCCTCAGCTACCACCGGTCCCTGAAAGGAAACCCATGTCACGCATCACGCGCACACCTCGGCTTATTGCTGCGGTAGCGGCGGTTGCAGTTGTCGGCCTTGCGCTCGCAACTGTGCCGGCGCAAGCAACGTTGCGCAACGAAGTTGGCGTCACGGATTCGTCGGTCACCTTTGGAATTACCGTTCCAATGAGTGGAATCGCGGCTCCTGGCTACAACAAAGTTGCTCCAGCTGCTCAAGGCTATCTCGACTACATCAATGAAAACGGTGGTGTCTTTGGTCGCAAGGTCACTCTCAAAATTGAAGATGATCGCTATGCACCAGCCACAGCCGTTTCAAAGACCAACAAACTTATTTTGAAAGACAAGGTATTCGGGTTAGCGGGTTCTCTTGGAACCGCCACCCACCTTGCGGTACTCAAGAGCATTAACCCCGGCAAGCGCGGCATTCCCGATCTCTTTGTGAGCACGGGCTACAGCGGGTTTGATAATCCTAAGAAGTACCCCACCACTTTCACTTACCTCCCTTCATACGTGATGGAAGGCAAGATCGTGGGCAAACTTCTCGCATCCAAATTCCCTGGCAAGAAGATCGCCATTCTCTATCAGGATGATGATTACGGTCGCGATGGCCTTGCGGGCTTTAAGAGTGCAGGCACCACATTCGTTTCCTCTAAGGGTTACGCATCCGGTTCACAATCCTCACCCGGTCTCGGCGCACAAATTACTGCGTTCAAGGCTGCTGGTGCTGATGTAGTTGTGCTCTTTGGTGTCTCTTCGGCTAACGGTATTGCAATTGCAACCGCAGCCAAGTTGGGCTTTGCACCTCAATGGATCCTCGGATCTGTCGGTGGCGATGCCACCACGTTGAAGGCGCTCGGCATTCCTGCAGCATTGCTCAATGGTGCTATGGGTGCTTCGTTCCTTCCTTCAACTTCTGACGACAAGGATCCATACGTCGCGAAGTTCAAGGAAATCAACGAGAAGTACAACAAGGGCAAAGATAAGACCTGGGATAACAACATTCTCGTTGGTATGAACATGGGTATGACTCTGGTGACTGCGCTTCGTGCAGCAGGTAAGAATCTCACCCGTGCCGGTCTTGTGAAGGCTCTCGAGGCTAAGGGCGGCACTTTCGCTACCGCTGGTCTCGTGCCACTCGGTTACTCGGCAACTAGCCATGCTGGTTACACAGGTTACTGGTTTGGTGCCTATGACGCTGCTGGCAACTTGGTTCCAGATGGCGGCAAATACACCATCTACACAACCGACTCTGGAAGTGGCGCAGTCGTCACCTCTACCTATGTCCGCCCGGCAATGCCGGCCAACGCAATTCCGAATAACTAAGGAGGATTGACATGTCGAATCGAATCACACGTCGTGGCGCGGCAATCCTTGCTTCGTCGGTACTTGCACTCGCAACTACGGTTGCGATTCCATCAGTAGCAAACGCTGCTGATCCCACTTGCGATACTGCACTTGGAATCACTAGCTGTAACGGAGTGGGAAGCGATGGTGCTCTCTATACATTTAGCGCACCTGCCAACTTCGGTGGCACGCTCTATCTCTGGTCACATGGCTACCGTTACCCAGTAGATCTACCGGCTGCTATTCCAGTCGTCGGTGGCTACAAGGTCACTTCAACTCCAGAACCAGCACCGAGCACAGATGTTGCAAAGGCGCTCTTGGGTACCGGATTCGGCATTGCCGGCTCGGGTTACTCCAAGCAAGGTTGGTCACCTGAACTCGCAGTGAAGAGTCAGATGGAAGTTGTCGCTGCCTTCAAGAAGAAGTTCCCTAGTACCACGAAGGTCATTGCGTGGGGCGCCTCTGAAGGTGGCTTCATTACGCAGTTGCTTGTTGACCAAAACCCAGGAACGTTTGCCTCGATGGCTCCGCTCTGCACGGTCTCCAACGACATCGGATCTTCATTGGATTACGCAGCTGACATCCTTTGGGGAATGCAAACCTTCTTCGATCCCACCATCGTGGGTCGTGGTTATGCACCCGGCCTTGCCGGTTATGCCCAAGCCATGGGTGACATTGGCAAGATCTTTGTAGCCCTTGGCGCACTCCAGGCCGGCATCACTGTCGGTACTTGGCCAGAGACTGCAAAGGCTTCACCGCTTGCCGCTAACCTCATTGCTGCAGGTATTCCAGCGCGTAGCGCACTCTTGATGGTCGGCCTCATTGCAGGCTTGCCTACGCAGAGCGCAAACTTCGATGGAACAACTGGCCCAGGAGATCCAAGTAATCCGCTCAACCAGGATTACGACAGGTTCGCCTTGGCTATCTCACCAGCTCTTGGTGTTCTTGAGAACATTGCTAGCGCAGCCGTTCTCGGTATCGTCGTTAACTACGATCTAGAACAGCAAATGGGTGGCAAGATTCTCGATAACTCCACCCACGATTATGTTGCTCGTGTGGGCGATGCTGGCGGTACTTTCAACATGGCTCTCTCTGGAGATGCGGCAATTGCCGGCATGCAACAAGTACTTAAATTGGCACCTAAGTGGAGTGCTGACGCAGCCGCTGTTGCCAAGTTAAAGGCCTTGAAGTCGACTTCAGGCAAGGTCGTTATCCCCACGGTGACAATGCACTCTTTGAATGATCCAGCGGTCTTTGCTGGAAACACTCAATGGCTCACCGATAAGTACCTTGCTACGAACTCAGCCACGGAGATGTACGCCTCGTTCATCACCGCAGGCCCTGAGCATTACTCGAACTTCACGGCGGCTGGTTTGCCAGATACCTCGTATCCTGCACCAACCTCAACAGGCCACTGCGGGTTCTCGTCAATGCAGTTCTTGACCGTTGCCTGGATGGCAAATTACGGTGCGCAAAACGGCGTGCTTCCAGATGCTGAGATCACTCAGTTCCTCCGCGAAACCATTCCTGGTTTCTCAACGGATGACATGCTGGAGACACCACGTTTGAAGATCTACGAGTAGTAGATTCGAAAGTTGATCGGGGGGCTCGAAAGAGCCCCCCGATTCTTTTTGCCCCCAGCGAGTGTCCCAGGCCGAGCAAGTAGGCTCCTCTCATGCAGATCAGTGCGAAGATCACCACAGTCACCGAGATGGAAGAACTCGGTGCGGCGATTGCGGCACGTCTCTCCGCGGGCGATTTAGTGATTCTTCGCGGCGAGTTAGCTGCTGGAAAGACTGCGTTAGTGCGTGGCTTTGGCGTGGGGCTGGGCATTATTGAACAGATCTCTTCACCCACATTTGTGATTGCCCGCCGACACCTAGGCCCAATCCCACTCACTCATGTAGATCTCTATCGATTGCTCGATCACTCCAACATGCGCGCAGAAGTAGGGGATCTTGATGTGGAAGCCGATCTCACCACAGGCGTCGTTGTGGTGGAGTGGGGAGACGAAACCTTTTTCGACGAAGTGCGCCTGGTCGTTAATATCGCCATCACTTCGCCAGAAGAGCGCGAAGTGACTTTAGATTGGCGCAGCTAATGTCACTCACGCTCGCCATCGATACTGCCACGCGACGTACGGGCATCGCCCTCGCCTCATCTCAAAATGTGATCGGTGAGCTATATGAAGAGGGCGCAACTGCACACGGAGAAGCACTCTCTCGATTAGCATCCCAACTTCTGCAAGGCGTGGATCGTGCGACCATCTCTTCAGTGGCTGTTGGAGTGGGCCCGGGTCCTTTTACTGGGTTACGAGTGGGTATTTCTTTTGCACAGAGCTTTGCATTCGCTCTCGGAGTGCCAGTGATATCGGTCTGCACGTTAGATGTCATTGCTGCAGAGGTTTCATGCAATCAAGAATTTGCGGTGGCTACTGACGCTAGACGCAAAGAGGTCTATTGGGCGCGCTACTCGGCGGCCGGAAAACGTTTAGGCGAGTTGCGTGTTCTCAAACCGGGTGATCTCACCGATGAAGAGCGTTGGCTACCCACCGCGGGGGACGCGGTAGAAATTTATGGGGAACTCTTTCCATATCTCTTGGATCCACCCTTCCCCAGCATGGGTCTGTTGGGCGCGCGCGCTTCGGAGTTTGCGCTGACTGACCATGCGCCCATGTACATGCGCCGACCGGATGCCATACCGCCGGTGCTCGCATGATTTCCTACCGGGCCGCTACGCGCGAAGATCTGCCAACACTCTTCTCAATCGAGGCAGAGCTTTACCCTATTGATGCCTGGAGCTTAGATATTTTCGACTCCGAATTCGATGGTATTCCTGATACTCGTTATTACGTAGTCGCCGAGAGCGACGAAATTATTGGATATGCCGGACTCTTCTCGCCGCTAGCAGGAGAAGTGGCCGATATTCAAACCATGACAGTGGTGAAGTGCGAGCAAGGCAAGGGAATCGGCAAGGCGCTTCTTAAACTCCTCGTGATAGAGGCACTCCGACGCGAAGCACCCGACGTGCTCCTCGAAGTACGCGAAGATAATGCATCAGCGATTGGTCTTTATCAGAGAGCAGGCTTCGAGGAAATTTCGCGCCGGAAGAATTATTACGCGCCAGGAATTCACGCGATCATTATGGCCGCACCTTCTCATCTATTGAAGGCGTGGCTCACGCGATGAAGAATGAACCGTTAGTTCTCGGAATCGAAACTTCCTGCGATGAAACAGCAGTAGGAATAGTGCGCGGCACTACTTTGCTAGCCGATGCGATCGCTTCCAGCGTTGATGAACATGCCCGATTCGGGGGAGTAGTGCCAGAAGTGGCCTCACGGGCACATCTAGAAGCGATGGTTCCTGGAATCGAGCGAGCTTGCAAAGATGCGAAGGTCTCACTCGCCGATCTCGATGCAATCGCGGTAACTGCTGGACCAGGATTGGTCGGTGCGCTCTTGGTGGGAACGAGCGCTGCCGCAGGATTGGCATTTGCACTTGATAAGCCGCTCTACGCAGTTAATCATTTAGCAGCACACGTGAGCGTTGATGTCTTAGAGCACGGTGCACTTCCATCTCCTGCAATTGCGCTCCTAGTAAGCGGGGGACACACCTCGCTCTTGCGAGTGGACGATGTGAGCTCTCGCATCACTTCGCTTGGCGCCACCATGGATGATGCTGCCGGTGAGGCGTTCGACAAAGTGGCGCGCATTCTTGGTCTTGGTTTCCCCGGCGGGCCGGCAATCGATCGCGAAGCGCAGAGCGGAAACGTGAGTGCGATTGATTTCCCTCGAGGTTTTACACAATCCAGGGATCAAGAAGATCACGCTTTTGATTTCTCGTTCTCTGGATTAAAGAG
>CAIMVH010000150.1 GCA_903844855.1 uncultured Actinomycetes bacterium | reverse complement strand
GGTTGGGTTCGGTGTCTTGCTTGATACGATTTTGGTGCGTTCCATCATCGTCCCCGCGTTGGTTCATGACATTGGCCCAGCCATCTGGTGGCCATCAAAATTGCGCCACGACCCCGCAATGATCAAGGGATAGTTGTGGGAAGTGACGACGTTGATGTCGTCGTAATTGGCGCTGGTCTTGCCGGTCTCTCCGCTGCGCACTATCTAGAGCGTGCTGGAAAGTGTGTAGTAGTGCTTGAGGCGAGTGAAGCCGTTGGCGGGCGCGTGCACACCGACCACATCGATGGATTCCTCTTGGATCGTGGATTTCAAGTGATCAACCCGTGGTATCCAGATTTCCGCAAGCTCGCCCTAGATCTTGACCTTGCTCCGCTGGGCGCCGCAGTTTCGGTCGCGATGCAAAATTCGCGATCAATGGTGGGTGATCCGAGGAGAGCGCCCTTAAGTGCGTTCTCCTCTCTTTCGACGGTGACAGGAACCTTCGTAGAGAAGGCTAAATTGGGGATCTACGTACTCCACCTTCTCACATCATCGTTAGCCGATATCACCGAGCAAGACGATTCTGATTTTGCTGGTGCGCTCTCCGATGTTGGCGCCGGCGGGCGGCTCTACGATCGCACCCTCAAACCATTTCTCGAAGGAGTCTTTCTTGATGATCCAGCGCACGTGTCTCGGCGCTACGGTGAATTGGTATTGCGATCATTCGTGAAGGGGACTCCGTCCGTACCTATTCAAGGAATGGGTGAATTTCCGCGCGTATTAGCATCGCGTATCAAGGATGTGCGATTGGGGATTGCTGTTGAAAGTGTTGCACCTGGAAGAGTCTTGACTGCGAACGGAAGTGTGAAGGCAGTAGACATCGTGATTGCCACTGGAGGGCGTGCAGCACATGCGTTGATTCCCGATGTACCGATGCCCACCATGAAGAATTGCACCACTTGGTATCACGCAGCGGATCGTGCCCCCACGCAGGGCAAAGCGCTTGTGGTTGACGGGCTCCATCGCGGTCCGCTAGTCAACTCAGTAGTAATGAGCAATGTTTCAGACACTTATGCGCCGAAGGGGAAGCACTTGATCTCGTCTACTGCGCTGGTGGCGACGAATGAGGGCGATGTGCATCGCCATCTCGCGACGCTTTGGGGTCGCGAGATCTCAGATTGGCACCTACTTCATGTTTCTGATGTCCCTGATGCGCTTCCCGCTCAAGTTCCAGGGTTAGCAGTACGTCGAGAGATTAATTTCGGCAATGGAATCTGGGTGGTGGGTGATCATCGCGATACGCCCTCGCAGCAAGGTGCTTTGGCGAGTGGACGTAGATGCGCCGAAGCGATTCTTGCTAAAGGTATTTAATCGACTAATTCTTCGAGCGTCTGTCCAATATGTGGATTCTCAAAAAGAAATCCTGCTTGGAGTAACGCAGTAGGTGCAACACGCTTTGAACCAAGAACTTCGGTCGAGAATCCGCCCAAGGCAACTTTGATGGCAAATGCTGGAGCGGGAAAGAGCGCTGGACGATGAAGTGCGCGCGCAAGTGCCGCAGTAACTTCTGAATTTGTCGCTGGGAATGGAGAAGTCAGATTCACAGGACCGGCTAATTCGTTGTTCAAGAGGAAATCGATGGCTCGAATCTCATCATTGAGAGAAATCCATGACCACCACTGATTACCGTCGCCTAACTTTCCGCCAAGTCCGGCCTTGAAGAGGGGCACCATCCGCCCGAGTGCTCCGCCCTTGGCGGCGAAGACCAACCCTGTTCTCATGAACGTGGTGACCGCACTTGCTTGGCCTGCACTCTCTTCCCACTGGCGGCAGACATCAGCAAGAAAATCGTCGCCTGCGCGATCTTCTTCAGTGACTTCGCGATTGCCTGTTTCGCCGTACCAACCGATAGCCGAGGCTGAAAGGAAGCGCGGAATCTCAAGTTCATTGATCGCGGAGACGATGGTGGCGGTGCTATCGGTGCGCGACTTCAAGATTTCGTTCTTGTATGCCGCGCTCCAGCGCTTATCGCCGACGCCGGCACCCGATAGGTGGATGACAGCATCTGATCCAGCGAGTGTGGTGAGTGATTCTGCAGGAAGCGCAGATCCGTCTGGAGTCCAGCGGATTTCATCTTCGGCAATGGGGGAGCGTCGAACTAGGCGGATGACTTGATGGCCTTGCTTCGTGAGACGCTTAACTAGCGCGCTTCCGATCAACCCAGAAGAGCCTGTTACTGCAATCTTCATCTCTAGAGACCTAGATCTGATTCAAAACGTCCCTCTTCGAGGCGATTCTTTAACGTCACCAAGAAGCGGGCTGCTTCTGCACCGTCGACGATGCGATGATCGTAGGAAAGAGCTAGGTAGATCATGGAACGAATGGCGATGGTTTCGCCGCCATCTTCATCCTTAACGACAACGGGACGCTTCACAACTGCACCAGTTCCAAGTATCGCTACCTGTGGTTGGTTAATAATCGGGGTGTCAAAGAGGGCACCACGACTTCCGGTGTTTGTGAGCGTAAAGGTGCCACCACCCAGTTCATCAGGACTGACTTTGTTATCACGAGTGCGGTCTGCAAGATCTGCAACGCTTCGAGCAATGCCTCCGATGTTGAGTTGTCCTGCATCGCGAATAACTGGGACGAGCAAACCACGAGGAGTATCTACTGCAATCCCGAGATTCTCGGTGGCGTGATAAACGATGTTGTCACCGTCTACCGAAGAGTTGATGACTGGATGCAGGCGCAGGGCCTCACACACTGCGACTGCGAAGAATGGCATGAAGGAGAGCTTGACGCCCTCACGCTTTTCGAAAGCGGCTTTTGATTTATCGCGAAGGCGCGCAATTTTGGTGACATCAACTTCGATGACTGTGGTGAGTTGCGCACTCGTGTGCAAGGACTCAACCATTCGCGAAGCGATCACCTTACGAAGTCGGGTCATTGGAACGATGGTGCCTCGAAGTTCACCCTCTGCAACTGCCACAATTGGTGCCGACTGCGTGAGAGAGGAAATCTCCGGCGCTTTTGTTGCCGCGGCAACGCGCCGACGCTCGGCTTCTTCCAAAATGTCTTGCTTCCGAATACGTCCTCCGACTCCGCTGCCGGTGAGTGAACCAAGGTCGATGCCGTTTTCTTGTGCGAGTTTGCGAACAAGTGGTGTGACATATGAATCATCGCTTGCGGTTGCAGCCACAGGTGCTGGTGCAGCCACAGGTGCTGGCGCAGCGACAGGTGCCGGTGCAGCCATAGGTGCTGGTGCAGCCACAGGTGCAGGGGCGGGAACTGCTCCTGCGACACCAATAGTTGCCAGCGTTGCGCCTACCGGAACTGTCTGATCGACTTGAACGACGATAGAAAGCAAAGTGCCAGCTACGGGTGAAGGGATTTCGGTATCAACTTTGTCTGTGGAAACTTCAAGTAGTGCCTCATCGATGGCGACGGTTTCGCCCACGTTCTTGAGCCAACGAGTCACGGTTCCTTCGATAACACTTTCGCCGAGTGCTGGCATCGTGATCGGAGTCTCTGGGCCCGCAGCATTTGGTGGAACTACAGCTGGGCGGACGGCAACGGGTGCTGGTGCTGCAACGGGTGCTGGTGCTGCAACGGGTGCTGGTGCTGCAACGGGTGCTGGTG
>CAIMVH010000149.1 GCA_903844855.1 uncultured Actinomycetes bacterium | reverse complement strand
GGTGGCTAATCGCTTGAAAGCGGTCATAATCTCGAGAATATGCCGTTTAATCGGTGATCACAACTCATAATCTCCGAATCATCGGGCTTAGGTGTGATACGCAGGGGAAGCCTGAGAGACTTAGCCTATGTTCCGCAAGATTTATGCCGCCGCCGCTCCATTGCGACGCGCAGGCTGGTTCATTGCGTTGGCCATACTTCTACTCGACCAGGTGACCAAAGTGTGGGCTGTTTCTGCTCTCTCCGACGGCGATCGAGTACAAGTGATTCCTGGTCTACTTCACTTCACGTACGTGCGTAATTCCGGTGCGGCATTCAGTATGGGTCAGGGGAGCACCCTCTACTTAGCGCTCTTTTCGCTCTTAGTGGGAGTGGCGATTGCACTCTTTGGAGGACGTAGCAGTGAACTTTGGTTGCCGATGTCGCTCATCCTTGGTGGTGTCTTTGGCAATCTAGGCGATCGAATTTTTCGCTCGCCCGGCGGCATGAAAGGTCACGTCGTTGACTGGATTGAGTTGCCCCACTGGCCCATCTTTAATATTGCCGACTCTGCCGTGGTCATTGCGGCGAGCATCATTGTTATCTCTGCACTCTTTCAACGAAAGCGAATAGATGCCTGATCAAAGACGAATAGTGATTCCTGCAGGCCTTGATGGCGAGCGGGTCGATTCAGGAATTTCGCGTCTGCTTGGCCTCTCGCGTACGCGCGCAGCTGAGGTGCTTGCCGAAGGCGGAATCACATTGGCTCGAAATGGTGCACGGCTCGGAAAATCAGATCGACTCTCCACCGACATGGTGATTGACGTGCTCATACCGGAAGCTGTTCAAGAGCTCGCGATCACTCCGCACGTCATTCCTGATCTGGCAATCGTCTTTCAAGATGACCACTTCGTCGTCGTCGACAAGCCTGCTGGCGTGGCGGCTCATCCCAGTGTGGGTTGGAGCGGAGCGAATGTATTAGGTGGCTTGGCAGCCTTAGGTGTTTCCATCACCACTTCTGGGGCTGCAGAACGCCGAGGAATCGTGCAACGCCTCGATGTAGGTACTAGCGGTCTGATGGTGATCGCAAAATCTGAGATCGGATACTCCCGCCTCAAGGATGCTTTCCGCCAACGCACGGTGACCAAGATTTATCACGCACTCGTCCAGGGCCATCCTGATCCAAGTCGAGGCACGGTGGATGCTCCCATTGGTCGCCACCCCAAAGATGATTGGCGTTTTACCGTGATGGAAGGTGGGCGCGAAAGCATCACGCATTACGAGACGTTGGAAGCCTTCCCAGCTGCTTCGCTACTCGAGATTCATCTGGAGACCGGACGCACCCACCAGATTCGGGTACATATGTCAGCCCTTCGCCACCCGTGCGTGGGAGATATTACCTATGGGGCTGATCCCACCCTGGCCGACCGTCTAGGCCTCACCCGCCAATGGCTACACGCCTGTGAATTAGAGTTTGAACACCCTACGAGCGGCGAGTTAGTGCGCTTCAGCACTCCCTATCCGCCTGACCTCGAGGGTGGACTCGCGCGCCTGCGAAGTGAGCAGTAGCGAAGAGGACTACCCTGCCTAGTCGTGTCCTCTTTTGCTCACCTCCACGTCCACACCGAATACTCCATGCTCGATGGGGCGGCCCGGCTGACTGAGCTTTTTGAGGCGAGCGCCCGAATGGGGATGCCTGCCCTGGCCATGACTGATCATGGGAATGTCTTCGGGGCTTATGACTTTTATAAGCAAGCCAAAGCAACTGGGGTAAATCCGATCATCGGCATTGAGGCTTACTTGGCGCCGGAGAGTCGCTTTGATCGCAAGAAAGTGAAATGGGCTCAAGGCGGCGAAGATGATGTTTCGGGTGGCGGTGCCTATACGCACCTCACGATACTTTCGGAGAACAACGAGGGTCTACATAATCTTTTCAAACTTTCTTCGCTAGCCTCGCTTGAAGGGCAGTATTACAAGCCACGTATAGATCGTGAATTACTCTCGCGTTTCAGTAAGGGATTGATCGCAACCACAGGTTGTCCCGGTGGCGAAGTGCAAACCCGATTACGTATGGGAGACAAGGTTGGCGCTAAGAAAGCGGCCGCAGATTTCCGGGACATATTCGGTGAAGGTAATTACTTCTGCGAAATCATGGATCACGGATTAGAGATCGAAAAACGTGTCAATGATGATTTATTGGCGCTCGCGAAAGATCTCAAGATTCCTCTAGTAGCCACAAATGATTTGCACTACACGGCGCAAGAAGATTCTTACGCTCACGAAATTCTGCTCTGCGTTCAATCAGGATCGAACTTAGCAGATCCTAAGCGATTCAAGTTTGAAGGCACCGAGTTTTATTTGAAATCGCCCGAAGAGATGCGCCACATTTTCCGCGACTTCCCAGAAGCCTGTGACGCAACATTGGCCATTGCCGAGAGATGCGATATTTCATTTAATGAAGGCGCCAATCTCATGCCGAATTTTCCTGTTCCAGAAGGGGAGTCCGAGGATTCATGGCTTGAGAAAGAAGTGGCGCTGGGGCTCAAGTATCGCTTTTCAAACGGGGCCCCTCAAGAGTATTTAGAGCGTGCTGCTTTTGAACTATCCGTTATTAAGCAGATGGGTTTCCCCGGCTACTTCCTGGTAGTCGCTGATCTCATCGCGCACGCTCGAAAGAATGGCATCCGCGTGGGTCCTGGTCGCGGGTCAGCGGCCGGCGCCGTAGTCGCATGGGCGCTGCGCATCACTGAGATTGATCCAATTCCCTACGGCTTACTCTTCGAGCGTTTTCTCAACCCAGAACGTGTCTCTATGCCGGATATCGATATTGACTTCGACGAGCGTCGTCGTAGCGAAATGATCCGATACGCAACAGACAGGTACGGAAGCACACATGTTGCGCAGATCATCACCTACGGCACCATTAAGGCAAAGCAAGCGATTAAAGATTCCGCGCGTGTTCTCGGCTATCCCTTTGCTATGGGAGATCGAGTCACGAAGATCTTGCCGCCGTCAATCATGGGCAAGGACATACCTCTCAAGGGCATCTTTGATCCCGGACACGAACGGTATTCAGAGGCAGGTGAGTTTCGTGCGGTCTATGAGTCTGACCCTGATGTTCGCCGTGTGGTCGATACTGCTCGAGGAATCGAGGGGCTCAAGCGCCAGTGGGGCGTGCACGCAGCTGGCGTGATCTTAAGTAAGACGCCTTTGATGGATATTATTCCGGTGCATCAACGAGAAGCAGATGGCTCGATTATCACTCAATTTGATATGGGTGCATGCGAAGC
>CAIMVH010000148.1 GCA_903844855.1 uncultured Actinomycetes bacterium | reverse complement strand
GCAAATTCAAGCGCACTATCTGGATTCTTATTTGTCATAGAAATGATGTCCTTTAAGAGAGCTTCAGCTCTTGGGCAGCTGGGATATCTCCAGCCAGTAATAGCGCATCCTCTGGAATATTTCGCTTAATAACCGCGAGCGCAATTGGTCCTAACTCGTGATGCAACGCTGAAGAACCAATAAAGCCAACCTGCTTATCTAGATACATCACCGGCGTGCAATGGGGGGGAAGTGAGACGACGCTTCCATCAAGATGCAACTGCACAAGACGCCGTGGTGGTTTTCCCAGGTTGAAAGTACGCGCCACTGTTTCTTGACCTCGATAACAACCCTTGTTCATGTGGACCGCGCTATTGAGCCAGTTCACTTCGTTAGGAATAGTCTTATGATCAGTCTCAAATTTAAGGCGCGGGCGTCCAGCCGCGATGCGCTCTGCCTCTATCGCCCACATGCCTACCTCAACTGAATCAACAGGTAGTTCCATTTCTTCATCACGCTTCACAATTCGAAAAGGACCACCGAGTAAATCAGGAAGTCCAGGAATTCGAAGACATTTGTATTTACTACTCACATTCGCGACCTCGACGCGCAGCATGAACTTCATAGACTCTAAGTATGTGACGAGCTCATCCGCAGTTTCTGGTTCTACATGCATCCACGTGGTCACACCATCATCTACAAGTAGTAAGTGATGTTCCACGTGTCCGTGTGGGCTAAGAATTAGCGCCTGTGTCCATTGATGAGGAGCAAGTCTCTCGAGATCTTGCGTAGTGAGTGAGTGCAACCATGTGAGTCGATCTATCCCACTCACGGTGATGATGGGTCGGTGACCTAAATCAGCCCAACCGCGCCCTTCATAGAGCGCACGCTGCTCTTGCACAAATGACCCGGAGTGCCAGAGCGCGCCTTGATCAGGACCACTCTCAACTAGCACGCGGCTACTTACTTGACTTGGCATGCTGCACACGTTCCATAAATAGCGAAGTGAGTTACATCAGTTGCAAACCCACGCTTCTTGAGAATCAGGTCAACAAAATCTTTAGCATCTTCCAGCTCGGACTCATCAACTTTTCCACAGTCGCCACAGACCAAGTGCAGATGCGTAATTTCGTCGGCCGCGTGATAAGTGGCACCACCATGTCCCAAATGCGTATGGATAATGAATCCGGCAGTCTCTAATGTCTCTAGGTTTCGATAGACCGTAGAAAGGTTGATACCAGCGTGCATTTGGCGCACCGTTTGGGCAATCTCTTCAGGCGTGGCGTGCCCTAATTCGCGAACAGCGTCTAACACCAACTGGCGTTGAGGGGTGAGGCGTAAGCCACGAGCGCGAATCTCATCGTCAGGCATATGCTCATTCTACGGTCAGGAAGCTATTTCAAGTACGAGATCTACCGGCTCACCGATGCGCAGGGAGAATTTCGCTTCACAGGTGGCTCCAGCCGTCAGGAGTCGAACGCTCCACTGCCCTGGCGAGGCAAAGAACCGGAATTGCCCCTCGCTCGATGTCGGTACCTCGGCGGTGAAATCACCTTGAGCATCCAGTAAGCGCACATACCCCCGGCCCACTGGCTCACCGCCTATAAGTGCAATGCCCTGAACTATCGCACTTTTCGATACATCGATCCCATCAAGAGAAGGGCCTCCAGCTTTTGCCCCGCACGTGATCACGCGCCCAGCTCCACAGGCACGCCGACGAGTGAGCCGTATTCCGTCCAAGATCCGTCGTAATTCTTCACGTTCTTCATCCCAAGAAGTTCGTGAAGCACAAACCACGTATGCGAAGACCGCTCGCCGATACGGCAGTAAGCAATGGTGTCGGTTGCCACATTGACGCCCGCTCCCTTGTAAAGCTCTGCAAGATCAGCATCGCTCTTAAAGGTGCCATCCTCGTTAGCACTCTTCGCCCAAGGAATATTCTTTGCACTCGGAATATGGCCGCGGACTTGGCCCTGTTCCTGTGGCAGGTGGGCTGGCGCCGCTAACTCTCCGCTGAACTCTTGTGGAGATCGCACATCAACCAGATTTAACTTACCAATCGCAGCAAGTACTTCATCACGGAATGCGCGAAGCGAGTGATCTTGCTCGGTAGCTACATACTTACTAGCAGGACGAGTAGAAACATTTGTCGTCAGCTCGCGTGATTCAAGCTCCCAAATTTTGCGCCCACCATCCAGCAGGCGAACATCCTTATGGCCATAGAGCTTGAAGTACCAGTAGGCGTAAGCAGCAAACCAGTTGTTATTCCCGCCGTAAAGAATCACAGTGTCATCGTTGGCAATACCACGATCCGAAAGCAACTTCTCGAAGTCAGATTTAGAAACAATGTCTCGGCGAACTTTGTCTTGCAAGTCATCGCGCCAATGCAATTTCACAGCCCCCGCGATATGGCCCTTCTCGTAGGCATCAGTATCTTCATCAACCTCGACTAATACGACCCCAGAGGTCGAGAGATTGAGTGAAACCCAATCTGAATTTACTAACGATGTTTCCCTTGACATTTAAGCCCCCACAGTTTCTTTAGTGCGCGAGAAGCGCTTGATTATCAAATACATTTCGCAACCTAAACAGAGTCCAAAGATCGCGTTGAGAAAAGATGCTGCAAGCGCAAATCCAGTGGCTACATAGAAGAGCGGCGCGATACCACTAAATCCTCCAACGAGACCTACCAGACAAAAAACCAAACCTACGGCCTGCGCAAATTGTGGTGCGCGACTATCTTCTCGCTCTTTGGTGGGAGAGATCCGAGGCTTCACAACTTTCGCAAAGAAGATTCCATAAGGTGAACGATGTGGTCCGCGAGATGCACCGAGTGCAAATACCACCGTCTGAAGAGCCAGTACCCATACGGATCCAGTAAAGAATGCGATTGCTAATACTGCGAGGGTGAGGGCCGCTCCGAAACGTGGACCGCGGATATCGATTTCCATCTTTTGTTACCTTTCATCGCTGGCGTGGGCAGAATTAATTGCAATTACTTGCGTTGAATTAATTAGGCACGACAGCGCGAGCTGGTAAGACGGCAGAAATCAATAGTCCGCCTCTTGGTCAACTCGTTGGTAAACATGAGTAAAGGGTAAAGCCATCTGTAGAGATCCGCTAATTGCAAAGCCTTCGCACTTTCAATACGTACGCAGCAAGTGCGCTGATTTATCGAAGGGAAGCAACCACCCGTTCGATGTCGTCCCGCTTGGGAGCACCCGAGGCCCGACCGACTTCCACACCATTCCGATCGAGAATGATGGTGGTGGGCGTTGAGAGAATATGAAGGCGCCTGACTAACTCGAGATGAGCTTCTGCGTCGATATCGTGATGAATAAAGCCGGGGTTGGCAGCGGCCACGCCTTCAAGAAGGAGTCGGGTCGCTCGACAAGGGGTGCAGAAAGCCGAGGAGAATTGGATAAAGCTACCCCGACTCCCTAACTCCACCGTGAGTGGCGAGAGATCTAGTGCGCTGGCAGCACGATCTCGAGGGAGGGACTTGGCCGGATGGACTCGTCCGCGTTTAGCCCGATAGACAAAGCCAAAGACCAGGGAGGCTGCCAGTAGAAGACCTAGACCCCAAGCGCCCATCTCAACCCCCCGCAAAGGGTGGAAGGATTTCAAGGGTGCTTCCCGGAAGTAAGGGTCTATCCAGGTCATGAAGGGCCCCGCCATCGAGGAGCAGGCTTGAATTGGCGGCGATGGAATAGAAGGACTCCCCGAGCTCACCGCGTAGTTGGGCGAGGATTTCCCGGGCGCTGCCAGGGGCGACCACCATCTCGCTGCGACCTGCGGCGCTCTTGGCGCCCGCCCAAAACCGCACTTGGACGCCCTCGAGCTGGGTTCCGATTGGGAGAGCTGAACTCATGCCCGGTATTCTCCTCCTAATTGAACGTATTGCGTAACGAGCGGAGGTGAGCAGATGGCGAAATTGCTCCTGCTCACAAACACGTTCGGTGGGTCAAGCGAGGTCCTTCCCGCCCTCGGATTGCTTTCACATCAGGTACGCATCCTCCCCGCTGAGGCGAGCATCCTGATCGATGCACCTTCAGGAGATGTCATCTTCCTTGACGCCCGGCGCGAACTCTCCCACGCAAAGTCGCTCGCCACACTTTTGGCAAGTACCGGCCTAGGGGCTCCACTCATTCTTATCGTTACTGAAGGCGGCCTGGCAGCAGTAAGTGCTGACTGGGGAATGGACGATGTCATCCTCGATACCGCCGGACCCGCAGAGGTCGAGGCTCGCATTCGCCTCAGTATTTCCCGTAGCAAGAGTGCGCTCGCACAGGTTGATGATGCGGTGAACGAAATACGCACTGGTGAAATGGTGATCGATGAAGGCGCATACTCAGCGAAAATTCGCGGACGCGCACTTGATCTTACTTTCAAAGAGTTTGAATTATTGAAATATCTTGCGCAGCATCCGGGGAGAGTTTTCACTCGCGCACAACTCTTGCAAGAAGTCTGGGGCTATGACTACTTTGGTGGAACTCGCACCGTCGACGTACATATCCGTCGACTGCGCGCCAAATTAGGTCCTGAGCACGAAGCAATTATTGGAACCGTACGAAACGTGGGATATCGCTTTGTGCTTGGCGGAACCATTCAAGACGCAGACTCGCTGCCAGTCTTGATTGATTGATGGAACTCCAGCACCACGCGCATCTCTCAGAAAGTCAAAGCGCAGAGATCCTTCAAGTTGCTAATCTTTCGGCTATCGCAGATGGAATTAATCCACTTTCCGAGCATGTCGCGTTGCACTTACGTGAGGGTGGTGATGACCACGATCAACATCTCACGGTCGTATTGGACTCGCACATCCTTGGTTATGCCCATCTAGATATCTCAGATCAAGTGGAAGGACCAAGTGCAGAAATTGTGGTTTCCCCGCTTGCTCGCAAGCAAGGCGTTGGAAAGATGTTGGTAAACGAACTCTTGCGCATTGCTGGTGAGAATCTCCGCCTTTGGTCGCATGGTGATCTCGCAGAAGCCGCCACTCTTGCTGGCACGCTGGGGTTCAAGAAAGTGCGAACTTTGCGTCAACTTCGACGATCCTTAGAAATTCCGATTCCCGCCATTTCTCTTCCTGGTTCGGTCTCTTTAAGCGCATTCGGAGACGAAGATATTGAAGAATGGTTGCACGTTAATTCAAGAGCTTTTGCACATCACCCCGAACAAAGAATTTGGAGCGCACGAGACGTGCATCTCCGCATGAAAGAGCCTTGGTTTGATCCAAATGGATTCTTCGTCGCACGTGAAGATAAAAAAATGATCGCTTTTTGTTGGACTAAAGTGCATGGTTTGGCTAGCAGTCATGGGCACGTGCCTATCGGCGAAATCTACGTCATCGGCGTAGACCCGAGCGCCCAAGGTCGTGGGCTCGGAAGAGAGCTCACAGTGGCTGGACTCTCGTACCTCCGAAACCACGGAATGCGCACCGCGATGCTCTATGTGGAGAGCGATAATTCGCCAGCCAACCAGATGTACCAGACGTTAGGTTTTACCGAGTGGGCTATTGACGTGATGTATAGGAAATAGCCTCAAAATTCGGCTGTTCAGCATCTAGTTACCCACTGTTTACCCAAACATGGCAGACTCAACATTTATGCGTTACATCGAACGAGAGTCCAGTTGGCTCGCCTTCAACGAGCGCGTTTTCGAATTGGCCAAGAGTCCTGATAGCCCGCTGCTCGAGCGTGCAAAATTTCTTGCTATTTTTGCCAGCAATTTGGATGAATTTTTCATGGTCCGAGTGGCAACCCTCAAGCGCCGGATCGCTACTGGCCTTGCTCTCAAGGGACCCACAGGCGAGCAACCAAAAGAGGTGCTTGCTTCAGTGCTGGCTCAAGTGAAGAGCATGGTGACAGATCACGCTGAATTCTTTCGCGATGATGTGGCACCTAAGTTGCTTGATGAGGGAATTGAAATTGTTGATTGGAACATGGTTACGGCAGAAGAACGTGAGTATCTAGACACACTCTTCACTGATCGGGTTTTTCCAGTTCTCACTCCGCTCTCTGTAGATCCGTCACACCCTTTCCCATATATTTCAGGACTCTCATTGAACCTGGCAATTTTGGTCAAGAATCCAGAGAACGGTGAGGACGTATTCGCGCGAGTGAAGGTGCCGCCACTGATGCCGCGATTTGTTGAAACACTACCGCGTGGTACTGGACGATTCCTTCCACTTGAAGCACTCATCGCTGAACACTTAGCGGATCTCTTTCCAGGTATGGAAATCATTGCTCACCATTCTTTTCGAGTGACGCGCAATCAAGATCTTGAGGTTGAAGAAGATGATTCAGAAAATCTGTTGCATTCTTTAGAACAAGAATTATTGCGACGTAGATTTGGTCCCGCCGTTCGACTTGAAGTTTCTCGCGACATCGATAAGCGTATTTTAGATAGGCTCAGTGAGGAACTCGGAGTTGAAGAAAACGAGATCTTCCACCTGCCAGAACCTCTTGATTTAACTGGCCTTTTCAGTATCGCTGGACTTGATCGTCCAGAATTGAAATTTCCACCATTCTCGTCGCGGACACATCCCTCGCTCGTCGAAGTGGATACAGATTCAGTTACCGGAGAAATCTTCGAGGCAATCAAACGCAAAGAGATTCTGCTCCATCATCCATTTGATTCCTTTACCTCCAGTGTTGTCTCATTTCTTGAGCAAGCAGCGGCTGATCCTAAGGTACTCGCAATCAAACAAACGCTTTATAGAACTTCGGGAGACTCTCCTATCGTTGATGCACTTATCGATGCTGCATCTGCCGGCAAACAAGTTCTAGCGCTTGTAGAGTTGCGCGCCCGATTCGACGAACTTGCTAACGTGCGTTGGGCGAGAAAACTTGAAGAAGCTGGCGTTCACGTGGTGTACGGCGTTCTTGGGCTCAAGACACATGCCAAACTTTCGTTAGTTGTGCGCGATGAAGGCGACCGACTCATGCGCTATTGCCATATAGGAACGGGTAATTACAACCCGAAAACGGCTCGCCAATATGAGGACTTGGGTATCCTCACGGCGGACCCAGAGCTTTGCGACGATCTCTCCCGCCTCTTTAATCAATTGTCGGGTATGGCACCACAAACTGATTTCCGCCGACTGCTGGTCGCTCCTCGAACACTTCGACCTGGTTTGATCGAGAGAGTTAAACGCGAGATTGCACATGCCGAAGCTGGCAAACCCGCTGGAATCCGGATGAAGCTCAACTCACTTGAGGACGAGAATATTATTGATGCCCTTTACAAAGCATCAGAGGCCGGGATCAAGGTAGAAATCATCGTCCGCGGTATCTGTGCCCTGCGGGCAGGGGTGCCTGGACTTTCTGAAAACATCACCGTGCGCTCTTATCTTGGACGTTTTCTTGAGCATTCGCGGATTTTTCACTTTCATAACGCAGGCCATGACGAGTTATGGATCGGCAGCGCTGACATGATGCATCGCAATTTAGATCGCCGAGTCGAAACGCTTGTGCGAATCGAGGCGCCAGCTTCCCGCCAGAAACTCATGGTCTTGTTGGATGAGCTCACCTCTGGAAAGTTTGCCGCTTGGTTCCTCCAAGAGAGCAACGAATGGGTACATCGGTCACATGACTCCAACGGTGAGGACCTGCAAGATCTCCAGGGGTTCTTGATCGCGCGATCTAAGGCATCACAATGACGAAGAAAGTACCTACAGTGAGGGCGGCTGGCGCTGTTCTTTGGCGCGCTCCTGAACCAGAAAAAGTCGAAGTCGCTTTGGTACATCGCCCCCGATACGACGATTGGACCCTGCCCAAGGGAAAAGTTGAACCGTTTGAACATGATCTAGCTGCTGCCTACCGAGAGGTCCTCGAAGAGACTGGCGTCAAGGCTATCTTCGGTCCAGAACTCGGAGAAATTGAGTACGACGCTGAAGGTGTCGATAAGAAAGTTCGTTTCTGGTCGGCTAGAGCCCATGAGTACACACAGCGAGTAGATGACGGCGAAGTCGATGAGGTTCGCTGGCTCGCTCCTAGCGAGGCGAGAGTACTGCTCACCTACGAACTTGATCAACGGGTGCTCAACTCATTTCTTACAATTGGCACCGGGACGAATGCTTTTATTCTGCTCCGTCACTGCAAAGCTATCAAACGTTCAGCGTGGGATGGCGATGATGATGATCGCCCTCTCGATGCGAAGGGCGCCCGACAAGCGGCCCGCCTTGTTGATATCTATCGCGCGTACGCCGATGTCGAACTGCACTCCTCAGACGCCACCCGCTCTCAGCAATCACTTCAACCCCTGGTGCGGGAGCGACAGAACGCACTTATTACTGAACCTTCGGTGAGTGAATATGGGTTTAAGCGAGATAAAGTTCCTGCGCGCACAAAAGTACTCGACCTCATTACGCTAGACCGCACGGTTCTACTCTGTTCACATCGACTGGTGTTGCCAGCTCTTCTCGAGTACGCCCTTGAAGATTCGCGCTTTAAAATTCCCACTGAGAATTTAGAGCCCGGAGCTGCGTGGATTATTCACTCTCGCTCTGGCGTAGTCACCCAAGTGGATCACCTTGAAGCGCCACCCACGCCACCGTCGGTAGAGACGGATTAAGAAACTAACTCTTTGCAGGTACGCATCATGGCTTCTGTATGCGCTGCCACATCCGCACGTGTCGTCTCTGGGCACATCAGCGCCATGTTGTGAAAAGGCGTGAGAAGGAAACCATCATTGAGCAACTTCAAGTGGAGATACTGCTCGATAGCAAAATCGCCTGCTGCCATAGCTTCTGCGCCAGTACGAGGTGCGCGGGGAGAGAAGTTGTACTCTGCGCGTGCGCCTAAACGATTGCAATGCCAAGGCAAGGCGCAGGCTTTGATAACAGCATCAACGCCATCGGCCCACTCATGAGCGAGCGGAATCATTTTCGCAAAATTCGCTGGGGTAAGAACCTCAAGGAGCGTCGCCCGCATTGCTGCGAGCGAGAGTGCATTTCCAGCCAACGTACCGCCAATTCCCCCGGTATCTATCCAATCTCGACGCACCAGGCGAGTAATACGTGCAGAAACCTCTTCGCTCATGCCAAATGCCCCTACAGGCATTCCGCCACCGATTGATTTTCCAATCGTAAGAATGTCAGGAGCAAGATTATTAAGCGCCGTCATACCCCCTGGGCCTGCTGAAATCGTATGCGTCTCGTCAATGATGAGGATCGTTCCGTATTTGGTTGCGAGGGAACGTAATCCTTCGAGAAATCCAGCCGTTGGTAAGACAATCCCCACATTTGTGAGCGCGGGTTCAGTCAAAATACACGCGACATCGCCTTGCTTTAAAGCACTTTCCACACCTTCAAGGTCATTGAATTGTACAACTCGCGTGGTCACATCCAAGGAGACAGGTGCGCCAATATTTCCCTCGCGACTCACCACTTTCGATGCGTCGTCTAGAGTTGCAAATGTTTCATCGACACTCCCGTGATAACAGCGGTCAAAAACTAAAACTTTATTCTTACCAGTGATGAGCCGTGAATAACGAATGGCATGACGATTGGCGTCTGTGGCAGAGACAGTAAATTGCCAGAGTGGTAGACCAAATCTACTCGCAAGATTTTGGGAGACTACAAGGGCATCCTCAGTAGGCAGCATCGCGGTCATGCCACGATCGAGCTGGGACTTGATCGCTGCAGTGGTTGCTTTCGGCGAATGCCCCGTCATGGAACCTGTATCACCCAGACAGAAATCGATATATTCCAGACCATCAACATCCGTGAAGCGGGCACCCTGCGCACTGTGCACAAAGAGCGGAAAGTCACCAGGCCATTTGGTCATCCATGACATGGGCACGCCGCCAGGCATCGAACTCTTCGCTTCGAAAGAGAGTTGGCCGCTCTTGGGGTGTAACTCGCGAAATCGCTGCTGCTCTCGCTTGGTGAGAAGAGCAAGCCTTCCCCTGTCGATTTCCATATCACTAGCCTACTGAGACAAGCCGCTCTTCAAAATATCTCGCCAAAGAGCGATGGCCACGAAGATCGCCACCACCCCAGAGATCAATAGTGGGAGATTCCCGAATTCTCCCCACGTGAGCCCAGCCCAGATCCCGGCGATCAATATTGCGCCACCGCTCACTCCCTGAAAGAGCCCCTGCGCGCTGCCCTGTCGGTCATTCGGAGCGATTTTGGCAACCCAAGACTTGCCAACAGCATCGTTGCAAGCGGCAAATCCACCATAGACAAGGAGGAGCAGTATTGAGATCCACTTGGAATCGGTCTGTGAGAGACCTATGTAGGCGATTGCAAATGCAAAGAGGCCGCCAGCAAAGATTCGATGCTTGGGAATGCGATCTGCAAGAGCACCAAGTGGGTATGCAAGGAGCGCATAGGAGAGATTAAAGAGTGCATAAAGCGCTACTACTTGAAAGGTAGAGAACCCGATTTGATGCAAGTGGAGCAAAATCAGTGCATCTGGGAAATTTACTAGGCCGAAGATGCCCATCAGAAGCACTAATCTTTTTAATTCAGCCGGCAGCACTCCATGCCCCGCTGAAGCATCTACACGTTTAGGCGGTGCGGTCTCCTTCACAAATTTAATGAGAAAGACGGAGAGCACTGCAGGTATCAGGGCAATCCAGAGCACCGTGCGAAGTGATCCATGTGCAAAGTGGATAATGAGTAATCCAATCAAAGGACCCACAACCGCGCCCGCAGTATCTGCTGCCCGATGAAATCCAATAGCTTTGCCACGATCTTCTACTGGAATATCCATCACTAAAAGCGCATCTCGAGGCGCTCCACGAATTCCTTTGCCTAACCGATCAACTACTCGCCCAAGTAAGGCAATTGGCCAGACAAAAGCAAGTGCAACTAGGAGTTTGCCGATAGCGGCCAGGAGATAACCGAGAAAGATGATGGGTCTGCGTGCTCGACCGTCGGAGATTTTGCCAGAAATTAATTTAGTGATTGCGGCAGCGCCTTCGGCCAACCCTTCAATCATTCCCACCACTACAACTGGTGCACCAAGGGTGACCGTAATAAATATCGGAAGAATCGGATAGAGCAATTCACTCGCCGCATCCTGGGCAAAGGAGACTGCTGAGAGAGTCTTCAGGTTTCGCGTGCGCCACGTCATGGCTCAAGCCTATCCCTTAGGAAAATGTGGACCGATTGCCCAAGTCTGATCACCATGTCGATCTACCACCCACGCAGACCACGTGGGGTGCTCCACAAACCAGTGAGCACCATGTCTACCTGCAACAACGAGTGCTGTCGCGAGCGCATCAGCCACTCCCGAGTCGGGCGCGACCACGGTGGCCGAACGCGCTTCGAGAGCAGGTAATCCGTTTGAGGGGTCGATGATGTGCGCTCCCCGTTCATATATGCCGCTAGTGGCGATAGCACCGTCATAAATTTCAACATCTTCGGCAATCTGAGTGGCATCATCCGGGTGGCGAATACCAATACGCCACGGCTCACCCGGAGCATTGCCACCACGAAGTGAGATATCTCCACCGGCGTTTATCTGCACGTGCGGGATTTCAGGAATCAACTCCAGTGCACGATCTGCTGCCCAACCTTTGACGTAACCGCTGGGATCAAAGCCACCCGAAACTGCCCACGGATCGAAGGCTCCCAGAGTCATTTCCTTCGCTTCTTGACAGAGACGCCAGACATCCTTGACCCATGGATGTGCATCTTCAATCTTCATCTGGCCAGTACGCAGGCGGCTAACATCGCTCGTCGGCTCGTACGTTGAAAAGAGTTCATCAATACGATGGAAGTACTGGACCATCTCTTGCACTCCCGCACGCAACTCATCTTCTGCGTGCGTTGAGGAATTGAGAATGATCGAGACGACAGTGCCCCAAACTTCTTCGTTATGCACGAATTTCTGAAGCGGCATGCGATTTGGTTACAGACCCGCTGCAGTGAGCGCAGATTGCAAAGAATTTATCCAAGCCCCACTGGTATAAGTGGCACCACCTACGCCAGCAACATTTGCTGAATCCTTGGCCGCGAGTGTTTGTTCTACCAGCCACGGAATTGCTTGCTGACTGATCCATGCTGATCGGTTATCACGATTGGGATAGCTCACTGCCTTTGCAGCGGTGACTACACCATTCGTTACCGTGATTTGAACTGAGACCGTGCCAAAGCTGCCGGCGTTATAACCACGTCCAGTGACCGTGACATCCGAAGCCGCACCAGAGTTGATAGTGGCGTCACCACTTGACGGGGAGATACTGCTCGATGCACTTGTAAGTTGCGCCGGCGTAAATGAGAGCACTGCAGATATACCTGCGACTGTACCGCCAGTGATTAAGAGAGCCCTCTTCATCTCTTCTCCTCATTCCTCATGGAAAGCAAACGCCTCATCGTGGAATCGATCACTTGGTACACCAAGTGCTTCAACAGTGTGACGAACTCGGTGTACTAAAGCCTCTGGACCACAAACAAATACGTCGCAGAGAGCAATGTGCGGAACGACCGAGACCAGATGGGTTGGTGTCAACGGATATCGCGCGCGGGGACCAATCATGTAATGAATGCGAGCATTTAATTGTTCTGCCAAGAAATTTAATTCTTTATGTAGCACTACATCATCCTCGCGCGAGGCACGATAAATCACATCAATAGATGCACCCTTGGGAAACTCCTCCATCAGCGCTCGAAGCGGAGTAATGCCCACGCCGCCACCGACCAGCAGTACATGCTTACCAGTGGCCCGATTAGCGGTGAAAATTCCGTATGGTCCTTCGGCTAACACTCGAGTCCCCGGTTTGAGATGAGCTAGTGAGTGCGAGTGATCTCCCAAATCCTTCACGGTGATGCGAAGCAATTTTGAATGTGGCGCTGCTGAAAGCGAGTACGGATGTGATTGCCACCAGTGATTCTTGGTAAGAAATCTCCATCCAAAGAAATTTCCGCCACGAGCGCCCATCTTGTCGAGGCGACGCCCGCGGATATGCACGCTCACGACGCCCGGACCTTCAACGACTACCTTCTCCACCACAAGCCCGTGAATAATTGAACGGAGAAGTGGTAGAAGTAAGCGCCATAAGACCATGGATCCACCTACGAAGATATACATCCCAATCCACCACTTTTTTGCGAGTGGATGAGAAATGAACATCACGCCATTGAGGACTTGGTGCATAAAGGAAAGTGCGATAGCAAGATATGTGCAGAGGTGGATAATCCACCACGTTTCATACGCCATTTTTGCACGAGCTTTACGATATGAAGTCACGCCTGCGGCCATCATCAATGTGAATCCGGCGAGCGCGGGCAACATCCACGAATAAGTCGTGACCATAATCCAGAACTCTTTATACATAGGGATTCGGTCATTGCTGGAATATCCAAGAACAACGAGAATTACATGAAGAAGAATGAGGTAGAGCGACCAAGGCCCAAGCTTTCGGTGCCAGGTCACCATGCGGTCGTGACCCACTGAACGCTCCACCCACGGAATGCGAGCAACCAGCAGTAATCCCACTAACACGAGATAGGTGCCGATGAGAGCCGCGAAGCGTGAGGCAATAGTGATGAGTCCGGAGGTCTTTTGTAGATCCTCAGAGGTGAAGGAAATAACTTCGAGAGCGAGAGTGCAACCTAGGCCGATGCCCACCATCAGGGCCGCAGTATCCCCAGCGCGGTTGAAACCCTTGACAGACTTTCGGCTCATTCTCACCTCCTTTTACGCTTCAATCATCATCGGCTCACCTGTGAGAACTCTGAGATGCGTCTCTACGCCCCGTGCGGATTTAGGCTAACCCCATGGAGCCGACCGGACACCCCGAAATCCGCTCCGTAACACCCATAGTAGAACGGGTCAGCGGGAAGGCATGGCTCTACTGGGGAGTCGCTGCGCTCGCCTATCTCGTGGCAGTCCACCAGCGCTCCTCGTTCGGCGTAGCTACCCTCGACGCGGCTGATCGTTACCAGGTGGGACCAGCGCTCCTGAGCCTCTTTGCAGTGGTGCAAATCGTCGCTTACTCATTGGCGCAAATTCCCGTCGGCGTCGCGCTCGATCACTTCGGACCACGTCGCATGATCACTACTGGAGCATTCGTAATGGGCGTAGGTCAGCTTCTCTTAGCATTTACCAATGTGTATCCGTGGGCTCTCGCCGGACGCATCATCGTTGGTCTCGGCGATGCGATGACATTTATATCAGTGCTGAGAGTAACGACTTCATGGTTTCCGCCTTCAAGAAATGCCATGATGTCGCAGATTATTGGATTACTCGGATGGATTGGACAACTGCTCTCAGCAATCCCTTTCGCATACGTGCTACGTCATGAGAGTTGGACTTTCTCCTTCTCACTTCTTACCGTGACTTCTATAGTAGTTGGAACCTTTTCATATCTAATTGTTCGCGACAGAAATCCGGAACTTCTACTCAACTCTTGGCCAACCCGAAAAGAGCTCATCAATAGAGTGAAAATAACCTGGGCTCATCCTGCAACAAAGATTGGTTTCTGGTCACATTGGAGTAGCCCATTTTCAGCAAATATGTTTTCGCTTATTTGGGGTGTCCCATTCCTTGTAAAAGCTGAAGGATTCAGTAAAAGCCAAGCAACTACGTCACTTACTTCTATTGTCTTCTTTGGTG
>CAIMVH010000147.1 GCA_903844855.1 uncultured Actinomycetes bacterium | reverse complement strand
TTTGCCGATGTATGCGTGAAGCGCATACCATCGCAATACCGACGCGGGGTGGAGCAGCTCGGTAGCTCGCTGGGCTCATAACCCAGAGGTCGCAGGTTCAAATCCTGTCCCCGCTACGAAATGAAGGCCCTCGCGAAAGCGAGGGCCTTTTCTTTGCTTAAACACTATTCAATGTTGAGTTAAAAGTTGGCGAGGAAATCAGTGACAACCCTTTTGAAGCGCGCTGGTTCCTCAATATGAGGCAAGTGTGAGGATTCCGGGAAGAGTTCCCAGAGCGCTCCTGGAATGCGATCGTGGACTTGCTTGACCATTAAAGGTGTGGCTTCGTCGTGCGCGCCAGATATTAAGAGCGTTGGTACGGATATGTTGTGAAGTTGGTCGGTGATGTCCCACTCCTTAAGTGAGCCCACCACATGGAACTCACTCGGTCCATTCATCGTGTGATACACCGTGTGATCGAGGGCTTGCTTTCTTCGCCCTTCAAGAACACACGGTGGTGCTGGTATCCGACAGAGGTGACGGTCGTAGAAGACATTGACTGCAGAGGTGTACTCAGCATCATCGGTAGTGCCTGCGGTTTCGTGTTTGAGAAGAATTTCATTTACTCCAGGTGGCAACTCTTCGCGCAAGCGATTTGCTTCAGATAACCAGAGTTTCATGCTGGCGGGTGAATCGGCAACGATGAGAGCCTGCAACCCTGAAGGCTGTGTGATAGCAAATTGCATCCCGAGCATGCCGCCCCACGATTGCCCAATCACTAGGTATTTATCTCGGATTCCAAGGTGAGTAAGGAGTAATTCGAGTTCCTCCATAAATAACTCGGGGCTCCAAAACTCTTTCGGCTTATCCGGAAGAAGGGTCGAGTCGCCGCAACCGATCTGGTCATAGAGCACTACTGCGCGCCCGCTTGGCGCGATGAGATCAGCGATGGGTTCGCAATAGTTATGACAAGCTCCAGGGCCGCCATGGAGCACTACCAGTGGAGTTAACCCACTTTGTAGATCTCCTACGACTCGATACCAGGTCTGGCCATGCTTCCACTTCATGTGGCCTATGTGAGAATCCATTGCCGCTTTCCCTTCTAAGGCGTGATGATGGTGATGCCGGTGATCAATGCCGTATCTAGGAGTGGCAATTCCTTGGCAGCGTCTTCAAGTGAAATGGTCCGCTCGATAAGTGACTCTGGATTGAGTTGACTCTCGGAGATCATCATCAACATCTTGGGATAATCCATCGCTGACATTCCATGACTTCCGAATAAATCTAATTCGTAACTGAGTGCGCGCTGCATCGGAATGCGCGAATTCTGATCGACCGGCAAGAGTAAGCCGATCTGTACATGTCGACCACGACGTCGCAGACTCATGATTGATTGGCTCGCAGTGCCTTCGGATCCGAGTGCGTCAATGCCCACATGAGCGCCACCACCGGTGATCTCTTTGATCTTCTCTGTGGGTTCTATGTTTCGAGAATTAATGGTGAACTCAGCGCCAGCTGTCTTCGCCTTCTCGAGGGCACCTTCATTTACATCCACTGCGATCACCCGCGCACCAAGGGCTTTAGCGATCATAATGCTTGAAAGCCCCACACCTCCACAACCGAATATTGCGATCCACTCGCCAGATTGCAATTTGGCACGACCATCAACTCCACGGAATGCAGTAGCGAATCGACAACCTAAACTTGCAGCTGTAGCAAAGGAAATCTCATTCGGAAGAAGAATTGCGTTGAAATCGATTCTGTCTATATGAACAAATTCTGCAAATGATCCCCAATTGCTAAAACCTGGTTGCGTTTGATCTGGGCAGACCTGTGCATTTCCTTCCAGACAGTACGTGCAAGTGCCGCACCCCGAAACGAACGGAACGGTGATGCGATCACCCACTTTGATGCGCGAGACATCGCTGCCTACTTCGGCGACAACGCCAGCCCACTCGTGCCCGGGGACGTGGGGGAGGTGGATATCGTCGTCGTGGCCCATCCAGCCATGCCAATCACTCCGGCAGAGTCCGGTTGCTTCCACTTTTACAACGGCGCCATGACTTACTGGTGAAGGTGTGGGCACCTCACGGATTTGAATGGGTCCCTGGAACTCTTCAAAGAGAATGGCTCGCATAATCCGTCAGAGTACTCGTTACTCCTGGGCCGCAAGCCATTCAAGTGCCGGTAAACGCGTTCGGTCTGCCGAATTCTTATAGGCAAGCATCTTCTCATCCCAGGAGCGGATCCAGAGTGTGAGCCCTTTGCGCAGAGCCGGATAGGCAGCTGTAAGAGCAAGAGGCGCCACCTCGCTGTGAATGGTGAAGAGCATATGTGCACCAATTTTACGAAGTGTTTGTCGTTCACTTCGTAAGTAGATTTCTTGGCCTGGATCATTGATTACACCAGTATTGCGAACCCGGTCGGGTGCTAAGTGAAGCTCTGGCGAATCGGTGAGGCCGAGGTTTCGTCGTGCGATGGTGCGACCTTCGGGCATGCGGTCGAACAATTGATTAACTTTCTCTGCAATTTCATTTTGGTAGTGCGCAACAGGTTGGTGCACTGAGTCCATTGGGAGCCCAATCTTCTCCTCAATGCTCCACGAGAAACCAAAGGAGAGTGATCCTTCCGTAACAACCCAGCCATCAGATTGACGTTCAAGAAGAATAAGATCTTCTGCAGTGTTCTGCGCCATCCATTCAAGGGAGGGTTCAAATCGCTCTGAGAGTCGCCGACTCGGGAAGTGTGTAGAGATCCACAGTTCGAGGCGTTCAACAACTGCTGATGGAGTCGCACTCTCGTGCTTGGCGTAGACGGCGCTCGGAGAAACTTCCCAGAGCCGGCGTTTCTCAGCCAGGCGCATTTCAAGATCAGGCGGGTTAACGAGCCACTCTTCATTTTCTATATGTCGCACACCCAGTGACCAGTAAGGCGGACCTTCAGAGATAATTAGTTCGTCAAACCAATCCATCATGCATCCTAATGAGGGAGAAACTTCTCGGGATCTTTCACGAATGCCTCGCGACATCCGTCCATACAGAAATAGTATATCGTGCCGTTTACTTCTTCTTTCGCAGGAGCATCGGCGACGCGCACCTGCATTCCACAGACGTAATCTTTAGCAAATTCTGTCGATGTTTCTCCTCGATTTCTAGCCCGGTAGAGCCAGATAATCACTCCTAACAAAATAAGTGCGACAATATTGAGCACGAGCGTTGAAGTGCGCATCCCCATCGCGGCCATTTTGTGTTCGGTGGGAATTAGGTTTAGCAGATGAAAAATTCCTTCAGTAATAAGCCCACTCAGCGACATCACTAGCCAGAAGACTAAGGCGAGGCGTAGGGCGAGTGCGCCACCGTAGATCCTCCGGTAGATCATAACTATCGGGAATGCCAAGAGGTCGGCGAAGATAAATGCGATGACGCCACCAAAGGAGATGCCGCCGTGCCACAAAGCTGCAGCAAGGGAAATGTTGCCAAGAGAACAGACAAAACTAATGAATGCGAGGACTGGTCCAATGAGTGCGTTTTCGAGGGCCGACCAGAATCCGTACCCCGGAATAAAGAGTGCTTCCCAGAAGCGCATCGGGACTAACGTCATTGCAAATCCTGCAATAAGATACCCAACTATTAACTCGACACGTAACATGGTGAAATCACCGATGGTGTAGCCGGCAGCCTCGCTCCATTTTTGTCGATTGAAAAAACTCAACTTTGCCGTGCTAGTGGCCATCTCTTCATGGCCAGAATCCATTGATTTGCGAGCGTTTTCAATGAGTTTTGATGAAATGAAGAGTGGGATAAATACTCGGAGCAAAATAATCATGACTATGCCACCGATGAGCTCAGCGAGAGCAAATTGCCATCCCATCAATATCCAGAGAACAATACCCATGTCGATGACTAAGTTCGTACTGGCAAACATAAAGACCATTGAGGCAGTGAAGTTTGCGCCCTTACTGAAAAGGCTTTTGGCTAATGCGCTTGCCGCATACGAACATGATGAACTTACGATTCCAAAGAATGTAGCCTTTACAAGTGTGGCAGCTGAGTCATCTCCGAGGGATTCTCGCATGCGCTTTCGAGATACGAAGGCTTGCACTATGCCAGAGAGTGCAAATCCAAGGACGAGTGCCCAGAAGGTTTCAAAGAACATCCACCAGCCACCGGATATTCCAGAAAGAATCTCTTGCACTACGACTCCTCGCGCTCGCCGAGCATCTGTGGTTAACACTAATCTTGTCAGGTGGAGAGGCAAACGCGAAGGGCTGCACTCGGTGTAATCGCAGTTGTGACCTGGGTCCCATTGGCACTTCTGGCCGATCGCGGCGCGACTATGGCGGCTCAACGCCTTATCGGTCTGGCTACGTGGGCGCTGCTTCTGCTAGCCCTGTGGAAGAGTTCACCGCTTCTTCGTACTCAAATCTTGCTCGTGGTGGCATTTGCCACGGTTGTTGAGTATCTCTTTGCTGGCCACTTCGGGGTGTATGTATACCGTTTGGAAAACGTCCCTTGGTTTGTGCCGCCAGGACATGGGCTCATTTACTTTGGCGCCTACTCACTGGGGCTGCTCTTAAAGTCACGCGAAAAGTTTTGGACTTTCTTTCTTGTTGGGATCCTGGCTCTCTGGGTGCTTTGGGGGCTCTTGCTCTCGCCGCAATTCGATGTGCTTGGCGCCTTCTGGTTCATTAACCTTTTGATCTTTTTGAAGTGGGGACCCTCAAGACCAACCTACCTAGGGGCCATCGTGGTGGTCTCTTGGTTAGAGATTGTGGGCACTTCAATAGGTACATGGAAATGGATGGAGTACGACACCATTAAAGAGTGGGTGGCGCAAGGAAACCCACCCAGTGGTGCTGCGGGTGGCTATGGATGGTTTGATCTCTTCGCTCTACTTCTAGCACCGCTTCTTTTGCGTCAGGTAAGAAAATTAAGGACCAGAGACCGGTTGCGGAGTGAGCTTTAAAGTTTTAAACCAGAAGCCGACGAAGTAGCCCATGGAAATCGACCAGATGAGAGTCCCGAGTCCCACTGGGCCTCGCAAGATTAAACCGCCAAGTAGGCCGAAGCCCTCGAGGATCAGACGTGCATATGAGATCTTGATGCCAAATCGATTGTGCAGCGCCACCATGAGGCCATCTCTCGGACCGGCTCCAATATGTGCACCGACGTAAGTGGCTACGCCTAATGCGGTGATAAAGACTCCAAGTGTGAAGGTAATAACTCTCAATAAGAAAGGTGAATTGCTGGTGAGCCCGCTGATGGGGTCGAAACGATTGAGAAAATTCACCGTACTTCCCACCAAAATAATGTCGCAGAGCGTTCCCAGACCCGGCTTAACGCCCAACATGATGCTGATGAGGAGTACTACCAGACTTGTGATAATAATTGCGGTTCCAGTGCCCACGTGAATAATTCTGGCAAGGCCGACATGGAGGACATCCCAGGGAGAGACTCCTAATCCGGAATGTAATGCCAGAAATACGCCACTACCGGCAATGATGAGACCGAAGCACGTTTGTGGAAGTTTGCGAAAATTCACTTAAGAGCCGCGACAACTTGGTCATGTAAGAGTCCATTACTAGCGATGGCAGTACCTTGATGCGAGCCATCAATTCCATTTACTCCAGTGAACCGACCACCTGCTTCGCGCACCACAATGTCAAGGGCAGCCATGTCGAAGAGTTGGAGCTCCGGTTCAGCAGCAACTTCGAGCGCGCCCTCAGCGACCAACATGTGTGACCAGAAGTCTCCATATGCTCTTGTGCGCCAGAAGCGCCTGGAAAGGTTGGAGAACTTTCCGCCATCTTTCCAACTATGAAAGCTTGAGTATGAGAGCGAGGCATCTTCAATCTTGCTTATCTTTGAAACAGAAATCTTCCGAGGGCTTGTCTGCCCAAATTGAGTGAACGCACCAGAACCTTCTGCTGCATACCAACGTCGATTGAGCGCAGGTGCGCTCACTATGCCGACCACGGATACGCCATTTTCCATCAGCGAAATAAGAGTGCACCAGACAGGCACTCCTCGGACAAAGTTTGCAGTGCCATCGATCGGATCAATGACCCAGGCACGTTTCGAGGAGCCAGCGGTATTCGAGAATTCTTCTCCGATAATTGAATCGGCGGGGTACTTCTCTTGAATGGCCGCGCGAAGTGCAAGTTCAACGCTCTTGTCGGCATCAGAAACTGGGGAGAGGTCTGGTTTGGTCTCCACCGACAGATCGAGAGCCAGAAAGCGATCCATCGAAATCTTGTCAGCAATGTCAGCAAGTGTGTGAACTAAAGCCAGTTCTTCAGAGAAGCGCATAGGGGCACTTTATCGGTTAGTCCCGGATGGTTGCACAGGGATACATGGAGCAGGGCTACGCAAGTCGCATGGAACGGAGCAGCCGGCGAAGGCTCTCTACCCGGGCATTGCGACCTTCGCTTTCACGTGCCCAGGCATTGAGGGCGCACTCTTCCTCGTCGTGCGTGCAACTTCGTGGGCAGGCTTCGATGATTTCTCCACAATCTGGAAAGGCGTGGATGATGCGATTTGCATCGACATGGGCCAGGCCGAAGGATCTAATTCCAGGAGTGTCGATGATCCAGGTATCCGTATCGACCGGAACGGCAAGGGCATTCGATGAAGTATGTCTGCCTCTTCCAGTGACCGAGTTGACGCCGCCAGTAGAACGGTTGGCTTCAGGAGCGAGTGCATTTACTAGCGTTGATTTACCTACTCCTGAATGGCCCACGAATACTGATTGTTTTCCTTTGAGTAATTCTCTCAGCTCACCAAGATCACTTTCTTTTCTTAAGATAAACTTTCGCACACCGAGAGATTCGTATTGGGCAAGAAAATCCGCAGGATCGGCGAGATCAGATTTTGTCATCACAATCACGGGGGAGATGCCGGCGTCGTAGGCAGCAATCAGACACCGATCTACTAGCCCGATCTTTGGTTCGGGATCTGCACATGCAGTGACAATCATGAGTTGGTCGATATTGGCAACAATGATGCGCTCAGTCTCGTCGCTGTCATCGGCGGATCGGCGTAGTGCGTTCATTCGCTCATCGAGTGCAACGATGCGGGCGAGCGACTCAGAGTTCCCATTGCTATCGCCAATTAATCGAACATGATCACCTACAACCACTCCGCGACGACCGAGCTCACGTGACTTTATGGCGTTGACGCTCTCTCCGGTTTCGAGCGCACAGGTAAACCTGCCGCGATCAACGGTGGTCACCATTGCGATAGTGGTGTTATCAAAAGTGGGTCGATCTTTTGTGCGTGGTCGTGTGCTGCGCGGTGGACGTACGCGAATGTCGTCCTCGTCGAAGCGACGTGCCATCAAGCACCACTCACTAACTCTTGCCACAACGAAGGGAACGTTGGCATGGTTTTTCCCACTGTTTCCATATTCTCCACGCTCATGCCGGGCACGACGAGACCTAACAAGGCGCCAGCTGTGGCAAGACGGTGATCTTCATATGTGTGAAAAGTACCGCCATGGAGTGGCGCTGGTCGAATCTCCAGGCTGGTGGGGTGCTCTATTACATTTCCGCCGAGTGCATTGAGTTCAGTTGCGAGCGCCGCAAGTCGATCAGTTTCGTGGAGGCGCAAGTGCCCAATTCCACGCAAATGTGAAGGCGTGGTAGCAAGTGCTGCCACCGAGGCAATAATCGGCGTGAGCTCACCCACGTCATGTAAGTCGATATCAATTCCGCGAACAGCGCCACCACCGCGTAGTCGTAGACCCGCTTCAGTGAAGGAAATATCGCCACCCATCTTGGCAAAGATAGATCGCAGTTGATCTCCGGGTTGAGTGGTTTCGCTAGGCCAATCCTTGATCGTCACATCGCCGCCAGTGACAAGAGCCGCCGCGAGGAAAGGTGCGGCATTTGAAAGATCTGGTTCAATCACATAATTTTGCGCACTTACTCTTCCGGGTGCTACAAACCATTCAACCGCACCCACAACTTCTACGTTGACGCCAGACTTGCGCAGCATGTGGATGGTCATTTCGATGTGAGGCAGCGAGGGTAAAGATGCGCCAATATGTTTCACACGTATTCCAAGCTCTGTGCTGGCGCCAACTAAGAGAAGTGCAGAAACAAATTGGGATGAGGCGCTCGCGTCAATTTCAACTGTGCCTCCTCGTAAGGTGCCATTACTTATAAGAGTGAAGGGGAGCGACCCACGATTTTCATCATTAATTTTGGCGCCAAGTTCGCGTAGTGCAGCAATGACTGGACCTAGGGGACGCTCGTAAGAACGGGCATCTCCATCAAAGCGAAATGTGCCAGCTACGAGAGCTGCCACCGGAGGTAAGAAGCGCATGACAGTACCGGCGTTGCCGACGTCGATCTGGATATTGCGTACTTCCGTTGAACCTTTCCCCCCAACTCTCCAATCACCATTGGCTTCATCGGTGATGGAAAACCCGAGGGCGGCCAGCGCAGCTGCCATCAGTTCAGTATCACGAGAATGAAGCGGACTCTTGAGAAGAGATTCATCAGGGGATTGCACTGCAAGGACTAGAGCTCGATTTGTCACGGACTTAGACCCTGGCACTGGGAGAACCCCAGATATCGCCCCTTTTGCTAAGGGCGCGGGCCAGAGAGTCGTCACAATGAGAGTTTAGGCGAATACGCTCCCCTTATGTGTGGTCGTTATGCCTCTTCAAAGGGGGCGGATGAGTTAATTGCATACTTTGAAGCCACTGGCGATGTCGGGCTTCAGGATCTTGCTCCGTCGTGGAACGTGGCTCCCACCGCGCAGATCTATGCCATTCTCGATCCAGCAAAAGTACTCACGACCGCGCGCTGGGGTTTGGTACCCAGTTGGGCAAAGAGTCTTGATTTCGCCGCTAAAACCATCAACGCACGTGTGGAAACAGCGGCCGAGAAACCCTCATTTAGATCAGCATTCAAATCCCGGCGAGCGATCATTCCGGCAGATGGGTATTACGAGTGGTACACCGCAAGTGGCCCAGTCTCGCGCAAACAGCCTTTCTATATATGCGCCCGCGATCGCTCTCCGCTTGCCATGGCCGGGCTTTATGAATGGTGGACGCCGAGCGATGGTGGTCTCTCCGTCTTAACGGCCACTGTGCTCACGCGAGATGCCACTCCTCAGATCGCCGAGATTCATGACCGTATGCCGTTGATGCTTCCACGCGAAGCCTGGGATGGCTGGCTCAAAGGTGAATTTTCAACGGTAGATGAACTCTTAGCGATCTCAGAAACCCTTCAGGAATTTGATGCTTATCCGGTATCGTCAGCGGTAAATTCGTCCCGCGAAAACAGGTCATCACTCATTGACCCTGTTCCGTTGGAGATAGAGCAGGTGCTCTGGTGATCACTGAAGTCGTACTCCCCACAACTGTGGGTAGAGCACGGCTTCTTGTAGGAAATGTAAAAGGCGCTCGCGGGCTTCTCGTTCTTGGACATGGCGCCGGAACCGGTGCCCGGACGCCTGATTTGGAGTTGATCGCAGATGGCATTGATGGTGTAGCCATCATTCGAATGGAGCAACCTTGGGTAGTTTCCGGGCGTCAAATTGCACCGGCATCCCACCTCTTAGATGAAGCGTGGCTTGATGTACTTCATAAACGCAATACGTGGTTACCCGCGGCGGCTGCTGCACTCCCACTTATATTGGGTGGGAGAAGTACGGGGGCTCGGGTAGCGTGCCGGACCGCGCTCCCACTAGGAGCAGTCGGAGTGCTGGCGCTCTCTTTTCCCTTGCATGCACCGAAGAAAACCAATCGGCGTCGCGACAGTGAGCTCGAGATCATCCTTGGGGCGGGGCTGCCACTCCACGTGATCCAGGGAGATAAGGATGGTTTCGGTACACCTGCGGAATTCAATGGAGTCGATGTCACTGTGGTGCCGGGGCGGGGCCATGAACTCCTCCGTAGTAGAGATGATGAGCACGCGACCATAGTGAAGGCCGCCGCCAGGGACTTTGCCACCCGCGTCCTCTCCCTCTAGGGAATAACCAAGCGCCTGAGTGGGTTTTCCTTTGATGTGCTTGCTACTGATGAGTTCCGCGGTCAATCACCTGTAGATTCTTTAGAGAGCCAGAGAAATGGAGCGCGAGTCATGGCTGAGAACGCGAAGGGGCAAGCTGACCGCTTTGAGCGTGATGCCCTGCCGCTGCTCGACCAAATGTATGGGGCGGCAATGCGCCTCACAAAGAATCCGAATGATGCACAAGATTTAGTGCAAGATACTTTTGCAAAAGCATTCTCCTCCTTCCATCAATACGAAGATGGTACGAATATCCGCGCCTGGCTTTATCGCATTCTCAACACAACTTTTATTAATAATTACCGAAAGGGTCAGCGGCAGCCATTAATTTCAGATGGTGAAATAACAGACTGGCAGATCGCAGATGCCGCTTCACATACCAGCAACCTTGGACGATCGGCCGAGATGGAAGCCCTCGATCGACTTCCCGATTCAGAAATAAAAGAAGCGTTACAGAACTTGCCGGAAGAGTTTCGTCTTGCTGTGTACTTAGCTGACGTCGAGGGTTTTCCTTACAAAGAAATTGCCGAGATCATGGATACGCCACCCGGTACCGTGATGTCCCGCTTGCATCGTGGTCGCAAACTCTTGCGTGAGGCCTTGGCTGGATATGCGGCCGAGAGAGGGCTTGCTGGAACGGGAGGTGGCCGGTCATGAGTTGCGGAAACCATCACGAGACACCCTGCCGAGACGTCCTGACGGCGCTCTTCATCTATCTCGACAATGAGGTGGGGGATGAGTCTCGTTCTCAAGCGATCGCAATCCACCTAGAAGAGTGTGGCCCCTGCCAGGAGGAGTTCACGCACGAAGAACGCGTCCGTGTAGCTATTTCGAGTGCCTGCAAAGAAGAAGCTCCACCAGAACTGCGAGCACGCGTGATGCAAACGTTTACGGAATTTCGACTCACGCTGACGGAAATTGATCTCCCCAACAACTAAGTTGTGGACATGGCGTATTTCGACGTAAGAGCAGAGATGGTGGCGAATGTACTCACTATCACTGTGAAGGTCGGAGATATGGTCGTCGCCGGTGACCAACTACTCCTCTTGGAGTCGATGAAGATGGAGATCCCAGTTCTTAGCGAAATCAGTGGAAAAGTAATTGAAGTCGCAGTCGTTGACGGCGAAGTTATCCAGGGCGGCGATCTGCTAGTGAAAATCGAGTACATATGAGCGACCGCTTTCTAGGCGCGATTGGGCTTTCGTCGATGACGGTGAAGCACGCCGATACAGCGATCGCACTCGGATCAGGTGATGTGGCCGTTCTGGGAACGCCACGGATGGTGGGTTTGGCAGAGGCGGCCACCCTTGCTGCCATTGCAGACCGGCTCGATCAGCAGGAAACGACCGTTGGTGTCGATGTACACATGGAACATTTAGGAGCTTCACCCGTGGGTTCACTTGTGCAAGCAAGCGCCGTGGTGAGCAATGTAGAAGGATCACGCATCACTTTTGATATTGAGGCTCACGACGGCGAACGTCTTGTTGCTCGTGGCGTTGTTATTCGCATGTTGGTTGATCGCTTGCAATTTACGGCGCGCGTGGCCGCGCTAGGTGCAACTGCGCGTTCTTAAATTCCCGTTGTCGTCCGTGGATACGCAATCGCTGGATCTGTGATGACATTTACCAGATAGGGAACGCCACTTTCGAATGCGCGATCCAGGGCCGGTCCAATCTGGCTAGATTCAGTAACTATTTCGCCAGCCCCGCCAAGAGCTCTTACCACCTCGTCGTATCGTGTTTGTGGGGCGAGGTCAGCTGCAACGTCATACCCGAAGATAGATTGCATGGGGTGCTTCTCTAAGCCCCAAGCGCTGTTATTTCCAACAACCATCACTGCGGGCAAGTGATGTCGTACGAGAGAGTCGATATCCCCAAGTGAGAAACCAAGTGCTCCATCTCCAAAGAGTGCGACGACTTGCGCTGATGGCCTGGCTAACCGGGCAGCAATAATTCCGCCCATGCCACCGCCCAAACAGCCGAAGGGTCCTGGGTCGAGCCAGCATCCTGGACGCACCGGTTCTACAAATTTTCCGGCGAAAGAAACAAAGTCTCCGCCATCACCGATGATGACAGCGTCATCAGCAAGTTTGGGAAGCAGTTCGCCATAGATCCGGGCGGGATGGATGGGGGAGAGGTCCGCTTCGAGCAGCTCTCGCTCTTTGGAAGCGCTCTTGAGTGCGGCCTGCGTGATTAATTCTCGCCACTCGCTCGACACTTGATGCGAGAGTGAATTTGTAAGCGCAGTGAAGATGGCGGACAAGTCACCTGATGTACTTGCAGAAAGTGTGGCGTGGGTGGCAATTCCTGATGGGGAATCGGACACATGAATTACTTTGGCGCTACCAAAATCGCCGTAACCTAATCGAAAGTCGAGTGGCGTACCCACCACCAAAATAAGATCTGCAGACCTGAATGCGAAAGATCTCGCTTTTGTTGCCAGTAGTGGATTTCTGCGAGGAATAATTCCGCGAGCGGTGCCGTTCGTGATTACTGGAATTTGAATAGATTCGGCAAATTCGAGTGCTTCTTTTTCGGCGCTGCCAGCCCAGACATCGGAACCAAGGATAAGAAGGGGGGAGGAAGACTTTTTTATAAGGTCGGCAATTCTTGCCACCTCATCTGCATTCACTTGACGTGTTTGTGGTGTCCAGGCTGCGACCGGATGAGTGGTCGCTGGTCCAAAGAAAATATCCATCGGGATGTCAAGGAATGTGGGTCCACGATGTGGAGTGCGCGCGAGTGCAAGTGCATCAAAGACTTCATTACCAATTTCCTCAGTCTTTTTTACTGTGGCAGCGAGTTTGGTAACGGGGGCTAGGAGTGGCGGATGATCAATTTCCTGAAGCGCACCTTGACCCCATCTTCCAGCCGGTGCCCGCCCACCGAGCATCAAGAGTGGAGCCCCGTTGTAGAAAGCGTTTGCCACGGCGCTGACGCCGTTGGTAACACCGGGACCTGCTGTGACTACTGCGAGCCCGGGAGTGCGAGTTAATCGCGCCGTAGCCTCCGCCGCAAATACCGCAGTCTGTTCGTGGCGCACATCGATGATCGGCAAATCGCGATGTACGGCTCCGTCATAAATGGGAAAGACATGTGCGCCCGAAAGTGTGAAGAGGTGGTTGATGCCATGTGCTTGTGCTGCCAAAACAGCTAAATCCCCACCATGTGTTTCACGCTCTTCGCTCACTCCGCCATTCTAAGCGGGAATACGCAATGAGTGCCAGAGTTGCGAGGAGCGCCGGTATGAACCAAATATGGTTGGTGAGGAATTGCGTGAGGGGCAAAGCCGGATTCGTTAAGCTAAAGGTTCGTTCACCGATCCAGAATTCCGCAAGCATGAGGCTGATAACTGCTCCACAATTTTTCACTGTTGGGTACCACCGAGTGTGACCCAGCAACCAGATCGATGGCAGGGTAGCGACTACGAGAATCACTTGTGCAAATTCGATACCGATGTTGAATGCAAAAAGAGTAAGAACACGGTCGCTTTGAAAAACCACCAAGTGCTTAAGCATGGTGGAAAATGCCAACCCATGCACCAGGCCAAAGAGAACTGGTATGAAGAAAATCACCCGGTTTCGGGTGGGGTAGAGCGTATGGATTGCAGTGATGAATATTGAAAGCGCTATCAGCGTCTCAATGAGTCTGTCAGGGACAGAAATTATGTTGAAGGCAGCGAGAGCAACTGATGTGGCATGCCCGACCGTGAAAGCACTGACCGTTTTTACGGTGAGGTTCACGCTTTGAAGGAATCCCTTCCCAGGGCGCAAATGCCGGCGTGTGATGTATGCAGGAATGGGGAGAATGAGGAGATATAGAAAGAGTAAGTGGTCGACCCCGGAACCGATGTGGTCTTTCCCAGCGGTAAATCCTGAGATGAATTTTTGGTGAAATGTATCCGTGTTAATCAGTATGTAGGGAGTTCCCACATGGGCGTATGCACTTTGTGCGGAGAGAAATACCACTACGGCAGAAGTAGCAAGCAGAAGTAGGGAGCTCTTTCGCATGGAGTATTTCTACCAGCCCAAAGATAAGTTCAATAGGAGTTTGTTGACTCACACGCAAATCACAGAGATTTCTTGCATACTCACCTTGAGAAGCACAACTTCTAGTGTAATTTTCTCACCATGAAAAGACTCGTCACCGATCGATCCCGCGCCGGCGCTGCTGGCCTCATTGCGCTCGTTCTTGGCGCCGCTCTCATTCAGTTTTCGCTCGGAGCTGCACCGTCTTCAGCTGCGACAACTGCCACCAAAGCGCTCTGCGGCACCCGCGCCCTTCCCTTTGAGAAGTTCGCTCCCGATGTCGCAGTGATCTGTGATGAGACGTACATGTATGTGTCATCAAACGGCGTGGCCTCTCATTCGATGATGGTAGGAATTACTGGTTGGAACCAACAGGTCCCACTGCCTATGTTGGTCAGTTCATCACTCGCGCAAATGTGGCGCTTTCCTCTTAAGCCTGTAGCCGCTCCTTCTGAGATCGCTACGACAGGCGTCGGTGGAACCGGCATCATGCTTAACGGAATCTCCAATTTCAATGCCACCAAGCCAGCTCCCAATTCAACGGGTGCCGTGTATTCGGCGAGCGCCGATCCTAAGTTGCAGGGTGAATTAGATACCTGCGCCGGCCACGCTGGTCGCGGGGATGATTATCACTACCACGCAGAACCGAGTTGTTTGATATCAGTTCTTGGTTCAGAGAGCGCTCTTGCGGGTTATCAACTCGATGGATATCCCATATATGGAAGTAAGGAGCCGAGTGGTTCCAGTGCCACTGCTCTCGATAAGTGTCAAGGACATGACTCCGGTGACGGACGTGGCTACCACTACCACTTCACTACAGCCGCTCCTTACTCTCCGATGTGCTTCCATGGCCAAGTACCATCAGATGTTTCAACAACTGGCCAACCTAGTGCTGGTCCAGCTCGCAGTGCGGGTGAGCCCGTACAAGTGGTTATCACTGGAATGACTTTTAATCTGACGGGCACTTCAAAATTGGAGTACACCTATCAGGGCAAGGCTGGCTCGGTTTCTTACACACCAACGACAACAGCGTGCTGGAGTTTTGTTTACGTCAATCCGCCACCCGGCTCTCCAGGGAGTGGCACGAGTAGCGCCTGTCGGCGCACCGATAACGTGCCGGTTCCCTCGGCATCTACGGGTCCATCTGTGACTCCGGGAAGTACTACTGGAAGTTCTACTGGGCAGAACACCACTGCTTCAGCAGCGAATACCACGGCACCTGTCAAAGCTGCCGTGGTCTACAAGAATGTATCAATCACGAAGGTGAAGTGCAGTAAAGGAAAAGTAACTAAGACTCTCACTGCAACGAAGTGTCCAAGTGGCTACAAGTTACTTTCAAAGAAAACCACCGTTACTAAGGTGCCGGTTCCACCCACGCTTTCGCCAGCACAGTCAACGGTTCCCACCAGTGGTACTCAAGGTGGCACCCAGGGCGGTACTCAGGGTGGCACCCAGGGCGTCACAGAAAAGTTTGAAAGCGTGGTGAAGTCATCCAACGGGGTCTTTGTGCTGAAGAGCAGCTCAGTAGTCGACGAGGGTGCTTTGCCAGCGACTTACACCTGTGACGGCAAGAGCCTCTCTCCGCAATTCTCGTGGAGTGGGACCCCAAGTGGGACCAAGAGCTATGCCCTCATCATGCATACGATTCCCGGACCTGCGCGCCCAGGAGAGACCGCTGCAGCAGTGAGTTTCTCGTGGGTGCTCTACAACATCGCTGGAAGTACCACTTCGATAGCTGAAGGAGCAACAGATGTGGGCACCGCCGGTGTGCAATCCCATGGACCAGGTACCTACGGCGCCCCGTGCTCGCAAGGATCGGGTGCAAAGCAATACACCTTTACGGTTTATGCGCTTT
>CAIMVH010000146.1 GCA_903844855.1 uncultured Actinomycetes bacterium | reverse complement strand
CATATCGACGAAGCGCGAGTAGTGGCCTTGGAATGCCACCGTGACTGTCTTGGTGGGGGCATTTCGATGCTTAGCCACGATGAGATCTGCTTCGCCTTGGCGTGGGTGATCGCGGTCGTAGGCATCTTCGCGGTGAAGCAAGATCACCATGTCGGCGTCCTGCTCGATCGAGCCTGATTCACGAAGGTCAGAGAGTAGTGGCTTCTTGTCAGTGCGTTGTTCTGGACCACGATTGAGCTGGCTGATGGCAACTACTGGAACATTCAATTCTCTAGCAAGCAATTTGAGTTGACGAGAGAATTCAGAGACTTCTTGCTGACGGCTCTCAACCTTCTTACCACTGCTCATCAACTGCAAGTAATCGATGACAACGAGGCGTAGTTCATTGCGTTGTTTCAGGCGCCGGCACTTAGCACGAATTTCCATCATGTTCATGTTTGGTGAATCATCGATGAAGAGCGGTGCGGCTGAAATTTCACCCATGCGACGAGCGAGGCGACCCCACTCTTCTTCACCCAAGGTGCCAGCGCGCATGTGGTGAAGCGGAACACGTGCCTCTGCCGAAAGCATGCGCATAGTGATTTCGTTCCGGCTCATTTCCAGACTAAAGATCACCGACGTTAATCCATGTTTGATGGATGCCGACCTTGCTAAGTCGAGACCAAGTGTGGACTTACCAATTGCAGGACGTGCGGCGAGCGCGATCATTTGTCCGCCATGCAAACCTTGAGTTAATTCATCGAGATCAATAAAGCCAGTGGGTACCCCACTCATTTGGCCACCACGTGTGCCAATGGATTCAATTTCATCGAGCGTAGATTCCAAGAGATCGGCGAGCACCATGTAATCCTCTGATGCCCGACGTTCAGTAACAGCAAAAATTTCAGCTTGCGCAGTATCAACTACATCGTCGACTTCACCTTCGACTGAGTAACCAAGTTGCACAATCTTGGTACCCGCTTCAACAAGTCGGCGAAGAATAGCTCGGTCGCGAACAATGTTGGCGTAATAACCAGCGTTTGCTGCGGTGGGGACCGATGAAATAAGTGTGTGTAAATATGGTGCGCCACCAACTCGCGCAATCTCTCCGCGCTTCGTTAATTCCGCAGACACAGTGACTGGATCAACAGGTTCACCACTGGCGTAGAGATCGACAATGGCGTCGTAAATAGTTTCGTGTGCGGGGCGATAGAAGTCGCGAGCGCGCATCGTTTCAACAACATCAGCGATGGCATCTTTGGAGAGCATCATGCCGCCGAGTACTGATTGCTCTGCTGCAATATCTTGCGGAGGGGTGCGTTCGAATTCGCGGTCACGGGGGAGTTCAGCAACGCTCATGTCTTCGCCTCCTCTCGCCACTTCTCATTCATATTCTGCCGTGAGCAGGTGACACTCTGGCTGAGATCTGAGACGAAGAGTATGAGCGCGGCGCAGACTCTGAATCCAGGCTGTGGAGGCACCAGGGGATGACGGGCGAGACTCCTGTGGGTAACTGGGGATAACTTGGGATAAATGCATGGATATCTGTGGATGAATTGTTGATAAGAATGAATCGCCCTGCTCTTTCCCCTGTTCAGCAGCGTGTTCATTCCAAGAGGACCGGGGGATAAAGAAAGATCTTTCGCGTCTCATTTATTGGACATGTGGCGAATCTAGCGGCCCACTTTGTGAGCCGGCACAAGCAGAAGGGGCGAAGGTTTCCCCTCGCCCCTTCTTACTAGTGAACTCTGGGTTTAGGCCCCAGTATGTACATCGAGAGCGATGTTGGCGATCACTTGTGGGTGAAGAGTGACCTTCACTTTGTGTGCGCCAATAGTCTTGATGTGGCCAGCAATTGCAATCCGACGACGATCAAGATCCGGACCGCCGGCTGCCTTTACAGCAAGTGCGACATCCTTCTCAGTCACTGAACCGAAGAGACGACCACCCTCGCCTGCCTTTACAGAAAGACGAATGGCGTTCTCTTCGAGCGACTTCTTGATCTGTTGCGCGTGATCGAGGTCGTGAATTTCGCGTGACTTTCGTGCACGACGAATTCCTTCGATCTGCTTCTCTCCGCCTGCGCTCCAAGAAATTGCATCGCCACGTGGGAGGAGGAAGTTACGTGCGTAACCACTCTTCACCTCGACGATATCTCCTGGATGGCCAAGGCCCTTTACTTCGTGCGTCAGGATGATTTTCATTTCAATCCCCTATCGCGCTGTTGAAGTGTAAGGAAGAAGTGCAACCTCGCGGCTGTTCTTCACGGCTTGTGCAATATCGCGTTGGTGTCGAGTGCATGCGCCAGTGACGCGACGTGCACGGATCTTGCCGCGATCGGAGATGTACTTACGAAGAAGACCCGTGTCCTTATAATCAATGTACGCAACTTTGTCGCGACAGAAAGAACATGGCTTCTTCTTGAAGTTCTTCTTAAGAGCTGCGGCTTTATCGCCACCGCGGCTCTTACTATCTCTATCTCGTTCTCTTGCCATCGTGGTGCTCCATTTCTGGGTGCCCTGCCTTCGCAGGAATGGTCTGCTCTCTTTCGAGAGCGTGGATTAGGTTGATTTAAAAGGGTGGTTCTTCCATCGAACCGACTGAAGCGCCCCAACCTGCAGGTGCTGATGAAGCCCATGGATCGTCGTTTCCGCCGCCATTTGCTCCACCGTTGCCGCCACCAGCAGGCGCTCCGCCTGCACGTGAAGTCTTAGAGATCTTCGCAGTGGCGTTACGCAGTGATGGACCTACTTCATCTACTTCAATTTCAAACACGGTGCGCTTTTCGCCCTCTTTAGTTTCGTAAGAGCGTTGCTTCAATCGTCCTTGAATGATTACTCGCATGCCACGTTGGAGAGATTCGGCGACGTTCTCTGCTGCTTGGCGCCATACGTTGCACGACAAGAAGAGCGAGTCACCGTCCTTCCACTCATTCGTAGCTTTATCGAGGTAGCGCGGAGTTGACGCAACACGGAACTTTGCGACGGCCGCTCCCGAAGGAGTGAATCGCAATTCCGGATCGTCGACGAGATTGCCAACGATGGTGATGATGGTGTCTCCAGCAGCCATGGCTATTGACTCCCTTCACTAAAGCGCGTCAGCGCATATCTGGACGGATGACTTTGGTGCGAAGTACGGCTTCATTGAGATTAAGTTGACGATCCAACTCAATTACAGCAGCCGGTTCACAGTGCATTTCGATAACTGCGTAGATGCCATCTGGCTTCTTTGCGATTTCGAATGCCATACGGCGACGTCCCCAGATGTCTAACTTATCTACGGCGCCACCGGCGTCTTTCACAATCTTGAGGTATGTCTCAAGGCTTGGTGCCACGGTCTTCTCTTCCAACTCGGGATCGAGAATGACCATCATTTCGTAATGACGCATACCCACCTCCTTCGGACTAAGCGGCCACGGTCTCTCCGTGGCAGGAGGGTGCATCGGCCATAGGGTACCCCGCACCCCGGGAGCGTCGGAAATCGGCATCCACAGGCTGGAATCCCGCGGGGCCCAGGGATGGCTCAGATACCCTCAACCTATGGAGCGACCCACGGCGATCATCGGTGCGGCCCTCGGGGGAGACTCCTTTGAAGACCTCATCGCGCAGGCGGAGGCCACTGGCGCCCAAGCGATCCAAATCTTCCTCGGCGATCCCCAATCGTGGAGCGCGCCAGCCGGCTATCCCGCGCAAGAGCTACGCGCGGCCATGGAGGGGGCTGGGTTGACGCTCTATATCCATGCTCCGTACGTGATCAATGTGGCCACCAGCAATAACAAGGTGCGCATCCCCAGCCGCAAACTCCTCGGCTACACGATGAAGGTGGCCGATGCTGCCGGAGCTGCCGGTGTGGTGGTCCATGGAGGACATGTAGTGGAAGGTGACGAGCCCGCACTCGGATACGCGAATTGGGCGAAGGCGCTCACTGAAGTAAGTGCCCTCAATCTTTCGACTCCGCTACTTATTGAAAACACTGCGGGCGGCGAACGCGCAATGGCCCGACATTTGAACTCAATTGCAGAGTTGTGGAAAGTAATCGCTGAATTCGACGTTGGATTTTGTCTTGATACTTGTCATGCCCATGCTGGCGGATTAAATCTGGAGACGCTCGTCGCCGACATTATGTCGATCACTGGTCGCATAGATCTTGTGCACGCGAACGGAAGTCGCGACGAGGCCGGCTCGGGCAGAGATCGTCACGCTAACTTTGGTCAGGGTTTACTACCCGGAGAAGTAGTAGCGCGCATTCTTCACGAGAGTGGCGCACCCGCGATTATTGAAACTCCTGGAAGTAACGAAGACCAAGCAAAAGATATTTCTTTCTTAAAAAACGTATTAGCAGGTATAGCGTGAAAGTCCAACGCATCACTCGAGAAGAGCACACTCGATTTATTGCCCAACAATCAAGTGCTTCTTTCTTGCAACTCCCTGAATGGGGAGATGTGAAGAAAGAATGGCGCTCTGAAAGCATTGGTATCTATAAGGAAAATGAGTGTGTAGGCACCGCGCTCATTCTTTATAGATCACTCCCAAAGATCGGTCGTTCCTTTGCTTACATTCCCGAAGGACCAGCACTTTCATCTGCTACACACTTAGATGCTGAATTACTTAACGCACTGAAAAGTTATGTGAAGAGTGCCGGAGCCTTCCTACTCCGTATTGGTACCCCACTTCCACTGAGGGATTGGTCGACAGAAAAAATCAAAGATGCACTCGCGTCTACTGAAGCCACTTCTCTGATCAACATTCCATCCGATCATGAATACTCTTCAGGAGTCGCTGCAGTACAAGCCCTCGAAAGTGCTGGCTGGAAAAACATTAATACCAGTGACGGATTTGGTGAAGGACAACCGAATTTTCTTTTTCAGTTAGATCTTTTGGGTAAGGATCGCGAATCACTACTCGCCGGTTTCAATCAACTCTGGCGACGTAACATCAAACGAGCGGAGAAAGAAGGTGTGGTTGTCCGGCGAGGTACCCGCAGCGATCTCGCCCTCTTTCATGTGGCGTATTTAGAGACCGCAGCGCGCGACGGTTTTATTCCACGCCCACTCCATTACTTCGAGCGGATGTGGGATGCCCTCAATGGCACCAATGAACATCTCTACCTCTTTCTTGCCGAGTGGCAATCAAGTGTGATCGCAAGCTCTATTGCTATCCGAGTAGGCGACCATTACTGGTATTCGTATGGAGCCTCCACAGCTTTTGGTCGAGATGCTCGCGGGAGTAATGCTGTTCAGTGGGCAATGATGGAAGATGCACTCGATCGCTCTTGTGCCACGTATGACCTGCGTGGCATCACCCCAACATTGGATCCCCACGATTCCCACGTGGGGCTCATTCAATTCAAGGTGGGTACCGGGGGATATGCCCGTGAGGTGATCGGCGAGTGGGAAGTGGTTATCTCGCCAGTGTTAGCAAAGGCCTTCCATCTCTACCTCCGCTTGCGTAAGTAGTGGGATAATCCAACTATGACTCTTGATCTTCATGTAGATGCGCCACAGTGGCGTGCGCATTTGACGAAGGTCGGCCAAGAGCGAAGCAATCTCGTTCCCGTAATTAAAGGCAACGGATACGGATTCACTAACTCGTTGCTTGCCAGAGAAGCCGAACGGATGAAGGTAGCGGCCGTCGCGGTAGGAGCGATTGCTGAAATCACGACAGTCGCCGAACACTTTTCCGGAAAAATCATTCTGCTCACTCCGACGCAAGGCGCCACCGTTCCGCGAGGCACTGTACTGACCATCTCTTCACTCTCGACCCTCAAGGACTTATCTTCTGATCAGGAATTTCTTTTAGAAATTGAAACTCCCCTGCATCGCCATGGCATCGCACTCAATGAATTCGCAAGCGCGACTCCATTTATCAACGGTGCCAACTTTCTAGGTTTCTCGCTGCATTTACCTATTGCACCCATGGAGAAAATGTGGTTACACACGGTGCTTTCGATGTTGCCAAGCGATGCACATATTTGGATCTCGCATGCACATAACATCACGCGCACGGCTAAGAATTTTCCTCAAATGACATTTCATGAACGAGTAGGAACCGATTTGTGGTTGGGCCACGCAAAATCACTTCGCATGAGTGCAACAGTGATCGACAAGCATGAAGTAAGTGGTACCGCTGGTTATCGCCTTCGTAAAGTCAGCGGAACTCTGTTGGTAGCTAGTGGCGGAAGTGCACACGGTGTGGGACTCTCCGCCGCATCAAGTGACTTCTCTTTATCCGGCCGCATCAAGATTGTTGCGAGGGCTTATTTTGAATTCTTCGGAGTTCTACGGAGCCCATACTCTTGGCAGGGGAAGAGTTTGCGATTTCTGGAACCACCACACATGCAATGTTCACTTCTCTTATTTAGTGGAAAGAATGCGCCAGAGATCGGTGATCAACTCTCACTCACTTTGAGGAATACCACGACCCACTTTGATCACATCTTGGGTCTAGATACTTAAAGACCGGCTTCACTTGATACCACTGTGGCGGTTTCGCTGACACCGAACATTTTGGGAAGTATCGGTTCGGTACCAGTGATGTTTGCTGGTTCAGGGAATTTTAATACTGGTTGGCCTTTCAATGCACCAATCATGTAGCGCGTCCAAATGCGCGCTGGAAATGAACCACCGGTCACTGAATTAAGTCCACCGATACCGCGAAGGGTCTGAGTAGCGTCATCGCGATAGAAGGAGACTGCGGTGGCTAATTGTGGAGTGAAACCACTAAACCAGGCCGATGCATTCTCTTGACTAGTGCCTGTCTTGCCGGCCGCTGGTCGCTTCAATTTCTTCGCTTCGAAACCTGAACCAACTGTCACCACGGCTTGTAGTGCAGCGGTGAGGTCTGCCATGACATCTGCGCTAAAGACTTGTTCACCTTGGGGTTTGGCTTCAAAGAGAATTCCGCCATTGCGCCCAGAGACGGTCGAAATGAAGTAGGGCTTTGCATACACACCTTGTGCGGCAAAGGTGGCGTATGCAACTGCCACATCAAGTACTCGTGGGCTCGCTGATCCAAGAACAACAGAGGGTGTCGGCACCATCTCTACTGAGGTAGGTATGCCAGCTCGGCGCGCTACTTCAACAACTTTTTTCGCACCGACTTGCAATCCAAGAGGTACGAAAACTGTGTTAACAGAACTTGCCGTTGCCTGAAGTAGCGTGATGTCTCCGAAGGATTTATCGCCGTAATTTCCCACTTCGTACGGCTTCTCATCTGCCTCATAAATTTGTGGCGAATCACCATTCCAGACCGTATCTAAACCAATTCCAGCTTCAAGACCAGCGATTAATGCAAACGGTTTAAAAGTGGAACCCGCCATCGTAATTCCTTGGGTGGCGTCATTGAGTTGGCGTACTAAGTAATCCTTCCCGCCGTACATGGCAACAACTTCACCGGTTCCTGGGCGTACTGACGCGAGACCAATATGTAAATCCGCTGGAGCCTTCTTTGGTGCCTGGGTATCGACCGCATCTACCGCCGCTTGTTGAGCAGCGCGCTCAAATGTGGTCTTCACCCGAAGTCCACTTACTAATAGTTGGTCTTCAGTAAAGCCAAGTTTTGCAAGTTCGCTCTTGATCGTCATTAAGAGATATCCCGTAGGGCCCGCAAATTCCCCACCAGTGATGGGGTCTTTGATTGTGGGAAGCTTTACTTTGGCAGCCTTCTCTGGCGTAATCCATTTTGATTCCACCATATTTTTTATGACATAGGAAAACCGTGCGTCAAGGCGTTCTTTATTACCTTCGCTGTACTGCGGATCGTAAAAACCTGGGGAACGTAAAACGCTTGCTAACACCGCTGATTGAGCAAGTGTGAGTTGATCTACATCTCTACCAAAATATTGACGTGCTGCTGCTTCCACACCGTAGGCGCCACGGCCAAAGTAAATTGTGTTGAGATAACTCTCTAAAATCTCATCCTTCGAGAGCGTATTCTCCAATTTGATAGAAATCACTAATTCTTTAAGTTTTCTTTGTATGGTGCGCTCAGGTGTAAGAAATGCAGTCTTGGCGTACTGCTGCGTAATCGTAGAACCGCCTTGTAGAGAACCTCCGCGCAAGTTGTAATACACCGCACGTAGAATTCCTGTCGGGCTTATTGCAGTATCGGTATAAAAGCTCTTATTCTCTGCGGCAAGAACTGCGCGACGTAATTCGATCGGCATTTTGGCAAGTGGAACGCTCACGCGGTTCTGCGCACCAAGTCGGCCAATCTCGCTTCCATCGGCATATTGAATAATGGTGGCCTGTCCCGTAGTGAATTGATTGGGATCTGGAATAGATACCGTGAAATATGCGAAGGCCAACGTGGAGGCTCCCGCCAGCGCAAAGAATCCAAAGAGTAGAAGTCCCCATCGAAAGATGAGTCGAAGTGGTGATGGTCTCACTTCACTCTCCTACTCGTTCTTGGTTACTCATAAGTTGGCAATCGCCTTGGGATTGCTCTTGGGATGCCATCACCCATCACATAGGAAGCGATGAGGTGGTTCCAACTGCATTTGATGCAGACCTCCACAATGTAGACCTGAAACTCGGCGACCTGCTGGCTCATCTCTTCTATCTCGTCGTGGCTTTTTATCCGGCCTGAATACTGACCGAGCAAATCCCCAAAGGTGTAGCGCAATTCAAAAAGGTTCTCTTTTCGACAGACCGGGCACTTCCGATCGCTCACCCGACCGTGGTGTTTGGCGGCTCTGATCAAGTACGGGTCCGCGTCGAGTAGTTCGCTAGAAAAGCCGCGGAAGAGTTCGCGGAGCTTCGCTCGCCGATCCAGTGCGTAATCGATGATCTCTCGGGCGCTCTCAGGGATCAGCAAGGGAGCAGATGCGATCCGGGCAGGGGAACGAGACATGCACTAAGCGTAAGACCCAACCTGATGACTTTCCTGAGCGGGGAGGGTGAAAGGGGTGAGTTCGCCTCCATATTCGATCTCATGGTCCCTAACTTTGGGGCGCTCGATCTTCGCAGATGAAGGCATAATTTGCGCCTGAAAGCTCCGCGGAATAAGGTTTGGATATATCGAATCGATATAACGGATTCGTCGAAATGTAAGCGGGGGACGTCAGTGGCCACGAAGAAGCAGCAAGTTCTTGAACTTGCCATCCTCGGTGCCCTCAGCAACGGCGAAGCCCACGGCTACGAACTCCGTCGCCGCGCAGTAGCTCTCCTCGGGGCGGTGCGCACGCTCTCCTTTGGTTCGCTCTATCCCGCACTTGTTGAGCTGACTTCCATTGGATTCTTGGAGAGCAATAGCACGGGAGCCCTTCCTCGAGGCGCCAATCCACGTGCGCGCATCGTCTATCGACTCACTGCAGACGGCAAAGAACGTCTCAGTGATTTGCTGGGGCAAGCCGGTCCAAATACTTGGGAGGACGACGCCTTCCCCCTTCGTGTTGCACTCTTTGGAGATACCGAACAGAAGGTGCGCGTTCGTATTTTGGAGGGCCGTAAACACCGTTTAGAGGAACGTTTAGAAAACCTGCGCGAATCTATGGTGCGTGGGCGTGAACGAGTAGATGTATGGACGTTGGAGTTACAGAAACATAGTGAAGAGGCTGTCGAGCGCGAAGTTCGTTGGCTTTCCGAGTTAATAGAAGAGGAGAAGCCATGAGCGAAATTCGTGTGGCAATCGTTGGTGTGGGTAATTGTGCTTCCTCACTTGTACAAGGTGTGGAGTACTACAAGGATGCGAGCCCAGATCATCGCGTTCCCGGTCTCATGCACGTCATGATTGGGAAGTACCACGTCCGCGACGTTAAGTTCGTGGCAGCTTTCGATGTTGATGCAAAGAAGGTCGGTTTCGATCTTGCTGATGCAATCAGCTCAAGCCAGAACAACACCATAAAGATTGCTGACGTAGCTCCCACGGGCATTTCGGTGCTACGTGGACACACATTCGATGGTCTCGGTAAGTACTACCGTGAAATGATCGAGGAATCCGATGCGCAACCAGTCGATGTCGTAGCCACTCTCAAAGAGTCAAAGGCTGATGTCTTGGTCTGCTACCTCCCTGTTGGCTCGGAAGATGCGGCTCGCTTCTATGCGCAATGCGCTATTGACGCTGGTGTGGCATTTGTTAATGCTCTTCCAGTCTTCATCGCAGGAACTAAAGAGTGGGCAGATAAGTTCACTGCTGCGGGTGTGCCAATCATTGGTGATGACATCAAGAGCCAGGTAGGCGCCACTATTACTCACCGTGTGCTCGCTAAACTCTTCGAAGATCGCGGTGTCATTCTTGATCGCACTCTCCAACTCAATGTTGGTGGAAATATGGATTTCATGAATATGTTAGAGCGAGACCGCTTGGAATCGAAAAAGATTTCTAAGACACAATCGGTTACCTCCCAACTTTCACATGACATGGGTAAGGGCAACGTTCACATTGGACCCTCTGACTATGTCTCGTGGTTAGACGATCGCAAGTGGGCCTACGTGCGCCTCGAAGGTCGTGCGTTCGGAGATGTTCCACTTAATCTTGAATACAAGCTTGAAGTATGGGATTCACCTAACTCAGCAGGTGTCATCATCGACGCAATTCGTTGCGCCAAGATTGCCCTTGATCGCGGGATCGGTGGACCAATCCTTTCAGCGGCTTCTTACTTTATGAAGTCCCCTCCTGTGCAGTACTCAGACAGTGATGCTCATGATGCTGTGGAGAACTTCATCGCTGGCACGATCGAGCGCTAATTTCATACCTAAAATGGCATTTCTAGCAGCGAACAGCGCGCGATTTAGAAGATTGCTCGCTGTTCGCTGGATTTCGCAGGGTATGGATGGGCTCTACCAAACTGCTTTAGCCTCCTTTGTGCTCTTCTCACCTGAGAAGCAAGCCACTGCCGGATCTGCAGCGACTGCATTTGCCATCATGTTGTTGCCTTACTCTTTTCTTGGACCTTTTGTTGGCACTATTTTGGACCGTTTCTCACGTCGGCAAATCATTTTCTATGCAAACACCATTCGTGCTTTCGATCTTCTTCTTGTTGCGTTGGTAACCATGCGAGGTAAGAGTGACTTACTTCTCGTTGTTGTAGTGCTCTTCTCTTTTGGAGCTAATCGCCTTATTTTGGCTGGATTATCTGCTGGTCTCCCTCGTGTTATTGATCGCACTAAATTAATTGAATCAAATGCCATCGCGGTGACGGGCGGATCCATTGCGATAGTTATCGGTGGGGGGCTGGGATATGGATTACGTTCCTTACTCGGACACTTCGAATCACTTACTGCTGCCGACTCAATATTGGTCGCAGTTGCCGCTCTTGGATACTTCACATCTGCCTTATGCTCGCTTCGTCTGAAGCGTGATGAATTAGGACCAACCGAACATGAACTCGTGCGAGCTAAATCAGTGGGAATTGTCACCGCTGGGATTCTTGACTTCAAATCGGGATTAGCGCATTTACGTCTCCATCGCGATGCCGCACTTGGGATGATAGCGGTGGCTATTCAACGAGGCGGCATCACGGCTCTCGTGGTCACTTGCCTCTTATTGGAGCGTAATACTTTTAATGATCCAAATAACCCAGATGCTGGATTAGCAGGATTGGTACAACTTGTGACCGCTGCTGGCGGCGGAGTATTCGCTGGCGCATTGATTGCTCCGTGGGCGACGCGTAAGTTTGGACGGCATCGATGGATCAGGGTGGCGCTGGTTCTTAGTGCAGCTCTTGTACCAACTTTTATTTGGGGAAACCACATCCATTTAGCTATCGCGGCCTTTTCGGTCGCCGGATTTGGCCAGTCAGTGAAAGTCACTTGCGATGCACTCGTGCAAGAGAGCATTGCCGACGAGTTTCGTGGTCGCGTCTTCTCTGTCTATGACGTGTTGGTCAACGCCGCGATCGTCGGTGGGGCCGGATTGGCTGCACTGATCGTGCCCACATCTGGGCGTTCTGTCTTACTGCCGCTGCTTGTGGTTTTTGCCTACTTAACGATGGCATTTCTGCTTCGAGGGTTTAGTAAACCGTCTACTGGTTCGATTGGTTCGATTGGTTCGATTGGTTCTCCAACCACCACTTCTTGAGTTCGGCAATCGCAATTTCTCTTCCTAGCGGGCCACGGTCAAGGCGTAACTCCATAAGATAGTCATAAGCAGCCCCCACTAATCGAGAGGGCTTGACTTCTAGAATCTCCATGATTTCGTTGCCATTAAGATCCGGACGAATTGAAGCGAGTTCTTCCTCTTCGGCCAAGCGCGCAATACGAGCTTCGAGATCATCGTAGATGGCGGCAAGGGTGGCGGCCTTGCGAGCATTCCGGGTGGTGCAATCCGAGCGCGTCAATACATGTAAGTGAGTAAGAAGATGTTCCGCGTCACGTACATAACGTCTTACGGCGCTATCCGTCCACTCACCACTGCCATAGCCATGGAAGCGCAAATGCAACTCCACCAACGTCGTTACATCGTTCACAATGTCGTTGCTATACCTCATTGCTTTAAGTCGAGATTTGGCTAAGTGTGCACCCACCACTTCATGATGATGAAAAGATACTCCACCCCCAGGAATGAGAGCTCTAGTTTTAGGTTTGCCAATGTCATGCATGAGCGCAGCCAGCCGAATAACAAGATTGGGACCGCCTAAACGCTCTTCCATTTCAATCGCTTGTTCTAAAACAATGAGCGAGTGCTCATAAACATCTTTATGGCGATGGTGCTCATCAATTTCCAATTGGAGTTTAGGTAATTCGGGCATCACATATTCAGCAACCCCAGTGGAGACCATCAAACTTAAACCAATACGGGGGTGATCTGACATGAGGAGTTTGTTGAACTCCTCTCTAATACGTTCTGCAGAAATAATGGATAGGCGATCCTTCATCACATTAATAGCGGTAAGCACGGCTGCATCTGGCGTTACGCCAAGTTGCGCAGCAAATCGAATAGCCCTCATGATGCGCAACGGATCATCAGAGAAAGACTCCTCCGGAGTACCTGGAGTAGAAAGACGTTTCTCGTTGAGGGCGGTAACACCACCAAATGGGTCGACGAAACGGCTTCCGCTTTCTTCGAGAACTAATGCCATCGCATTAATCGTGAAATCGCGTCGGCGTAAATCACCCTCTAATGAGTCACCAAACTCGACCTGAGGCTTTCGACTCTCTGGGTCGTAGAGCTCGCTGCGGTAAGTGGTGATTTCAATCTGTAAATCACCGCGCGCACCCGAAATAGTCCCGTACTCAATTCCGGTCTCCCAGATCGAGTCACACCATCCTTGAAGCATTTTCTTGATTTCGGTAGGGCGAGCCGCCGTGGTGAAGTCCAAGTCGGTAGAGAGTCGACCAAGAATGGCATCTCGGACGCACCCGCCCACGAGAGCTAATGGGTGACCTCCGGCCGAGAAACGGCTCGCTAGCTCGCGGACTTCAGGCGCGAGGCGCTCGAGTTCTTGCAGCGCGAGTTGCCCGGCGGCAGCGTGGAGCGGCGAGTTCATAAGTTCAAGGGTAGGGGTAGGCAGGGTGGCTCGTTACGCTGTAGCCATGACCCCCGCGCAAGAGCATGGGGCGCTTCCACCTTTTGGGCAGCCGGCACGCCCCACCCCAGCCGCCCTGGCAGGAAAGAAGCGACCTTCCGCCGCTACATCTTCGTCCTCCCCTGCCACGCCACGGGAAAGTAAAGAACGACGCGAGAAGCCTCGCCGGCGTAATGAAGAGATTAGTGCTGGCGGATTAGTCATCGATCCTTCTGGCGCCCTCGGACTCCTTATCGGTCGCCACGATAAACGTGGACGCACCTTATGGTCACTTCCTAAGGGACATATTGAATCTGGCGAGACACCCGAAGAAGCGGCCATCCGTGAAGTCGCTGAAGAGACTGGAATTGAGAGTGCGATTACTCGTTCTCTTGGTGTAATTGATTTCTGGTTTATGGCTGAAGGAAAGAGAATTCATAAAACAGTGCATCACTATCTCTTCCGGATGACAGGCGGGACGTTAGCTCCTCAACAGAATGAAGTTGATGAGGTTGCAT
>CAIMVH010000145.1 GCA_903844855.1 uncultured Actinomycetes bacterium | reverse complement strand
GCAGTGGTAACTTTTCCAAGCGAATCGAGTGTGACCCACTCGGAGGCCGCATGCGCCCCATCGCCATCAACCCCAAAAAGGAGCGAAGGAATTCCAGCCTCTTCCATTAGCGCGGCATCCGTCCAGAATGGCTCTGCCCGAATGACGGGAGGCGCACCCAAAACATTTTCCACGTGAGCAAGGGTCTTCTTCACAATTTCGGCATCTGGGTTTGCACTGAATGGTCGGCGAGAGAGCCCAGGAGTCAGTGTGTACGAGAAATCGGGAATACGTTCCACTAAACCATCGAGTAGTTGACGCATTTCTGCAGTGAGCATCTCATCTGTTTCACCTGGGATAGTGCGACGTTCGATAGTGATCACACACGCTGCAGGATAACTCGAGGCCTCCTCGCCACCCTTAATGAGCGAAGCATGGATGCTTCCTGGGCCAAGGAGTGGATCCCCCGGAGAAGATGCGAGCGCATTTGCGTGCGCGTCGAGAGCGACCAAGAAATGTCCCGCATGAGCGATCGCATCGATTGCGAGATCGGGACGGCTACCGTGTGCCGCCAGCCCATGGATCGTTACTTCAAACCAAGCAAACCCGCGATGGGCCATGGTGACCTGAAGGTATGAAGGTTCCACGACCAGCCCACCATCGGCGGTGAATTTCTCCAACACCTCTTCGGTGCCGATACTTCCCGCCTCTTCATCGGAAACACACGCCACGATCACATCGCCTTTAATGCCCTGCTTCTTGGCACGCTCGGCGGCGATCATCATCGCGGCCAGGCCACCCTTCATATCGAAGGTTCCACGGCCATACATTTTTCCGTCGCGAATCTCGGGAGCCGTGCCATCACCTTCATAACTTCCTAGCGAAACGGTGTCAATGTGCCCGTTCAACATCAGCGAGCGTCCGCCACCACTCCCCTTTGCAATACCCACGATCGATGGTCGACCGGCATGCTTCTCTAGTCGATGAACTTCAAAACCCCGCGCGCTAAACCACTGGAAAATGAAATCGGCAATTGCCGACTCGCCCCGGGCCCCAGCAACTAAGTCGCTGTTCACGGAATCAATCCGCACTAACTCTGCGGTGAGATCTACAACTTCTTGATCAATCATGCGGACTCCTGAGGCAATGGGTTAGCAGAAAATCCTTCGGTATTGATCAAAATCACTGTTGATGATGCATCAACTCCAAGAGCCGCACGTAACCCTGGATCAGCAAGGGCGTTGCGTAAGCCAGCCAAGGTGGCTCCGCCACACGGTCCACTATCGACACCAAGAGCATTTAATTCGTGCACGGCATCAGCTGCGTCTTCCTCAGAAACTGCCACCGCACCAGTGATTCCATGTTGCAAGATCGGCCACGCAGAGGCGGAGGGAGTTCCGCAATTGAGTCCTGCCATGATCGAGGTATAAGTCTCCACAGAAGTAAGCGCACCAGCATGAAGAGATTCCAACAAACAGGCAGCGACTTCTGGCTCCACACTGAGCAGAGCGGGAGTAAAGGAAGATTGTCCGCGGTAATAACGCGTTACTCCTTCAGCAAGTGATCCCACACCAACTGGAACTACCACGACGGTGGGGGCACTGCCGAGTTGCTCATCAATCTCTGCGCAGAGCGTTTCATATCCCTCAACAATCCAAGCAGGAATATCTTGATAACCCTCCCACGAAGTATCTTGAATGAGGAGCGCCTCTGGTTGCGAAAGAGCTTGTGCGTTTGCACTCTCCACAGCACCGTCATAGGAGCCAGGAACATGAATAACCGTCGCGCCCTCACTCTTAATCGCATCTTGCGCTGCCTGCGTCACTCCATCAGGGATAAAGATGAATGCCGGGCGACCCAATAACTTCGCCATCCGCGCTACCGCACGACCATGATTTCCATCCGTAGCTGCCACAAAAGCTTTCACACCACTCTTATCGATGTGAGCAATCAACTTTGGAAGCGTGAGTGCAGAAGCATCGAGGTCAGCTCGTTCTCCTACGGCCCTGGCCACTGCCCATGAAGCACCCAAGATCTTGAAGGCCGGCAATCCCAACCTGCTCGACTCATCCTTCACATAAAGATGAGCGACGCCCAGTTGCTCAGCCAATGCCGGAACTTCCACGAGCGCGCTCTGCCCGTAGCCTGGAAGCGAACGATGGAAGTCAGTGGCGCCGTGGGGGGCATAAGGGGCGCGCCAGGTGCTGGCCTCAGGAGCGGCATACGAAGCGAGATTGAGCATGGTTCACCCTATCTTCCAGCGCGGGTCGCACTCAGGAGAACGCGTAGACTCTCCTTCCGAGGATCCTTCACGCGAAGGTTCTCAGGGGCGGTAGCTCAGTTGGTTAGAGCCCCGGACTCATAATCCGGTCGTCGTCGGTTCGAGCCCGACCCGCCCCACCTTGTCAGAAAGCGTAAACGCTAGAAGCGATCGAGCTCCATGACTTTGGTCCATGCTGCTACGAAGTCTTGAACGAATTTGCCTTTAGCGTCATCGCTGGCGTAAACCTCAGATAGCGCACGCAGAATCGAGTTCGATCCAAAGACTAAGTCAGCGCGAGTGCCACTCCACTTAACTTTTCCGCTCTTGTTATCGCTGGCTTCAAAGAGTTCGGTACCGGCCTTGGGTGTCCAAGATGTATCCGTGGACAACAAGTTCACGAAGAAGTCGTTGTTTAGCTCGCCCTTCTTATTGGTGAATACTCCAGTATCTGAACCATCATAGTTAGCCCCAAGAACGCGCAAGCCACCGACGAGCACCGTCATTTCTGGAGCCGTGAGTGTGAGCAACGCGGCACGATCGACCAGGTAGTACTCAGCCTTGGTTTGATCCCCACTCTTCACAAAGTTACGGAAGCCATCATGGATCGGTTCAAGTACTGCAAAGGAGTCAACATCAGTCTGCTCTTGAGTTGCATCCGCACGCCCAGGCTTAAATGGCACGGAAATTTTATGTCCCGCCTTCTTGGCAGCAGATTCAATCGCCACATTTCCGCCTAGGACGATGAGGTCTGCCATCGAGACAGGTGATTTC
>CAIMVH010000144.1 GCA_903844855.1 uncultured Actinomycetes bacterium | reverse complement strand
CTGAATACCAATGAGAATCCGTATGCACTTCCAGATGTGGTGGTGGCTGAGGTGCAGCGCGAGATCTCGCAGGTAGCGATTGGTCTCAATCGTTATCCGGATCGAGATGCCATCGAATTGCGTGGTGCGCTCGCCACTTACCTCACGTCACAAGGAGCTCCTACTCTCTCTGTTGGACAGGTATGGGCCGCTAACGGAAGCAATGAGATCATTCAGCAGATCTTCATGGCCTTTGGTGGGAATGATCGACGGGCAATTGGTTTCGTTCCCAGCTACTCGATGCACTCCAACATTGCTCGCAGCACACAGACCACCTGGATCGACGGAGTGCGCGGCCCAGGTTTTTCTTTGACCGCGGACTCCATCGTGACGCAGGCAACGAATGCTTCGGCACAGTTGGTATTCCTTACATCGCCAAATAATCCAACGGGAACATCGCTTGATCCCAAAATTATTTCTGCCGTTGCAGCGGCCATGCCGTCTGCGCTGATTGTGGTAGATGAAGCCTATGGAGAATTCTTGCGAGATAGATCGAAGAGTACTCTTGCTCTACTGTCTCAATTAAATAATGTGGTGGTCTCTAGAACCATGAGCAAGGCATTTGGACTTGCCGGAGCTCGGGTGGGGTATTTAGTCGGCGATGAGTCGGTAGTGGATGCCATCCAGCTGGTGCGGTTGCCGTATCACTTAGGAGCGCATACGCAATCGATTGCCTTAGTCGCAATTCGACACGCTTCGCTACTCTTAGAAAATGTAGAACGCATCAAAGAGCAGCGGAATCGAATCGTCTCTGAATTGACTGTGATGGGGTTGTCTCCAGAACCTTCAGATGCCAACTTTGTGCTTTTTGGCGGTCTGGGAGATGCCGAAAAGGTCTGGAAGGACTTAGTGGCCAGAGGAGTGCTCATTCGAGACGTAGGACTCGCTGGGATGCTCAGGGTGACGGCTGGCACCGCAGAAGAGACTACGATTTTCCTAGATTCGTTGCGGGCGATCCTGAATGCCAAGAGTGCGAATACCAATAGTGAGAGTAAGGGGTAGGGATGGCTCGAGTAGCACGAGTTGAGCGCGTCACGAAGGAGTCAAGCGTGACGGTTGAATTGAATATCGATGGGACCGGCAATGTCACTGTTGATACTGGAGTTCCATTTTTTGATCACATGCTTGGCCAATTGGGCAAGCACTCTGGATTTGATTTAACTGTCACCACGACTGGTGATACTCATGTTGATGCGCACCACACGGTTGAAGACACTTCATTAGCTGTGGGACAAGCACTCCGTGAGGCGCTCGGGGATAAGGCCGGTATTCGCCGCTTCGGTGATGCACTTGTTCCTCTTGATGAATGTCTCGTCCAGGCAGCAGTTGACCTTTCAGGGCGCCCTTATCTAGTACACCGTGAGCCTGAGATAGTGGAGTTAATCGGAACATACGACACCACATTGACTCGACATATTTGGGAATCTTTCGTTGCCGAGGCGCGGGTGTGCCTGCATGTTCGCGTACTGGAAGGGCGAAATGCGCATCACGTTGTAGAGGCGCAATTTAAGGCGGTTGCCCGCGCGCTGCGCGATGCCGTTGCTCTTGATGATCGCGTAGTGGGCGTGCCATCGACTAAGGGATCCCTCTGAGCGTGCCGAACGTCGCAATTCTTGACTACGGCTCAGGAAATATTCGATCCGCCGAGCGCGCATTGATGGCCGCTGGAGCCGAAGTGCTCATCACCTCGAACCATGCAGATTTGCTAGCGGCAGACGGAGTGGTGCTTCCTGGAGTTGGTGCTTTTGATGCATGTGTCAAGGGATTGCGATCCGTTGGTGGTGATCAAGTGATTGATACTCGACTGGCGGGTGGATTGCCGGTCTTGGCAATCTGTGTCGGAATGCAAATCCTTTTCACTAGCGGTATCGAACATGGCATTACCACTGAAGGAATGTCGCAATGGCCAGGTGAGGTCACTGAACTCATTGCGCCGATAGTTCCTCATATGGGCTGGAATACCGTGGAAACGGCGCCAAGTTCCCATCTCTTTCAGGGAATTAGAGATGAACGATTTTATTTCGTGCACTCTTACGCGGCAAAGACGTGGGAGCTGCCGCCATCAGAACGAATGGCGCCTCCGATTCTTACCTGGAGTCACCACGGCGAGCGTTTCCTTGCCGCAGTAGAAAATGGAGCGCTTTCCGCTACGCAATTCCATCCGGAGAAGTCGGGAGCTGCTGGTATTGCGCTCTTGCGTAACTGGATTAATACATTGCCATCTAGCCCATCTAGGGGCAAATGATGAGTCGCGAACGCGCGATGCGACGCGAAGCTCAAGAACGTGAACGCGCTGCTCGCGTTTCGGCAGCCTCTCGGCGCGAAGAAGTGCGACGTGAGAAGAGAATTCGTAAGGCGCGTATCAAGGATCGTTTTACACCGACTCAAAGACCAGGCATTCTTGCGCGCCGCACACGTCGACGTGCACTTCTTGTGACCTTTTTTCTACTCATTATTAATCTCTTCATTTGGCTTTTCATCCCAGAAGCCACCATTGGTGGGATTGTACTAACCTTGCTTCTGCTACCGCTCATCCGTACTTTCATTGTGGAACGGCGGAGTTGAGAATGGGAAATGAATTGATCCTCCTTCCGGCGATCGACGTGGTCGATGGTCAAGCTGTCAGACTTACTCAAGGCGAGCTCTCTGAAAAGAGCGTGTATGGGGACCCACTTGATGCGGCCTTAGCATTCGCGCAAGCAGGGGCGGAGTGGATTCACTTTGTCGATCTTGATGCCGCTTTTGGTCGCGGATCAAATCGCGCCATGATGCACCGCGTCATTGGCGAAGTGGGTATCAAGGTCGAACTTACTGGTGGTATTCGAGACGACGCGTCCTTACGTGAAGCTCTCGACTCTGGTTGTGCACGCGTTAATTTGGGAACTGCCGCCCTGGAAAACCCTGAGTGGACTAAGCGCTGCATCGAAGAATTTGGTGATCGAATTGCAGTTGGTCTAGATGTGCGTGGACATACTCTGGCAACTCGAGGTTGGACGGAAGATGCGGGCAATCTCTTTGATGCCCTCGCCCGACTTGATCAGGATGGTTGCGCTAGGTATGTGGTGACAGACGTTTCCAAGGATGGCACTCTGCAGGGCCCCAATCTCCAATTACTGCGTGAAGTCATGAAGGTGACCTCGCGCCCCGTGGTGGCAAGCGGGGGCATCTCTTCGCTTGCCGATGTCATCGCGTTGCGTGCGCTGGTGGGCGAGGGGCTCGAAGGAGCGATTATTGGCAAGGCGCTCTACTCGGGAGCATTTACTCTCCAAGAGGCGCTGCAAGTCGCAGGCGCACAATGACACTTGCTGTCCGCGTTATTCCCTGCCTTGATGTCGACAATGGTCGAGTCGTGAAAGGCGTCAATTTTGCGCACTTGAAAGATGCCGGCGATCCTGTCGAACTTGCTGCTCGCTACGATCTTGCCGGAGCCGATGAACTCACCTTTCTCGATATCACGGCGAGCAGCGGCAATCGAGGCACGGTTCTCGATGTTGTTCGTCGTACTGCTGAAACACTCTTTATTCCGCTCACCGTGGGTGGCGGTATTCGCAGCGTTGATGATGTTGATGCGCTTTTAAGGGCCGGAGCCGACAAGATCTCCGTGAACACGGCCGCCATTTTGAGACCTTCATTGATTTCTGAAATATCGCAACGTTTTGGGAATCAAGTATTAGTGCTCTCGGTGGATGCGCGGAGAAACACGAATAGCCCTAGCGGGTTTGAAGTGACCACGCATGGAGGTCGGGAGAGTGCGGATATTGATGCCCTTGAGTGGGTGTCGCAAGCAGTGCAACTGGGGGTGGGTGAGATTCTGCTCAACTCCATGGACGCTGATGGAACCAAGAGCGGTTTTGATATTGAAATGATCTCGAAGGTGCGTAAACGAATCTCAGTTCCATTAATTGCTAGTGGGGGAGCTGGCAAGGCCGAACACTTTGTCGCCGCGGCCCGTGCAGGAGCTGACGCACTTCTTGCGGCGAGCATTTTCCACTTCGGGGAAGTGAGCATCGGAGAAGTAAAGGACTCGCTGCGCTCTGCAGGTATTACCACTCGCTGAAGTCGCATTTCTCCTCTAATCTCGAGATATGTCTGAATCATTAGCGCATACCGAGCGTCTTGCCCTCGTAACGCTCTTCCGCAAGCTCGGCCCGAGTGCTTCCACTCTGTGCGAAGGATGGCGCACGTCAGACCTGCTTGCTCATTTAGTTCTTCGCGAACGTAAGCCAGTGGCTGCTTTGGGAATTTTGGTCCCAACGTTGAGTGCGCGCACTGAGCGATTGACGTTGGAATTAGCTCATGATTTTGAGGCAAATATTCGTCTCTTTGAAAGTGGTCCGCCGGCGTGGAATCCCATGCGCTATTTAGATGCGGTGGTCAATGGCACTGAAATGTTGATCCATCACGAAGATGTGTTGCGGGCGCAGCCAGAGTGGAAGCCCCGAGTACTCCCAGGCGAGGGGCGACAAGAGGCGCGTCGAATTCTTCGCGGAGCCGCGCAATTGATGGCTAGGGGAGCAAAGGTAAAGGTACGTCCTGATCCAGCGGGAGCCCTCACTCCCGCCAATGGCGAAGTTGTGATCCGCGGAGACGAGGTCGACATCTTGTTGCGAATCTCAGGGAGAAGTACCAACGTCCACGTGACGATCTTGGGTGCAGCAAACGATGTTCAACTCTTCGAAAATTCTCGCCTCGGCATTTAATCTCGCGCACGAGCGCTCCTTTTTTGAGAGGCTTCTACTATGGCTGATTTCGATCTCTCCACCGCTGAAATTAAATGGAACTCCGAAGGGCTGGTTCCGGCGATCGTCCAGGATGCGACTTCTGGAGAGGTACTCATGCTCGCCTGGGTGAATGCGAGTGCACTTGAGCTCACCCAAGCTCAAGGTTTGGCGACGTATTGGAGTCGTAGCCGAGAAGAACTATGGACTAAGGGTGCCACTTCCGGCCATCTGCAGCGGGTGGTACGGATCTCGCTCGATTGCGATGGAGACACACTTCTCTACCAGGTAGCGCAAGAAGGCGCTGCCTGTCATACGGGGGAGCGCACCTGCTTTACGGGGCGAAGCGACCGTCCATGATTTATCGCATAGGCCTGGGCGTCCTCCTGATGGTGGGCGGGGTTCGTCTCTGGGGAACGGGCGGCGCACTGCCGGTGGCCGCCCCATTGCTGGGAGTGGGCGCGCTCTGGACACTGTGGACGATCTGGTCACTCCGGCACCGGGCGGCGCGGAAGGTGACCGCGAACAGATATGACTACCGCCGGGGTGATGCGTGGGCTCAATTAGACCAAGGCCAAGATCCGACGCTGAGGGAGCCTGCAGCGGGGGAAGAAATACCCAAATCTTAGTAAGATGAAGCCACATTCACTTTGAGACCGTCAATGGAAGAAGGCGCACGGATGAGTACCGAACACGAAGATAACCACGGCCAAACTGTTGCTGCTTGGACAGCGGTCATCATCATGTTGGTAGGAAGCACTGTCTCGGCTATCGCCGTGGTGATTGCCTCACCGTTGATCTTCTGGGTAGGTATGGTCATTTGCGTGCTGGGCGGAATCGCTGGTCTCGTGTTGCGCAGTATGGGCTATGGACAAAAGCGGACGGTTTCACATGTCGGTGGGCGTTAACTTCCACGCTCGTCACCACTTGGGCGTCAATCTCCTTGCACTTCTAGCTCGCGCCATTCTTGGCGGCGCACTTCTCGTGGCTGGTGCCCTCAAAGCGTTTCATCCCTATCAGGCCGCCGCGGCTGTGCGTGCCTACGAATTACTTCCCGTCTCGGTAGCCAATCCAGTGGGCTATGCCCTTCCCTGGATAGAGATTGGTGTTGGTCTTATTCTCATTCTTGGTCTCTATATTCGCCTAGGTGCACTTCTCGGCGCGGGCATGATGTTGATTTTCATCATTGGGGTGGGTTCTGCATGGGCCCGAGGCCTCAGTATTGATTGCGGTTGCTTTGGAGGAGGCGGCGCGGTGGACCCATCGAAGACCGCTTACGCCAGTGAAATTGCTCGAGACGTCCTCTTCTTTGCCTGCGGAGCATTCTTGCTCTGGCGTCCTGGAACGCGCTGGTCACTAGATTCTTTGGGGAGTGGCAGAATAACGTTAGATCTTTACGAAGAAGAGTCTGAAACTGATGAGAAGGAGAGATAGAAGATGGCTGAAGAGTCGAAAGAGAGCCGATCGCAGGCGCGTTTAGCAGCGGCTGCCGAACGCAAGGCGCTCGCCGAGGCTGCTGCCAAAAAAGCCCGCAAAAGTCGCGTGCTCGTCTCGCTCGCCGTCATTTCTCCCATTCTGCTCGTCGTCATCGTTGGAGTCTCGATCTCTCTTGTGAAGAGCAAGGTCGATAGCACGGTAGCCGCACCCTCTGTCGCTTCGAAAGTGGATGGATACGGCTTAGTTTTCAATGACACAGCCAAGCCTCAAATTGATGTGTGGGAGGACTTTCAATGTCCTGCCTGCAAAACTTTTGAAGATGCCAACGGCGCTCAGGTGCGAGAGCTTGCACAAAATGGTAAAGCCCGAGTGGTCTACCACGCCCTCTCTTTCCTCGGGGCTGAATCCGTTATTTTGGCAAACGCCAGTGCGTGTTCGGCAGACGAAGGTAAATTCTTGGACTTCCACGATTACCTTTTCAAGAACCAAAAGCCTGAGAATTCTGGCTACTGGGGCCTCAGTCGTCTCACTGCGGCTGGTGTAGCGGTTGGTCTGAATCAAAGTACCTTCGAAGCGTGTGTGAAGTCGGGTAAGTATGCGAAGTGGGTAGAGAATATTGCTGCTGACGGCGCAAAAAGTAATGTCAATCAAACCCCGACGGTTTTGATTAATGGAAAAGAAATTGATCGTAATGCTGGCGCCTACATTGATACGGCACTCTTCAAGAAGGCACTGGCTGACGCTGGCGTGAAATGATCTCGGCGTTTATTCCGTCTCCTACAGTTTCATTTATTTCGCTAGGGCCGCTCAAGATTCATTTTTATGCGCTCTGCATTTTGCTGGGCATAGTTGTTGCGCTCCGACTTACTGAACGTCGCTGGATTGCGCGCGGTGGCGAAGTGGGTTTTGTCAGCGATATTGCCGTGGTTGCAGTTCCTGTCGGAATTATCGGTGGCCGCGTTTATCACGTCATCACTACTCCCGAGAAGTACTTTGGGGCTGACGGCAATCCCCTGGATATCATCAAAATCTGGGAGGGCGGATTAGGAATATGGGGCGCTATTTCGATCGGCGCTTTGGGGGCGTGGATTGCCTTTCGCCGAAAATCTTCCGGTGCCCTCACCTTCGCTGACTTTGCGGATGCGATCGCTCCTGGGTTATTGCTGGCACAAGGGATTGGTCGGTGGGGGAATTGGTTCAATGTTGAACTCTTCGGTAAGCCTTCCACCATGCCGTGGGCGCTCGAAGTTCCTGTAGAACTTCGCCCTGCGGGCTTCTCTCAGTACCTCACCTTCCAACCCACTTTCCTCTATGAATCACTTTGGTGCGTCGGCGTGGCCTTCCTGCTCCTTTGGCTCGATTCACAGCACCGAGTGCGCACTGCAGGCAAAGTATTTGCCCTCTATGTGGCGCTGTACTGTCTCGGGCGCCTCTGGATTGAAGCGCTACGGATCGATGAAGCTCACCTCATTGCCGGGCTTCGATTGAATGTGTGGGTAAGTGCCCTGGTAGGGGCAGGGGCCGTGGCGATACTCCTCCGACGTGCACCGCGGGCAGAAAGTGGAATTTCTACGAAGATTTGATAGATTTCATCTGGGCCAGCGTTGTCCCACCCGCCTTTCCATAAGGTCGATTCAGGGAGACAGCGCCGTGCATACAGATATTTCAGCTTCGCAAGATGGCGTGTTCCTTCGCGATCTTCCGCGCTCCCAAGGGCTCTATCGATCAGATTTTGAAAAGGATGCCTGTGGAGTTGCATTTGTAGCCGCGCTCAATGGCCTCGCTTCACACGCCATCATCGCCGATGCCCTTACGGCGCTTCGAAACCTTGAGCACCGAGGCGCCTCGGGTGCCGAACCAGATAGTGGTGATGGCGCAGGCATTTTGATTTCTATTCCTGATGCTTACTTCAGAGCTGTCACCGGGATGTCACTACCGAGTGTGGGCGCGTATGCCACCGGTATTGCTTTCTTGCCGCAAGGGAGTGGCGCCTCAACCATCGAAAAGATTGGTGCACTGCTTAAAGAAGAAGGCATGAATGTTCTCGGCTGGCGCGATGTCACGATCGATCCCACGGGGGTGGGCGCCACCGCAAAATCGGTGATGCCCGAATTCAAACAAGTCTTTGTTATCGGCAAAAACGGCGAAAGGGATATTGCATTAGATCGCATCGCATTCGTCGCTCGTAAGAGAATTGAGCACGAGCTGAAGGTGTATTTCCCATCGCTCTCTGCGCGCACCATTGTCTACAAGGGCATGCTCACTACGGGGCAACTTGAATCATTCTTTCCGGAACTCTCGGATGAGCGCATGGAATCACCGCTTGCTTTGGTGCACTCGCGATTCTCCACCAACACGTTTCCTTCATGGCCGTTGGCCCACCCCTACCGTTTTATCGCACATAACGGGGAGATTAATACGGTAAAGGGAAACAGGAATTGGATGCGCGCTCGTGAAGCTCTCTTGGCTAGCGACATTCTTCCTGGCGACATTACGCGCATCTTTCCCATCTGCGCGGAAGGAGGGAGCGACTCGGCCTCATTCGACGAAGTCCTCGAACTGCTGCACCTGGGTGGACGATCACTTCCACACTCGATTTTAATGATGATCCCAGAAGCCTGGGAGAACAACCTGACAATGCCTCAAGAACAACGAGACTTTTATGCTTTCAACGGGGCGCTGATGGAACCTTGGGATGGGCCTGCGTGCGTCACCTTTACGGATGGCACCCAAATTGGCGCTGTACTCGACCGCAATGGATTACGTCCAGCTCGATATTGGATCACTAAAGATCGGGTCATTTTAGCTAGCGAAGTGGGAGTGCTAGATATTGCCCCAGAAGATGTGGTCAGCAAAGGCCGGTTGCAACCAGGGAAAATGTTTCTCGTTGACACCGCCGCTGGTCGGATCATCCCTGACGAGGAGATCAAGGCAGGATTAGCAACTTCTGCGCCATATGCGGAGTGGTTGCATGCCGGACTCATTCGTCTGGAAGATCTCCCTGCGCGTGAGCACATCGTCTACCCGCATGCTTCAGTGCAACGACGTCAACGCGCTTTTGGTTATACCGAAGAAGAGATTCGTATTTTAGTTTCGCCCATGTCGAAAACGGGTGGAGAACCCTTGGGTTCTATGGGAACGGACACTCCCATAGCTGTCCTCTCGAAGCGTCCTCGTCTGCTTTTTGACTATTTCTCTCAACTCTTTGCTCAGGTGACGAACCCGCCTTTGGACGCAATTCGTGAGGAATTGGTCACCTCACTTTCCGGAACTATTGGCCCTGAAAACAATCTTCTTCACGCCAGCGCCGCATCTTGTCGCCAAATCGTGCTTCCATTTCCGGTCATTGATAACGATGAGTTGGCCAAGATTGTCCATGTGAACGCTGATGGTGACTTGCCAGGGCTTGCATCGCATCGGGTTCGCGGACTCTTTCCGATTGCAGGTGGTGGAACCGCCTTGCGTCAGCGTATTGAAGAGATTCGAAGCGAGGTATCCATCGCGATTGCTGAAGGTGCCCGCATAGTCATTCTTTCTGATCGTGATGGGGACGCAGACCATGCACCGATTCCTTCGTTGCTTCTTACTTCTGCCGTCCATCATCACCTCATTCGGGAGAAAACTCGCACGAAAGTGGGTCTAGTCGTAGAAGCAGGCGATGTTCGAGAGGTGCATCATGTTGCGCTCCTGATCGGGTTTGGGGCAGCTGCGGTCAATCCTTATCTAGCGATGGAGAGTGCAGAAGACTTAGTGCACCAAGGCAAACTCCCAGGGATCACTCCTGAGAAAGCTGTGCGCAATTTAATCAAGGCGCTTGGCAAAGGAGTCCTCAAGGTAATGTCCAAGATGGGCATTAGTACGGTGGCCTCTTATACAGGTGCGCAAGTTTTTGAAGCGATTGGACTAGATGAAGAACTTGTCTCTGAATATTTTGCTGGCACCGTCTCGCGGTTAGGCGGCGTTAACCTTGATGTTATCGCCGACGAAGCGATTGCTCGACATCACATTGCGTATCCCACTGATGGTGGAGTTCCGAATACAGTTCGTCTTCCAGTTGGCGGCGAATATCAATGGCGCCGTGATGGCGAACCCCATCTCTTTGATCCGGATACGGTCTTCTTACTTCAGCACGCCACTCGCAATCGACGCTATGAGATCTTTAAGCGTTATACGGATCGTGTCGACGAGCAATCCGAACGCCTCATGACACTTCGTGGACTATTTGCGTTCAAGTCGCGTACGGCGGTATCGATTGATGAAGTCGAAAGTATCTCCGAGATCGTAAAGCGCTTCTCTACCGGAGCGATGTCTTATGGATCCATTTCCCAAGAAGCGCACGAGACCTTAGCGATTGCTATGAATCGAATCGGTGGGAAATCGAATACCGGTGAAGGCGGGGAAGATCCCGAGCGTTTTCTTCCGATGGCAAATTGTGATTCAAAGCGCTCTTCCATTAAGCAGGTAGCTTCAGGACGCTTTGGTGTTACCAGTGAGTACCTGGTCAATGCCGATGACTTGCAGATCAAGATGTCGCAAGGAGCTAAGCCCGGTGAAGGTGGGCAGTTGCCGGGTAATAAGGTCTATCCGTCGATAGCAAAAACGCGGCATTCAACTCCGGGTGTAGGACTCATCTCTCCGCCACCTCATCACGATATTTATTCGATTGAAGATTTGGCTCAACTCATTCACGATTTGAAGAATTCAAATCCCGACGCTCGTATTCACGTGAAATTGGTCGCCGAAGTGGGCGTAGGTACGGTGGCGGCCGGTGTGAGTAAGGCGCACGCTGACGTGGTGCTCATTTCCGGACACGATGGCGGTACCGGAGCTTCGCCGCTTACTTCTCT
>CAIMVH010000143.1 GCA_903844855.1 uncultured Actinomycetes bacterium | reverse complement strand
AACACCCTTTCCCCGCTGCAATTAACGATTGCTACGCAGTCGCCAACTGGCTCTTTGTGAACGCAAACAAATTGGACGTCGATCCAGATCGCATCGCACTCCACGGTGGCAGCGCTGGCGGCGGGCTGGCGATTGGTCTGGCCCTCAAAATGCGCGATCTTGGAAACCTTCGCTTCTGCTTCTTAATGGCGATCTACCCCATGATTGACGATCGAAATATTTCTGCCTCATCGAAAGCCATCACTAACATTGGTATCTGGGATCGCAAAGCGAGCCTGGAATCCTGGGCTTGGTACCTCGGCGATGCACACGGTCGCGATGACATCTCCCCTTACGCCGCGCCCACCCGGGCCACCAATCTAGAAGGTTTGCCACCCACGTTTATCGATGTCGGAACCCACGATCTCTTCCTTGACGAGGATCAAGAGTTCGCCGAGCGTCTCAAAGCTGCTGGTATTCCGGTCGAGTTTCATATCAATGAAGGCGCCTATCACGCTGCCGAACTCTTTGCGCGAGATGCCAAGGTCTCACAAGAGATCTGGAATCGACGCTTTGTCGCCTTGAAGAGAGCGCTGGGTTAAAGCATCTCTTACTTGGTAAGTGAGACCACAATTTTTCCCACATGCTTGTTCTCTTGCATGTACTCATAAGACTCAAGTGCACGTTTCCAGGGAAATACCGTATCGATCACGGGTGTGAACTTTCCAGAGTTGATGGCATCTGCGAGCCAGGCAATCCCACGCTCAAGTGAGGCTGGGTCATTAACGTGGTTATAGAGCGAGTAAGGATGGATGATGGCATGGCGCCTCACCGCTTGCACCAGATCAAAGGTGACCGTCGGTCCGCATTGCGTGCCATACATGAAGACCCGTGAACCATAAGCGAGCGCATCCATATAAGTGCCAATAAAATCATCCGAAAGCGGGTCGTAAGAAACATCTACTCCGCGACCACCGGTGTATTCGAGCATTTTCTCCGCGAGCGGTTCCTTCTCAGAAGCAATCACAAAATCAGCACCGGCAGCAAGGATGGCTGCTGATTTATCACCGGTACGAGTCTGCGCGATCACCATGACACCCATGGATTTAGCGATCTGAATCGCTGCAAGGCCCGCACTACTCGATGCCCCAGTCACCAAGATCGATTGACCTGGTCCCATCTTCGCGATCTCCACAATCGGGTAGTAGGCGGTGAGATATTGCATGGTGATAGAACATGCCTCTTCTGAAGTAAGTCGTGCAGGCGCAGCCATCAAGAAAGGTTCCGGAGTGATGGCGTACTCCCCCGCCACGTTGCAATCCGTAGAACTCACATTATTAAAAGGAATGGAGGTAACCCGATCACCGATCGCAAACTTAGTGACTCCACTGCCGATCGCATCAACAATGCCACAACCCTCGAGACCAATGCGCGAAGGAAGATGAGCAACTGAGTAATGCGCACCATACAAATAGAGCAGGTCTGCACGGTTGAGCGCGAAAGCTTCTACGCGGTAACGCACTTCGCCCGGACCTGGTTCTACAAGAGCGATGTCAGCGAAATCAAGAACTCGCTTGCCATCGACTTCATCAAAGAGCAAAACGTTGGCCATGGGACTCTCCTCTATAACTAACCTCGTGAGCGACGGAAGACTTGATCAGCTGCCACTGCGGCAAAAATCAAGAGACCTAGTGCAGTGAGTTGGTAGGTGGTATCGACACCGAGCAAGTTCAGGCCGTTGCCAATGAGCGCGAAGGTAAGAATGCCGAGGATACCGCGCCAAATGGCTCCAGATCCACCGAATACCGAGACACCACCGACTACCGGTGCCGCGATAGCGGTGAACGCGATGGTGTCCGAGTAAGCGTTAGTAGCACCAGACCCATATCGCCCCACGTATATCACTCCAGCAATTCCAGCGCCAATACCTGACAAGACGTAGCAGGAGATGAGAATACGATTGGTCCGAATTCCTGCAAGGTATGCAGCTTGTGGGTTTCCACCGACGGCATACACGTTACGTCCCCAGATGGTGCGCGAGAGGAAGATACCCACAATCGCCGAAAAGATAAGTGCAATATAGACAGCACCTTTAATGCCGAGGAACTTTCCTTCGAAGGCGCTGCGCATCGCGACAGCAGTGTCTTTGTTGGTGATGCTCACGAGGCCACCACTGCAAAGGATGAGACCCAGGCCGCGGAAAGCAAAAGAAGTAGCAAGCGTTCCGATGAAGGAGTTCACGTTGGTGCCGACAATTCCCAGACCGTTAAGCAAGCCAAGCACGCCACCAAACCCGAGGCCGACAATGATGCCGATGACCATGCCAAATGCGTTGATGGCATTTACCGTCATGATTGCAGAAGCCGTTGCAGTAGCGGCAACCGAGAGATCGAAAATGCCGGCAATGATGCAGAGCGTGAGAACAGTAGCCATGATGAAGAGGATCGACGACTGGTCGAGGATGTTCGCCGCGTTCTGCCACGAGAGGAACGAAGGCGAGGAAATCGCGAGGACAACAAAGAGTAATCCGAAGACTCCCACGATTCCGTAACTTCTTAATTTCTCAATCATGCTTAGCTCCTGACGTTTGCCCAAAGAAGGCGGCTACTACTTGCTTTTGATTAAACGGGGCGGTGAATTGCACTTGCACTTTCCCTTGGTGAATAACAAGCACGCGATCACACACACCAAGAACTTCTTCGATCTCACTGGAGATGAAGAGAATCGACATCCCACTCTTGGCGAGGTCGAGAAGAGTTTCGTGGATGGCGCGTTTGGCTGCGATATCGACGCCGCGCGTGGGTTCATCGACGATGAGCACCTTGGGTGCTACCTCAACGGCACGTCCAAAGAGAATCTTCTGCTGGTTACCACCAGAGAGCGAGAGCGCTGATTGCGTAATCTTGGAGTAGCGCAGATCCACCTCTCCGGCGAGTTCTACCGCGCGCTTACCTAGCTTGCGGGTCGAGAGCGAGCCTGCTTTGCGGTAGCGCTTCAAGGTAGAGAGCATCATGTTCTCCGAGATGCTCGCTTCAAGAATGAGCCCCTCTTCTTTACGGTTCTCGGGAATCATATAGATGCCTTGCTTGATGGCATCGCGTGGTGATGTCACGGAAAGTTTTTTGCCCTCGAGGGTGACCGTGCCAGAATCCAGCGCATCAGCACCAAAGATTGCGCGGGCGATCTCTGTGCGACCCGCACCAATCAACCCTGCGAGCCCGAGAATCTCTCCCTGATGAATTTCAAAAGAGATGTCATGCAGCGCGGAGTTAGTGAGTCCGTCTACGGAAAAGCGCACTTGCTGAGTGGCTGCGGAATCGTTGTCAAAGTAGCGCGTCTCGAGTGAACGGCCCACCATGCCAGAGACCAGGGAATCAATCGTCTCGTCCTTGGTGGGCCCAGCTTTTACTACTTCGCCATCACGCATCACGATTGTGGTGGTGGTGAGCTCGAGAACTTCTTCGAGGAAGTGTGAGATCAAGAGGATGGTGACTCCGCGACGCGCGAGCTCGCGAATGGTGGCATGTAAACGCGCCACTTCGTCGGCAGTGAGGGATGCGGATGGCTCATCCATAATGATGAGCTTTGCGTTGCGCGAAAGTGAGCGAAGAATTTCTACTTTCTGCTGATCAGCAAGGCGGAGACGTGAAACGACTGCTTTGGGATCTAATTCAAATTTGGTAAGTTCGAGCAACTCTTTGAAGTCGCTACGCATCTTTGACTTATTAGGCGCGATGCCACGACGAGGGGTACTGCCGAGAAACACATTTTCAATAACGGTGGCATCGGGCACCAACATAATTTCTTGGGCCATCATCGCTACACCAGTACGCAGCGCCTCAAAGGGCGAGCGGAAGGAGACTTCACTTCCAGCAAACTCGATTCTTCCTGAGTCTGCGGTGTAAACACCCGCGATCATCTTGGCGAGCGTGGACTTGCCGGCGCCGTTCTCCCCTACCAGCCCGATGATCTCGCCCTCAGTGAAAGAAAGGGAGACCGAGCGCACCGCCCGGGTGGCACCAAACGTTTTCGTGAGTTCATGAATACGCACGAGCGCTGTAGAAGAGTTCATTTCCTCCACTCTCCTACAGCGCTCGTGTCATGTTTATCGATCTACCTAATCAGAGATTAAGAAAGATCCGAGTAGGTACCCGTGAGGTCCCCAATGATTGCCTTGGTGCCGTGTGGATCAAGGAGGGTTGAGCTATCAAAGCTTGGGTTTGGCTTCTGGCCATTAGCCTGTGCCAAGCCAACTTCGACTGCCTTTACTCCCATGCCCTTAGTGTCCATGTTGATAAGCGCAAACCATGTACCACTCTTGACGTTGGCGTATGCCTCAGTGGAAGCTCCGTTGCCGATGAGGGCAACCTTCTTGGGATCTACGACATCAGTGGCGCCGAGGATGGCTTGTGAAGAACCGACCATGACGTTGACATTTGGGTTTGCCTGAATAACGTCTTGGGCAGCCTTCTTGCCACTATCGGGTGAGTATCCACCCTCAACTTGAGCAACGAGCTTGATAACTGCACCAGCGGTTGAAGATGCCTTGAGGGTATCCACGAATGCGGTGGTACGAACGTTATCGAGTGGGAGTGCCTTGAAGCCTTCGAGGTAGGCAACGTTGCATACGGCCTTGCCGTCGCAAGCTTCAATTGCAAGCTCAGCAAGTACCACACCGTTAGAAATTGGCGTCTCAGCGACGACTACTAGACCGGGAACTTGTGGCTCCAAAGTATCGAACCTAGCGCCGAGCGGAGTGAAAGCTGCCACGACAGTGATGCCCTTGGCGATTGCCTCTTCTGCTGCAGTTGCCATTCCGACTGAGTCAGAAGCAAGCATGATGTACATCTGTGCATCACCCTTGATTGTTTGATCCTGAACGGCCTTGATCTGTGCCGCACCGTCGTAAGCAGCGGTACTGAGGTCAACAACTTCTGCGCCAGCAGCTGCTGCGCCTTCCTGCACACCAGCAAGAACTGCTTGAGTGAAGGAGTTTGACTTCCAGAAGCCGAAGAAGGCAATCTTCTTGACAACTTGGGTATCGGCAGCTGCGCTGCTCTCAGTAGTTTCCGCTGAATCGCTTGAACTGCATGCCGCAAGTGACATAGCAGCTACTGCAGCGAGAGCTACAAATAACTTCTTGCTCTTTGTCATCTTTTCTGTCCTTTTCTCTAGCGTCGCTATTTCGGATTTACCACTCATGCGGTTCCGGAACCGCATGCTTTACATCGTACAATTGAGCTGGCGCTGCAGACTCCCAAGGTCCCGCTACCAGATCGATAAAATCAGCCTGAGCCGTTCCGCGCTCGGGATGGTCTAGCCACCCTTGGTAGGAGGCATTGTCTTCCCAGAAGCCAATAATCTTTACCGTATCATCGGGGGTTTGCGGCGCAGACATAGCCAACTTCAAACAACCCTTCACTTGGATCGCCGTCTCAAGGATTTGGTGTTTGAGAAAGACTTCCTTAAGAGCAGCTTCTTTCCCAGGCTTGAGTTTGAACTCCAAGAGAGACATGATCATTATTTGACTCCTGCCTTACTGCGCAATTTGGCTGTTGCAGCCTCGTCAACAACAAGCGTCTTCGGGTCGAGGACTACTCCATAATCATCTTTAGCTTTAGCCGCGCTGACAAAGCCTTGACGCACGTCTTCCACCACAGCAGACACTGCGCGCTCCAAAGGATTACCCCAGCCACCTCCTCCGCCGGTGAGATTGAGAATGCCCTCGTTCGCTTCAAAAGCGGTATTACTCACACCTACCTGCTCCTCCTTCGAGGTGCCAGGATGAATGATCACCGTATTCTTCTCGCCTTCTTTTCCTCCTGCCACCGCCCACGGATGAGTCTTTGTTTTGTAGTTAATAACGATGGCATTTGTGGGAGCCAAGAATTTATAGGCTCGTTCTACTCCAACGCCGCCACGATGCTTTCCAGCTCCACCAGTATCTTGGCGATATCCGTAGCGTTCAATCATCATGGGAGCTTTGCTCTCTAGAACTTCGACTGGGTTATTGCGACAGCCCGGTTCACATACGTGCATCGTGCCATCTTCGCCATCAGCACCAGCGTGCGCGCCTTGACCAACCGCGTCATTAGTAGCTTCGAGCCACCAAGCACCGTTACGTGGATTCACGCCGAGGGCCATGATGTCGCAGACATCGCCACCGCTGCATGCCGGAATAATATCTGGCATACCTTGGGCCAAAGCCTTTGTGACCACTTCTGGCGCGAGCAATCCACTCCATAAAGTGAACGTTGGCATCGGTGGTGTGGCATGAAGCAAGGTTCCCGGAGTGGTTCTAATTTCTAGATTCCGAAAATTGCCCGCACAAATGGGGCTGTCCGGAGTCGTGATCGACTTAAACGCCAGACGCGAGGCCGTATATGTGCCACCGACGGGAAGGTTAATCGGTCCCTTGGCAACCGTATCTGTGGCGGTCCAGTCGATAATCATGCGATCACCTTCAATGGTGACGGTTACCTTCATGGCAACCAGCTCGTCTGGAACAACGCCGTCAGAATCCAAGTAATCAACTGCAGACCATGAACCATCAGGTAAGCGTGAGACAGCCGCTCTCGCTAGGCGCTCACCATGCTCGCTGATTTCATTCATGGCTTCCACAACGGCTTCGAGACCAAACTTACGAACGATCTCTTTCAGGCGCACATCACCGGTATGAACAGCTGACGCCTGTGCTTGAAGATCGCCGATCGTGCGCTCAGGCATGCGACTGTTGAAACGAATAATGTTGAAAATATCTTCGCAGATGACCCCTTGGTCATAAATCTTGGAACAAGGGAAGAAGATTCCTTCTTGATACATATCCGTTGAATCTAGAACATACCCAGCATCCTTCTGCTTGAGATCCAGCAAGTGGACTCGGCAAGAAGAGAAGCCGACTAACGTGCCGTCTACCAGAATTGGTGCAAAAACTAACGCATCGAGTGTGTGCGCTGCTGACCAGTATGGGTAGTTGAGGATGTAGATATCGCCGGCCTTGAAATTCTCGCGACCAATGAACTCGATACCCTTTTGTACACCAAAGTCATTTGCGCCAGAGAAGATGGCAAGACCTGGAGCCTCGGCAATGCAATTGCCCTCAGAATCGTGGAGGCTTAGGCCATAGTCGTGGATTTCATAGACGATGGTGTTGTAAGCGGTACGACAGAGGTTGCGTGCCATTTCATTGACAGCAGACAACATGCTGTGCCGGATAACTTCAACAGTAATTGAATCAATCATGTTAGTTCGCCTTTGCCACGTGAATGATGATTTCGCCGTACTTGCCAAGCTCCGCACGATCACCGGCATGGAAGACGGTGGTCGCTGTGTGTT
>CAIMVH010000142.1 GCA_903844855.1 uncultured Actinomycetes bacterium | reverse complement strand
TCTCGTCGAGGCTGGGCTGAGTCCACTACAAGCCCTTCAAGCTGGTACCTCTTTAGCGGCAAAACTTTTGAATGCAGAAGATGTTATCGGAAGCATAAATCCTGGATTATCAGCCGATTTAATTATTGTTAAAAAAGATCCAACCTCAGATATATCTGCCCTTAGAGAGATTCTATTTGTCATGAGTGCTGGACGTATCATCAAGAATGAGTTGGAGAAATGATGGCACTGAGAGAGAAATACCGCGTAGCAGTGGATATTGGTGGCACTTATGTTGACGCCGTTTGCTATAACCAAGAGTCAAGAAAGGTTCACTTCAGTAAGAGCTCTACCACCCCAAGTAATCCTGTCGATGGCGTTATGAAAGCTCTGGCAGGATTGGATATTTCTTTTGATGAAATCGATATTTTGGTACACGGGACGACTCTAGGTCTGAATGCTATTTTGCAGCGGGCCGGCGCAAAAGTAGGGTTAATCACGAATGTCGGGTTTGAGGATATTCTAGAAATTGGAAGAGCTGCTGTTCCTCCAAGATACATGTACGACTTCCAATATGCCCCACCGCCTCCACTTATTCCTCGCCGATATCGACTTGGCGTTCCTGGAAGAATGAATGCAGAAGGTGTAGAGGTTGTTCCCTTAGATAGAGATGCAGTTGTCGCCATGGGAGACAAACTCGTCAATACTTTCAGCATAGACTCCATAGCGGTATGTTTTCTTCATAGTTATCGCAATTCTATTCACGAGTTGCAAGCCCAGGAAATATTGCAAAAAGCATTTCCAAATGTTGAAGTCTCAGTCTCAAGCGACATTTCACGTGAATATGGTGAATTTGAACGAACAATGACTACGGTGCTAGATGCCTATATCAGGCCGATTATGAAGTCATACTTGGACGAGTTTCAAGTAAGACTAAGAGAAATCGGGTTCGTTGGGCGATTGCAGGTAATGAGATCAGGTGGTGGGGCTATGGATCTAACGATTGCTGATCGTGCCCCTCTCCTGACAGTTCTTTCTGGTCCAGCCGGTGGTATTGCCGGTGCACGATATCTTTCACATGTGCAGGGATGGGATAAGACGATTACATTTGATGTGGGTGGCACAAGTCTTGATACATGTGTGATCTTGAATGGTGAGCCAGGCGAAGTACACGAAGCTACTATCGCTGATCTTCCAGTCCAGATTCCTGTGTTTGATATTCGAACCATCGGTGCAGGTGGTGGGTCTATAGCCAGGTTTGACGATGGTATTTTGAGGGTGGGACCAGAGAGTGCGGGAGCCGTTCCGGGGCCGGTTTGTTACGGCCAGGGTGGAATCCATCCCACTATTACTGATGCATTACTTACTTTAGGGTTTCTAAATCCAGACAACTTCCTCGGTGGTAAAGTCCAAGTTTTCCCAAAACTCGCCTCTGATGCGATTCGGGATGATGTAGGGAATAACTTAAACTTAGACATCCAGGAATCAGCTGTAAGAATGATTCAAATTCTAGTCGCAAAAACCGTGGGCGCGGTTCGAGAAATAACTCTCGAACGTGGTCTTGACCCTAAAGAATTTTTGCTTGTCGCGTTCGGAGGTGCAGGTCCAGTCTTGGCGCCTCTTGTTGGGCTCGAAATGGGAATGAATGGGGTGGTAGTACCGGCCTTGCCTGGCGCTTTTTCTGCCCTTGGAATGCTCATGACAGATCTGGAATTTGATTATTCCTCAACAGTGCTAGAAGTATTGGTCGAATCGTCGTTGGTGAACTTGGAATCCGTGGTTGAAGGATTACATCAGCAAGCTAAAACGATGTTTCATTCGCAGGGGATATTCGAAGGTGAATACGAAGTGAAAGTTCGCTACGACTTAAGGTATGAAGGTCAAGAGCACAGTATTAGCGTGCCCGTGGAGCACGGCGATACGGCGGAAGCCTTGGAAGAAAGATTTGGTTCAATGCACTTTGAACGCTTTGGTCATAGAATGAAAGAACAATGTGAGGTATCTAGCGTGCGCTTGAAAGTGATCTCTGAAGTTGAGAAACCAGAATTCATAAGACTCGAGAAAGATTCTCGAACAGTGACTCCACGGAGCAAACGGAGAGCTTATGATTTCTCGGACTCTATGATTAAGGATTTTGAGATATATCTTCGCGATGATTTACGCTTCGGGGCTGTAATTCCAGGACCAGCCGTGATCGAGGAATCGGCGTCTGCTACTGTTTTCTTTTCTGATCAAGTGGCGATAGTAGACGAGATAGGTCAAATCATCATTCGAAACAAGAAATACGAATCGTAAAATGACTGAAGATGTTCTAGATGGCGGCACGATTGAAGTTGTTAACAGTTACCTTGTTTCAGCCGCGCAGCAAATGCGGCGTACGCTGATCAGAACGGCTTTCAATCCAGTAATTTATGCGGTCTTAGATTTTGGAATAAGTATTTACGATTCGAAAATACGACTTATGGCTGAAGCTCCGGGTATCACTTCTTTTGTAGGAGCTAACGATGCTGCCTTGCCGAAAGTTTTGAATTATGTAGGGGTAGAGAACCTCAAAGAAGGCGATGTCGTGCTACTTAACTATCCTTACTGGAATTCGGCCCATGCTTATGACGCGATGCTCTTTGCCCCGGTCTTCCATGAAAGCAGTGAATCTCCTAGTGCGTTTGTAGCTGTCAGGGCGCACTGGATGGATTTAGGTGCAAAGGACGCAGGTTATGTACTCGATTCGACCGATATGCACCAGGAGGGTCTTATATTTCCAGGTACTAAGATTGTCAAAGAAGGTGTGATAGACAACGAGATAATTGAACTAATTCGATTCAATTCACGGCTGCCTGATCTGACGATCGGTGATTTTCATGCTCAACTTGCCTGCTTGCGTGTAGGAGAAAGACAGTTGCACGCAATCTGGGAGAAATTTGGTTTACCAAAAGTTGAACGTGTTGTAGAAGAGTTAATTGATCACGGCAAGCGCGTAGCCTGGAGAGCGGTTCAATCCTTGCCACATGGGAGTTGGAGCGCCGAAGATTGGCTTGACGACGACGGTGTTACCGAAGACCCAATTCTTATGCGAGTGACAGTAACGATCGATGATGACGGAATGCTCGTTGATTACACAGGAAGTTCGAGCGCAGTACCTGGACCAGTAAATTTGCCCCTTGGTTCAACAGAAAGTATGGCGAAAACCGCTTTCAAAACTCTTACAACACCTACGTTGTCAACAAACGCCGGACATTACGCACCACTTCGCGTTTATGCCCCGCCGGGTTCTCTGTTCCACGCCCAGTATCCATCAGCTACGTTCACTCAATGGACAACGATGGCAGCTTTTGAGTTGATCTATAAGGCGCTGGCTAGCGTAATGTCAGAGATTCCAGCCTCATCTGGATCGGATGAGCCGGGCTTTATGGCCCTCGGACGGGATCCCCGAACCGCCAAGGATTATGTGGTTTCCAATAACGAGGGAATAGGATGGGGGGGTACACCTCATCATGACGGTGCTTCCGGGCAAATGCATATCTCTCTAAATATCGTTCAAAACACCCCTATTGAGGTTTTGGAGAATAAGGCTGCCCTTTTCCATCTCGGACTACGACTTCTCCCCGATTCTGCTGGGGCTGGAATGCATCGTGGCGGTCTTGGAATTGAAAGGCACGTGCAATTTATTGCTGACGGAGAAGTGCTTTCGATGAAGAAGAAAACGCAGACCAAGCCTTGGGCCCTTAATGGTGGATTTGAGCCAATCACTAACAGCATGACGGTCTGGCCAAATACGGATCATCCGAAACAAATGCGCATGCGCCGGGCATCTATGAAGTTGGGTGATGAGTTCATAAATGTCTCGGCTGGGGGTGGAGGATGGGGAGACCCTCTGAAAAGAGATCCACTTAGAATAGTTGAGGATGTACTGAATGGCTTTGTTCTTCGAAAGTCTGCGAGCGAAATCTATGGCATAGATGTGGGTATAGACGGCTCGTTTACCGAAAATTTCAGAAGGGCCCCGGGTCTCCCTCAGGAGTAGTAGCTAAAGTAAATGATCTCAAGGGCCTGAAGATGTCAGTGTGACTTGCAGTCATACGAAGGATTTCTCTCCGTCCCTAACCCTAGTAATTTACAAGAATCTGCGCAACTATTCCTGTGTGGGACCGTTCCCACGGTGAGCCACACAACCACCGAAGAATCGAATAACACGACTAAGGAGATAGTAATGAATAGCAAAAGTCTCGCTTTTCTAAAGCGAAATCATAAGTTGTTTGGAGTTCTGGTGGCGGCAGTGGTCGCCATGGGAACCTTGTCAACAACCGCAAGTTCTGGGGCAACCCCGACGCAGCTCGTTATCGCCGACAATGAACCACCTCAGACTTTCGATCCACAGCAAGCCGGAAACTCGACGGTCAATGAAGTGGTAATTCCACTGTACGACGTTCTAGTTGATTTTGACTCACAGAGCAAGTTGGGACCACGGTTGGCTAAGTCTTGGGCCGTTTCAGCAAATGGAAAGACGATCACCATCGCGTTACGGAAAGATGTAAAGTTCCATGATGGCACTGGTTTAACCTCTGCGGATGTGAAGTATACTTTGGATCGTATTAAGAAGATAAATACAGGGGTTGCTTCAGAACTCGCCGCCTATTCAAGTACGACTATCGTGGACGCTTTCAATCTCAAACTAAATCTATCAAGTGCCTCCGCTCCTTTCTTGAGTGCTTTATCTCGCGCCTACATTCTTAATTCGAAGCTCGTCGAGTTAAATGCCGGCGATGATTCAGGTCAGACATGGTTAGCTAACAATGAGGCTGGTAGTGGTCCATACACTCTCAAGTCTTACACAACAAATCAGGAGGCAAACTTCTCTAAATTTACATCATATTGGAGAGGGTTCACTAAGCAGGCGGACAATATTGTCATTAGATATATACCTCAGAGTGCAACGCAACGTGACTTGCTTAAGTCTGGTGAAATCAATCTAGCTGTAGACATTGCTACTGCCGACTTGCCTTCATTTGGGAAGGATTCGAAGTATGTTGTGGATCAAAGAGATACGATGGTCCAACTATACATATTCTTCAATACCCAAAAAGGAGTTACTAAAAATCCAAAGGTGAGAGAAGCAATTCGTCTTGCATATGATTACCAGTCACATGTAAAGAATATTCTGGCTGGAGCTGGAGCCATAGCTCAAGGACCGCTTCCCACTGTTATGAACTGCCATGCGCCTATCAAGCCGGGAAAGCAAGACCTCGTGCGCGCAAAGGCACTCCTCAAAGAGGCGGGTGTTTCGAATCTAAAAATCAAGATGAGCTATTTGTCAGTAATTGAAGAGATGGCACGCGCTGGTACGCTATTGCAGTCAGCTTTGAAGACCATAGGTGTAAATCTCGAACTACAGACCGTAACTTTTCCTGAATACATGTCGCAGGTTTCCAAAGTAGCAACCACACCGGACTTAGGAATGATTTATGCGTTTCCTTCCTATCCAGATCCAAATGCCGTTCTTTCTATTAATTTCGATTCAAAGAATATTGGAGGAGGCTATAATTATGCCTCATACTCAAATCCAGCTGTAGATAAGTTGGTTCGTGCTGCAGCAATTGAGAGCAATCCTGCGAAGCGCTGTGCGCTTTACGTGTCAGCTCAAAAAGCTATCGAGGCCGATTTTGTTGCGATTAACATCAGTAATCCAAAGTTTGTATCGGTACACGATAAGAAAGTGTCAGGAAACTATTATCGTCCTGCACACCACAATACGATTGACTTCTATTCAATAATGATGAAGTAGTAGTCATCCATATTAAGTGACGAGAGGGTCATGGGTATATACGCTTTACGGCGTCTGCTCATGACCCTCTTCCTATTCTCCGAATAGCCGCGAATTCTCATGCACCACCTAGCTTCTCAAGTGGGCCTTTTTGAAGCCATTTACTTTTGTATGCGAAGGCTGTACATACGAAACTTAGATTGGAACCTCTGTAGGCATTGGCTGAGACACTATTTCTTGGCGCGCCGAGGATTCTTAAACGATCCAACGGATTCTCTCTCGACTAATATCGGTGCGAGTCTGAAATTTTCAGCACCCGTTATTACATTCTTAACGCCGTAATTTTTCGGATGGATTATTTCAAATGCCAACTCTGCCATCTCTTTAGGACGGTTGTTTATTGCTGAAATTGGCGGATGCCACCAAGTAAACCATTCTGCGTCTTCGAGGCAAATAATGGAAAGTTCATCTGGTATTGAAATCTTAGACTGGGTGAGAAATGGAAGTAGCTCATGCGAGGCTTCATGATTGGCCACTATCAAGGCGCTTACTTTTGACTCGCGCATGGTTTCTAGAAATTTTTTGCCAGCCACGTTACCAAAAGATGGCTCATATGGACCAAGGTGAACACACGATTGATCAATTCGAAGATTCGAAGCGAACATGGTGTCGTAGAATCCCTTTAGAGTTTCACGACCTGAAGTGTAGATTTTATGCCCGCCTATAAAACTGATCTTCTTATGGCCCTGGGAAATTAGATGCTGTGTAGCAAGTACGGAAGACTGGTAGTAGTCCGGGAGTATGGAATGAGCCTCAGCGCCTTCGACTAGTCTGATCATAGAAACGGTAGAAATTCCTCTTGCAGAAAGCCGATTTAATCTATCGGAGTTTTGTCCAGATCCAGCAACAATTACGCCCGCAAGCTGTAGTTCGATTGCCATATCTAAGAAACGCGCCTCTTCATCTGGATTTCCATGCGTCACACTGAGGAGAACTTGTAGGTTTTCATCGCCAGCAAGCTCCTGAAATCTCTCTACGATCTCTCGCAATGTCGAGTTCTGGAGATTATTTATTGCAATCCCTAGCATCGATGTTTTCTTTGTCTTTAGGCTCCTGGCGAGACTATTGGGATGATAGTTCAATTCGTCGGACGCCTTCAGGACGGCTTCTCTGGTGGTCGGTAGAATGCGAGGATCGTTGATCAGCGCCCTAGAAGCAGTGCTTTTAGAGACCCCTGCGAGGGCAGCGACTTGCATTAAAGTGACTCGGAAAGGCGACATACTGCAATCTATCAAGACATTTAACTAGTTAGTGCTGTTTTGATTTCTAGCGTGTTGCGAAGTGATTGAAGGGGTTGGTCTTGACATCGAGGCTGGCGAGGTACATTCTATGGGAACGATTGCAAAGTGATTTTACGATGGTATGGAGAGGGCGCCCATGAAATGGCGAGGTTATTGGGTCGCCGCACCTACACCTTTCAAGCTGTCTGGTGAAATAGATCTTAACCAATTTGAAGCTGTTTTAGAGAGGTATGTTTCAGAACGTGTACATGGAGTAGTCGTGAATGGATCCACCGGAGAATGGTTCAGCCAGGATGAGTCCGAGCGAAACAGAGTTTCAGCGTTTGCCGCCAGAGTCATTCGTTCACGCATCCCATTAGTCATCGGATGTACAACGTTCTCAGCAGCTAACACACTAAGGCTCATAGACATTGCCGCAGAGAATGGGGCCAATGGGGCCATGGTTACGATCCCTCCCTACATCCATCCCACAAATGCGGAGATCGTAAGTTTTTTCAAACAAATCGATAGAGACACGCAACTACCATTGATGGTTTATAACTGGCCTAGGGGTGTGACGATAGATCTTGATATTGACGTCCTGCTAGAAATAGCACAACTCCCAAATGTCGTAAGCATTAAGGATAGTTCACCGGACGAGAAGAAGACAATCGAGCTTTTGAATAGATTGCTTCAGAATAATTCTGAGCTTAGTTTCTTCGGTCGTTTTATACATGCTTCAGGTATGGAGAATCTCCTGAATGTTGGAGGAGATGGAAATATCGATGGTGGAGGACTAGGAGCTAAATTCGCTGTTCCATACTTTGAGGCTATTTGGGATGAAAGAATCGTTGATGCTAAGAAGTATTCCGAAGCGTATGAGAAACTATCAAACTCACTTATATCTTCGGATTACAGCGGAAAATTTGCTTCACCGATATCCCAATTGAAGGCGGCGATGAGAATGACGAGCGTAAATGCCGGTTTTGTTCGCCCACCGTATCAGGATGTCTATGACAAACAAAAGCTCTCGGCTATACGAGCTGCCTTAATTGCCTCTGAAATCGAGGTTCAGGAGCTATATGTCACTTGAATATGGTGCTTCTAGCAGTGAAATTCGAGAGGTTACGCAGTTAGTCGTAAATGGCAAAAGTTACGACGCATGCGTCGGTGAATCATTATTAGGTTTCTTGTTTCAAAATGGGATATCTTCTACGAGTGTAAATCTTGTAACGAAAGAAGTACGCTTTGCTTTTTGTGGAATGGGGATGTGTTCCGAGTGCGAAATGATTGATGAGAACGGTTCAATTCTTAGAGTTTGCCAGACTAGCATTCGGCGGAATATGACTCTCACCTCTCGAGGAATTTAATGGCGGACGAATTGGAGCCACTAGGGCGCTCTTCTGAGATGAAAGCAAACAACCATGTTGTAATCATTGGAGGAGGGCCAGGGGGCTTAGCTGCTGCTAAAACTCTTGCGCGCAAAGGTGTTTCAGTAACAATAATTGACGAGAACCCCGATCTTGGTGGCCAGTACTACCGCCGCAGAACAAAGGGGACCACTGAGCTCGTGGGGGACTACCGAGTCGATGGTACACACCTAATATCTTCAGTTAAGAAGTTGGGCTGCACCATCCTGACAGATAGTTATGTTTGGGGTATTTCTAACGACAAGCGTTCATTACTGGTCGAGAATTCGCTATTAGGGAAAAGTACCCGTGTCAATTTTGACTTTCTAATAGTTGCTTCGGGAGGGCATGAAATTCAATACCCATTTACAAATTGGCAGAGTACTAAGGTTATGACACCAGGCATGCTTTCTCGCTTAGTGACGGTTGATGCGATAGAGCCGAACGGGCGCCGAGCCATTCTCGTGGGAAGTGGGCCCTTTCTATTAGCAGTCACTTCTCACTTAATCGATTCGGGTGTTGTTGTAGACGGTGTATTTGAGTTGACGAGGCCATATAGGTTGACGGTATTTTCGATGTTAGCTGTTTTCTTCCCAGCTAAATGCGCACAATTCCTTCACTACCGATTCAAGCTTTTCAGTAACGGAGTAAAACTCACTCAGGGATCTAGATTGCGTTCGGTACAAGATTCATACGATGGAATCACCGCAACTTTTGATAAAAGGTCAGGTGGCGAGCAGGTTGTAGTTGAAAGCCAATTGTTAGGTGTTGGTTACGGCTTTAAACCCAATAGTGAAGTGCTAGAGATTCTGAATGTAGAGAGAGGGGAATCAACAAGCTTCGGACATTTTTATCCAAGGGTTGATCGCTATGGTCGAACTAGTCAACAAAATGTCTTTGCCATAGGTGAGGTCAGTGGAATCGAGGGCTTCAAATCAGCAATGGTCGGGGGAGTTCTCAGTGGCCAGAGAATCCTTCGCGATATTAAAGGCGTAAAAGGATTTGCATCAATGTATGTAACGTTAGTTCATTACCTTAGGTCCATTTATGAAGAGCTTTTTGCTAAATTCCTCAAGAAGCTGTATCGAATCGATTTAGAGGATTTCCCTCTTTTAGATCCTGAAGTCCTCTTATGTCGTTGTGAAGGAGTTTATGCTTCTGAACTTGATGGAGTTCTAAGCCAATGTGAAAGTGATATGGCTTATGTGAAAGCCGAGACGCGAATAGGAATGGGACTTTGTCAGGGACGAATGTGTGGTACCGCTCTGGGCATCATAGTTAAGAAGAAGTATCCAAAATCTATTTCACCAGGATTTTCCATCCGCATTCCATTTCGGCCAGTAGCTATCGGCAGTATTATCGCGTTAGAGTCAGAGGAAAATCGAGACTATATTGATGGTTAATTCTGATGTGATCATCATTGGCGGAGGAATCCTTGGGGCTGCACTTGCCTTCGAGCTTACGAAGGAGTCAATCGGAGTTCAGCTAATCGAAAGATCTTCGATTAGTCGCGAGGGCTCTGGTGCGACGGCAGGGAATCTGCATATACAAGCGGTTCATACTCGTAGACCGGGTCAGGTAATTGCGCTTGATAACGTCCGCCTCTTGCCACTACAAATTGCGGCGTCACGACTTTGGGATGTTGTGGAAGAAGAGTTGCCAGAGGATATTGAACTGCGTCGCACCGGAGGTCTAACGGTTGCAGAGTCAGAACCGCAAGGTGAAGAAATACTTCTTAAACGCCGACACGAAATAGAGGCTGGAATTCCCGGGGAAATTCTTGCGTCTGATGAAGCTCGTAGATTATTGCCTGAGTTGGGAGATTCGGTACAGCTCGCGGAGTTCTGTCCGTTAGATGGATATGTAAATCCATTGAAAGTTACACCTGCTTGGATGAGAGCCGCAATCCGCCAAGGGTTGACATTGAGGACTCACGAAGAGGTTCTGAATATTTCTAAGGTGGGGTCATCTTGGATAGTTGGAACAAGCAATGGCCAATATGCCTGTTCAACATTGGTTATTGTGGGTGGACCCTGGATGGATCGGATTTTATCAATGGTAAGAGTCTCAATCCGTATGAATCCAGTCGCTATTCAGATGCACGTCACTGAAAGGATGGCGCCACGCTTACCCTTTTTGGTCCAACATATCGCAGAAGGAATGAGTATTAAACAAGTTACAGCGGGACAAATCATGATTGGAGGTGGATGGCCGGCGCAAAATCTAGCTTTAGGCAAAACTTCTGACGTATCTGTTGAGAGTGTGATTGGTAATCTGTCACAGGCGGTTCGTATATTGCCGTTTCTCCGAAACGTCAGGTTATTGCGCTCTTGGTCAGGTGCGTTGGGCGCCACTGCAGATGAAATGCCAATAATCGGAGAAGTGCCTGGATTAGAGGGTCTTTTTGTAGCAGGAGGCACCTATGCATTCACCTTTGCACCACTGTGGGCAAAGACCTTGCTCGCATTAATTCTCAGAAGGACTCCTGAGGTAGACGTTTCTGATTTGGGTGTCGGGCGGTTGATGAATATATACAAGAGTAAAACATCGGGAGGGTAATAAAAATGGATCAATTGAGAATGTTTGTTAATGGACAAGCAATGTCGGGTGGTGGGATCTCCATCGGCCTTAAAGGAGCAGTTTTTCTTGGCAAAGCCTCTACTTCGAGCAATTATAAGTTCTTTTCTTTTCGAAATGAATTCCCTGGTCTTCATCGTGTGACAGTTGGTGGATATTCTATTCCAGGAGAGCTTTACGCCGTTACTTATGAAATTTTGCACGATCAACTTTTACCCTTGGAACCAGAGGAGTTGGAGCTTGGATGCATAACACTACAAGACGGAAGTGGAAGCCTAGCAATGGTTTGTCGAGCGTCTTCATTAAATCTTCCGGATGTTGTTGATATTTCCTCTTCTGGAGGTTGGAAGAAATATTTAGGGATATCCGATGGGTCCGACGGCTAATGTCATCTAAGGATGGACCACAAATCACTTGCATCATCCGTGGTGGAACCGTGGTAAATGCTGAGTTTTCGAAAATCATGGATGTGTTCATTTCAAATGACATCGTAGTCGCGCTGAGTGAACCAAATGTAGATCCTGGACTCTTGCAAGCAGTTAGCTGTTTGGAAATCGATGCGAGGGGGAAAATGGTTTTACCCGGTGGTGTTGATCCTCATTGCCACGTTGGATTCAAGTCTGGTGTTTTCTCAACTCTCGATGATTACAGGGAGGCAACTACAGCTGCGATATTCGGGGGAACAACAACAATTATAGATTTTGCGATACCGGAGGGTAACGAAACGCCTCTTGACGCAGTGAAGAGACAAATGGAAAGGTCGGGTGATTCTCTTTGTGATTCCGCGCTACATGGATGCGTTATTAGTTGGGATGATTCCATGGCTGACCAGATAGCTGAGATGGTAGACCTCGGAGTATTGACCATAAAAATGTTCACAACCTACCGAGGTGAATCAATGGCCGACGATGACACTATTTTGAGGGTCATGAGGAGACTCAAAGATTTAGGTGGCATGGTAGTTATTCATTGCGAGTCAAATCACTTGATTGAAGAAGATCAACGCAAAGCTGAACAGCTCAATCAGGTTTCGGCTAAATGGCATGCCAGCACACGCAGTGAGCTCGCAGAGCTTTCTTCTGTACGGGGAATACTGGATATTGCAGACGCAATCGAAGCGCCAATCTATTTTGTTCACCAATCAACAAAAGCAGCAGTGCATCTTGTGGCGGAAGCTCGTGAAAGGGGAGTATTCAGTTATAGCGAGGCCGTACTACATCACCTTGTTTTAGACGACAGAAAATACGAGGAGGAACAACCAGAGAGGTATGTTTGCTGCCCACCATTGCGTCTGCGGTCAACCGTTGATGGACTCGTGGAAACTTTACTTACTGGTCTCATTTCAACCTTGGGGAGTGATCACTGCTGTTACAACATCGAGCAAAAAATGCGACATAACGGCGATGTTCGAACTATGCCAAACGGTCTCCCTGGAGTTGAGACACGCTTAACAGTCGGCTTATCAATTATTGTGGGCCAATTGGGTCTGCCTATCGAAAGATTCGTTGCTATTTCATCCACAAACCCAGCGAAATTGCACGGCCTATTTCCCAAGAAGGGGGCGATTATTCCGGGCTCGGATGCCGATATCGTAATTTGGGATCTTGATTGTTCCTACACGTTAGACGAATCAGATCTGCATATGGCCACTGATTACTCCCCGTACCACGGTATGCAACTAGCAGCCCGTCCTATCATGACGATGCTGCGAGGTAGAGTCGTGGTTAAAGATGGAGAATTGGTGGACAAGAAATCCTATGGTTCTTTTGTGCCAGGAGTAAAGGTGGATTACTCGCGTTTCATTTCCGGACTTTGAGTGGGAGCACAAAAGCCTCTGTTACTTAGAATAATTCTCGTTGTGCTTCATGGACCTAGAAGTCTGCTAACTTCCTTTGTCGATCATCTCAAGTGCTGGCAAGGTAAGGAAGGCAACGTAGTCATCATCTAGACTCACGCGCTCGAAAAGCGCTTTTGCTGCTGCAATTCTATCGGCATCCCAGCCTGCGCTGATTAATCTAGACGCCTCATTCGAAAGGATTTCACGTACTAATTCTTTTGTTGCCCGATTTTTTGTGTCGGCATATGTAACTGAGTTTTTGATTTGCTGCCAAATCTGAGAACGTGAAATTTCGACTGTTGCTGCATCCTCCATTAGATTATTAATAGCCACCGCGCCATTGCCACCTATCCAAGCTGCTAGATATTGAAGTGAAACGTCGATATTGAGTCGGAGTCCTTCTTGAGTAATCTGGCCTAGCGTCTTGTTGACGGATAATAAATCGGTCGCACTAACACTCACTTCCGAACGCATTAGATCCAATTGATTAGGTCTTCCTCCGAGAGCGATATCAAAGACCTCTCGACACAGCGGAACCAAATCAGGATGTGCAACCCACGAACCATCAAAGCCATCTCCTGCTTCCCGTACCTTATCTGCGCGGACCTTCTCAAAGGCAATCTTGTTGACATCATTATCTTTACGACTTGGCACAAAGGCGGCCATGCCACCGATGGCGAATGCACCTCGTTTATGGCACGTTTGAACCAATAAGTCAGTGTAGGCGCGCATCATGGGAGAAGTCATTGCAACTTGACCTCGATCGGGAATTAGAAATTCAACTCCTCCATCCCTAAATGTCTTGATCATCGAGAAAAGATAGTCCCACCGACCCGCATTCAAGCCACTCATGTGATCACGTAACTCGTAGATAATCTCTTCCATCTCAAAGGCCGCTGGAATAGTTTCGATAAGAACCGTAGCGCGCACCGTGCCATTCGGTATCCCTAAAACTTTTTGCGCTTCAACAAAAACGTCGTTCCAAAGTCGGGCTTCTAAATGTGACTCGGTCTTAGGCAAGTAGAAGTAAGGTCCAGAGCCGAGTTCGATTAGATTTTGTGCATTGTGATATAGATGCATGCCAGCATCGAAGAGGGCACCAACTACAGGTTCTCCACCGACAGTGACGTTGCGTTCGCTCATATGCCATCCGCGTGGGCGTACAACAAGAGTTGCCAAGGGCCCATTGTTGAGTTCATAGGACTTACCGTCAGGGGAAATAAACTTCAGCGTCCGTCGGGCTACTCCTTGCAGCGTTAGCTGACCTTCTACAACATTGGACCAGTGAGGAGTATTGGAGTCTTCTAGATCTGCCAACCAGACGTTGGCCCCCGAGTTAAGTGCGTTTATTGCCATTTTAGGTTCCGTTGGTCCGGTAATTTCAACACGCCTGTCTCGTAGATCGAGTGGTGCCATGGGAACCTGCCACGTTCCACTTCGGATGTGGGCTGTTTCCGTTAGAAAAGCGAGCGTTCCGCCAGCAGCAATTTTTGCCCTTTTGGTTTCTCGAACTGCTAAGAGCTCATCCCTACGCGAATGAAATAGTTGATCGAGATTTACTATGAAGTCAATCGCTCCTTTTGTTAGGACTTTTTCATTTCCTGCAGTTAGAGATGGCTTCACAACAACTCGTGGCATTTGAAAGACCCCTGTTCTATTACATAGCTCGGGCGTTCCGTTAAATAAGTGCAGATTTCGATATTTTCCAGAATATCGAAGCCGAGTTTCCGTTTGAATCCATGTTAACTTGAATTGTGCGGTAAGACGAACACATCGAGTCATAGATACCGTGTGTCCACGCTTTGGAGAGGCCCAGATCTGTTCTCGAGGAATTAAATCGCACTGGTGGTGGGGTGGGTTATATAGGTGTAGCGATGAAGATTAGTTGTCCATCTAAACCATGCTACGGGGGATAATGAGCATCATCGTCGCTTATATGCCCTAGGAAGTTCCTATCGAATAGACACGTTGTGAGTAGGAATCCCATTTTGAGTGATTGAACCTGTAGCAATAGGGAATCGTTGTCAACGCCATCTTTGTCGGAACTTGTGATGTATTGCAGCCCCAAGAAAGACATAACTTTCGAACCCGTGAAGTCTCGTTTCCCCTCCATTCACGCTCAGACATGGCTTATGTAATCGCTCCATTTGGTTGATTTACTGGGTTTAGTACAGTACGTTCCACGAATGACACTCCTTGATTCTCACTGGCTTTCAAATGCGCGCGTAGTAAATGTTGTTACAGGGGTCGCCTCCCAGCCGACCAACGTCGAAATCGTTGAAGGAAAAATCGGTCAAATCACCGATACACTTCCTTTTGGGGTTCATGGGAACGATTGCATGGGCTATTTTTTACTTCCAGGGTTGATATCTGTTCATACTCACTTGAGCGTGACGTATCCATTTTCTGCAACGAACGAATCAGAAAATCCAGCGGTCACAGTTCTAAGGGCACTATCACGTGCACAGGATGCTCTAGCTAGTGGAGTTACAACGATTCGATCTGTTCATGAACTTAACCGGGTCGATATTTTTTTAAGAGATGTTTTTTCAGAGCCGGGACTTCAAATCCCCAGGATATTTGCTGCCGGTAAAGCGATCGGGACAACTGGAGGACATGGAAGTGAATCAGGTGGGAGCAGGGCAGATGGTTACGACGAGTTTCTAAAAACGGCCAGAAGAGAATTAGGTTTTGGCGCAGATCATATAAAAGTCTTTATCTCAGGTGGGATAGGTGATGCTCATGAATCTATGTCAGGGGCACAGATGACAATGGATGAGATGAATGCAGTCGTAAGGGCAACGATTGAGCATGATACTTATGTGGTCGCACATGCTGCCAATGCAATAGCAATTGATCAGGCTTTAACGGCAGGTATTAGATCCTTTGAGCATGCATACGATTTGAGTGATGATGTTGCGCGAAGAATGGCCGAGAAGAAAGTCTTCTTGACGCCAACATTATGTGTTACTCGTTGCCCTGAGTGGATGGCAACTCATGATTTCACAAGTGAGCAGATTGTACGGGCGATGGAGGTTGGACCGGGACATTTGGAAAGTATTAGACGCGCAATACGGGCCGGAGTACAGATTGTGTCGGGCACTGATTATCCACCGGGTGAGCCGATAGAGGATACGGTTGTTGCAGTCAGGGAAATGGAGTTTCTCGTCGAGGCTGGGCTGAGTCCACTACAAGCCCTTCAAGCTGGTACCTCTTTAGCGGCAAAACTTTTGAATGCAGAAGATGTTATCGGAAGCATAAATCCTGGATTATCAGCCGATTTAATTATTGTTAAAAAAGATCC
>CAIMVH010000141.1 GCA_903844855.1 uncultured Actinomycetes bacterium | reverse complement strand
TGTGGAGCGCACTTGTTGTGGGCTTGCGTGACTATGTAGAGAAGAACAATTTTCAGTCTGTAATTCTTGGACTCTCCGGTGGAATTGATTCAGCGCTAGTGGCGGCCATCGCAGTAGATGCGCTGGGAGCAGATCGAGTCTTTGGAGTTTCGCTACCAAGCAAATATTCCTCGGATCATTCCAAGAGCGATGCGTATGCGCTCGCAGAGAATTTAGGAATCAACATTCGTACGGTAGAAATTGAACCGCTGGTAGCTGCCTTTGTGGGTGAACTCAAGCTCACTGGATTGGCCGAGGAGAACGTACAGGCCCGCGTGCGCGGAACTTCGTTGATGGCTCTTTCAAACTCTGAAGGCCACTTAGTGCTGGCAACTGGAAATAAGAGCGAGCTGGCAGTCGGATACTCGACTATCTACGGAGATGCAGTGGGTGGCTTTGCACCAATAAAGGATCTGCCTAAGACGCTCGTCTGGGATTTAGCGAAGTGGCGTAACGTGGTGGCCCTCGCTGCCGGCGAAGTTGCGCCCATTCCAGAGAGTTCTATTTCGAAGGAACCGAGTGCGGAATTGCGACCCGACCAACGTGATTCAGATTCACTTCCTGAGTACCCCATCCTTGACCGAATCCTGGATGCCTACGTACAAGGCGACCTCGGTGCCGAGTGGATTGCCCAAGGAGGCTTTGATCCGGCCCTCATTGAGAAGATCTTGCGAATGGTTGATGCGGCCGAATATAAGCGTCGGCAGTACCCACCAGGGACCAAAGTGAGCGTGCGAGCCTTCGGAAGGGATCGAAGATTGCCAATTACCAGCGTTTGGCGGGAGATTGTTACTCGGCTGTAACGCAAGGGGGGCAGACTGGTCCCATGGAAAAACAAGAGGAATTCGTTCTGCGCACCCTTGAGGAGCGCGATATCCGTTTCGTCCGTCTCTGGTTCACCGACGTACTTGGCTTTCTCAAGTCCGTTGCGGTGGCTCCTGCCGAGTTGGAGAGCGCCTTTGCTGAAGGCATCGGCTTTGATGGTTCGGCGATCGAAGGGTTCGCGCGCGTTTATGAATCCGACATGCTGGCAAAACCAGATCCATCTACTTTTTCGATTTTACCGTGGCGCGCAGAAGCACCAGGTACTGCGCGCATGTTCTGCGACATCATGCTTCCCGATGGGAATCCTTCTTACGCAGATCCACGCTATGTATTGAAGCGCACTCTCGCACGCGCTGCTGAAATGGGATTCACCTTCTATACACATCCCGAGATCGAATTCTTCCTCTTTGAAGAAAAGCCCAAGCGCGGGGAAGCTCCGGTGCCCGTTGACTCAGGTGGATATTTTGACCACACACCAAATGTGGTGGGCCATGATTTCCGTCGCCAAGCGATCACCATGCTTGAAGCGATGGGTATTAGCGTGGAATTTAGCCATCATGAAGGAGCCCCTGGTCAGCAAGAGATTGATCTTCGCTACGCCGATGCACTTTCAACGGCTGACAACATCATGACATTTCGTTTGGTAGTAAAAGAGGTTGCACTGGAGCAAGGCGTATTTGCTTCGTTCATGCCAAAACCCTTTACCGATCATCCAGGCTCCGGAATGCACGTTCACCTTTCGCTCTTCGAAGGTGATCGCAATGCATTCCACGAAGCCGGCGCGCCATACCAACTCTCACGAGTGGGTCGTTCGTTCATCGCTGGTTTGCTGCGTCACGCACCTGAAATTACTGCGATCACAAATCAGTGGGTGAACTCATACAAGCGCCTACATGGCGGAGGCGAAGCTCCTGCCTTCATTTCATGGGGTCATAACAACCGGAGTGCTTTAGTGCGCGTCCCTATGTATAAGCCGGGCAAGGGAAATTCCACCCGTATCGAACTTCGTTCACCAGATTCGGCTTGCAATCCATACCTCTCATTTGCAGTGATCCTGGCTGCTGGGCTTAAAGGCATCGAGATGGAGTACGAACTTCCAGAGGGTGCCGAAGATGATGTGTGGTCATTAACTCCAGCCGAGCGGCGTGCTCTAGGCATTGCTCCGCTGCCCACTGACTTGGCGGAAGCAATCGCTGCCATGGAGAAGAGCGAACTCGTTGCCGAAACTTTGGGTGAGCACGTCTTTGACCACTTCTTGCGCAATAAGCGTGCAGAGTGGGCTGAGTACCGTCGCCAGGTGACTGCTTTCGAGCTCGACCGTTACCTCCCCGTGTTGTAATACATGGCCAAACTCTTTGTAGTCATCAACGAGCCAGATACAACGGCGGCGTTTTTTGGTGAGTGGATCGCAGATGAGGGCGTAGAACTTGTTGAATGTCACGCATATCGAGGCGATGCCATTCCGAATACTCTCGATGGTGTCGCCGATGGGCTCTTAGTTCTCGGTGGCAGTATGAATTGTGAAGATGATATTTCCGCACCTTGGCTCCCAGCCGTTCGTGCGCTGCTGCATCGAGAGGCCAGCAGTTTTCGCCCCACACTGGGTATTTGCCTAGGTGGTCAATTGCTCTCGGTAGCTCTCGGCGGAAAAGTGGAACGGAGCAATCACGGGGAACAAGTGGGCACCTACGATCTCGCTCCCGTTGTTGATCTTTCTGATGACCCGATCTTTCACAGCATCACCGGAGCGGTTCGTGCTGCCCAGTGGCACGTTGATGAAATTACCGAATTGCCTGCGGGCGCGAAACTCCTTATGGGCGACTCAGAGTTCCCACATCAGGCTTACCGTGTAGGGGAGCGCACCTGGGGGATGCAATTCCATCCGGAAATTGGGGGTGAGCTCATGGCCGCGTGGTCCACGACTTCCTCGATGAAGGGGCTTGCTCGCACTCCCGCTGAGGTCATTGCCGAAACCGAGGCGGCTGAAGGGCAATTGCTGGCGACATGGGAGCCGGTAGCCCGATCATTTGCCCGCCTGCTAACCTGAGCCCACTATGTGGCGCACGCTTCTCCTTAGCTGCCGCGACGGGGTCCTCTAAGGTCGGTCCCCTCGTCGCGGGTTTTGGCGTTCTCCGGCCCCCACTAGCGAGCAAAGGACCCAAGACATGACGAAGAAATTTTCTGCTGTACAGCGCCCCTCGAAGATGCCGATTCATCGGTACGCACCTTTCAATGCCTTAAACCTCTCTGATCGCACCTGGCCAACAAAGACAATTACCGTCGCCCCGCAATGGTGCAGCGTCGATTTGCGCGATGGAAACCAAGCGTTGATTGATCCGATGAACCTAGCTCGCAAACTCGCCATGTTCGAGTTGTTGGTAAAGATGGGTTACAAGGAGATCGAGGTGGGCTTCCCTAGTGCGAGCCAAACTGATTTTGATTTTGTCCGTGAACTCATTGAGAAAGATCTCATTCCTGATGATGTCGTGATTCAAGTGCTTACCCAGGCCCGCGAGCACCTCATCGAGCGCACCTACGAATCTATTAAGGGTGCCAAGCAAGCGATCGTTCATCTTTACAACTCCACATCAACGCTTCAACGTCGCGTAGTTTTTGGTTTGGATAAAGAGGGCATTACAGCGATTGCTGTTGAAGGTGCCAAGCTCTGTCAGAAACTTGTGGAGACAGTCCCCGGTACCGATATCTTTTTTGAGTACTCACCGGAGTCGTACACCGGCACAGAACTTGAGTACGCAGCCGAGGTATGCAATGCGGTGATGGATGTGTGGCAACCATCACCGGATTGGAAGACCATTATTAATCTTCCGGCGACAATCGAGATGGCTTCTCCTAACGTGTATGCAGATTCGATTGAATGGATGCACCGCAATCTTGCCTATCGCGATTCAGTAGTACTGAGCCTGCATCCGCATAACGATCGGGGCACTGCGGTGGCTGCTGCTGAACTCGGTTACCTAGCTGGTGCTGATCGCATTGAAGGAACTCTCTTTGGTAATGGCGAGCGCACTGGAAACGTATGTTTGGTGACACTTGGATTGAACCTTTTCAGCCAAGGCGTTGACCCCATGATTGATTTCTCCCAGATCGATGAAATTCGCCGCACAGTTGAGTACGCAAACCAACTTCGTGTTCCGGAGCGCCATCCCTATGGCGGGGACTTGGTGTACACCGCTTTCTCGGGATCGCATCAAGACGCTATCAAGAAGGGCTTCGAGCACATGGAGCGCGATGCATCGGCTGTCGCCAAGACTGTTGATGACATTCTCTGGGCAGTTCCGTATTTGCCGATTGATCCACGTGATGTGGGTCGTACCTACGAGGCAGTAATCCGGGTGAACTCTCAATCCGGCAAGGGCGGGGTCTCCTACATTATGAAGAGTGACCATAGCCTTGACTTGCCACGCCGCCTGCAAATCGAGTTTAGCCAAGTAGTTCAGTCAAAGACCGACACAGAAGGCGGCGAAGTGACGCCAGAGGCTATGTGGCACATATTCGAAGATGAGTATTTGCCGAGCGAACGCGCTCCTTGGGGTCGCTTCTCGCTTCGCAGCATGTCGCAATCTTCAAATGTTGAGGGCGTGAACGAACTCGAAGTTGCGATGCTTGATTACGGCACGGAAGTTGTTCTCAAGGGTTCCGGCAATGGACCCATTGCGGCCTTCTGCGCTGCTCTGGCCGCACATGGTGTGGATGTGCGGGTTCTTGATTACGCCGAGCACGCGATGTCTGCTGGTGGCGATGCACGTGCGGCTGCATATCTTGAGTGTGCCGTCGAAGGCAAAGTGCTCTGGGGAGTGGGAATTGACCCGAATATCTTGACTGCCTCGCTGAAAGCGGTCGTGTCTGCGGTTAACCGAGCCATTCGCTAGGCAGAGTAGGCGCATGGGTCTTTATCGTGACGAAGCGGTTGTGCTGCGCACCCATAAATTAGGTGAGGCGGATCGCATTGTCACGCTGTTAACGCGAGAGCACGGCCAAGTACGAGCAGTTGCCAAAGGTGTACGTCGCACCATGAGCAAATTTGGCGCACGTCTTGAGCCAGCGATGCACGTCGATTTACAACTCCACACAGGACGTTCCCTCGACATCATCACACAAGCAGAGACCCTTCACTCATACGGGGACGTGCTTTCTGGTGATTACTCAAAGTGGACTATGGCCAATGCCGTATTGGAAACTGCCGAAAGATTCACTGCGCTAGTTGAAGAGCCGGCGCTTCAGCAATTTCTCTTGGTTGTGGGCGCGCTGCGCACTCTCGCCGAGTCCACCTACGACCCAGCCTTGGTGCTCGACGCATTTCTTATTCGTTCACTCGCCGTAGGCGGTTATGCGCCCTCTTTCGATGCCTGCTCCCGTTGCGGAGTTGAAGGGCCGCATAAATGGTTCTCTTTAGCTGGAGGTGGATCGGTATGTGGTGAGTGCCGACCGCCAGCAACTGCGACTCCCGCATCGGAGACTCTTACGCTTCTGGGCAATCTGATGGAAGGAGATTGGGAATCTGCCATTGCGAGCGAGGCGCGTCATCAACGCGAGGCACACGGCATCGTGGCGGCCTATCTCTCTTGGCATCTCGAGCATGGTTTGCGTAGCCTTCCGCTTGTGGAGCGCTCATGAGCAAGCCCAAGGCACCAACGCCACATCCATCGGGTGCGAAAGCGCCAAAGCTTCCCAAAGGCGCTATTCCCAAACATGTTGCTGTCGTGATGGATGGCAATGGCCGGTGGGCCAAGGCGCAAGGGCTACCGCGTACCGCCGGACATGAAGCGGGTGAGGCTTCGCTCTTTGACATGGTTAATGGTGCTATTGAAATTGGCGTGACACATTTGAGTGCTTACGCGTTTTCTACAGAGAATTGGAAGCGTTCCCGCGAAGAGGTCACCTTCTTGATGAATTTCAATAGAGAGGTCATTCGTCGTCGTCGGGATGAGATGCATGAATTAGGTGTGCGAGTGCGATGGGCTGGCCGTGAGCCGCGCCTCTGGAAGTCGGTCATTCGCGAACTGGAAGAAGCTGAGGAACTTACCAAGAAGAACTCAACTCTCACACTCACGATGTGTGTGAATTATGGTGGACGTGCCGAAATTGCTGATGCTGCCGCAGCTTTGGCATTGGACGTCAAGCGACGGAAAGTAGACCCAGATCGAATCACTGAAAAGCTCTTTGCTACTTACTTGGATGAACCGGATCTGCCTGATGTTGATCTCTTCTTACGTTCCTCTGGTGAGCAGCGCACAAGTAACTTCTTGCTCTGGCAATCGGCATATGCAGAAATGGTCTTCTTGGACACTCTCTGGCCTGATGCAGATCGCCGCACGCTCTGGAAGGCGATTGAAATTTATGCCGAACGCCAAAGAAGGTTTGGGAAGGCTTAATCCACATATGCCTTTCTCGGGGTAGACGAAACGACGCAGAGCGATCATGTTGGGCGCATGCTTTTTTCCCGTTTACGTGATGACCGAGGTAGCGCCACCCTTGAATTCATTGTCTTTGCTATTCCGCTCATCACTCCACTTGTGGCAGGTGCCGTGGCGCTCATGCGCATCCATGAAGGAGAGATGCGCGCCGACTTTGCAGTACGCGAGGCGATTCATGTGCTCAAAGCGGCTTCTGATTCACCGACGGGAGTACTTCAAGGAACCTACATTGCTAAGAATGCCATCAAGGATCTTGGCGACGGCGTCACTTTCACTTTTGATTGTTCAACGACTCCTTGCCTCACTCCGGGTGCACGCGTCACCGCACGCGTTACGGGGCGCATCGATGGCGGACTATTTGCTCGCCGCGTCAATGTGACCCATAGTGAATTAGTTGACCTATTTGCGGAAACGAAGTGATGAGGTCGATCGCTCGAGACGAACGTGGGTCCCTACTACCGCTCATTCTTGGCTACCTCGCACTACTCACCGCTGCGCTTACAGTGGCAGTTTCTATCGGCCAATTGTCCACCGCGAATGCACTGCTCAATAACATGGCTGAAGAGATTGCGCTCACGTGCGCCTCAAGCGTTGATCAAAGAACTTATTACGCAAGTGGCTTGGTTGCTATTGATCCGGAGAGCGCACGAGCGGTGGCGCTGGGCCAGCTCGCTTTGGAACATTCCAACTTTCTCGAGAGCATTTCACTTGAGAGTGTGGTTGCTAGGGGGTCGCAAGTCGAGATTGGCTTACGCGCGAAGACCCGATTGCTCACCGGTCAATGGCGCTTACTCTCGGCCCACGCGCGGGCGGAGGTACGCGTAAACCCGGTAAGGTAGGTACGTGGCTGATCGCGAATTACGTATCGAAATAGAGGCGATAGATTCCACATTGGCGTCGATCGAATCGGTTCTCGACATCACCACTTTGAGGGCGCGCATCGTCGAACTCGAGATCAGTGCTTCGGTACCAGACCTCTGGGACGATCCGGAGAATGCTCAAAAAGTCACGAGCGAGCTCTCAAATACCCAAGATGAGGTGGCCAAGCTCGGCGCCCTCCGCTCTCGTGTGGATGATCTAAATCTCTTGCTTGAACTTGCCGAAGGGGAAGAAGATGCCAGTGCGCTTGCCGATGTTGAAACCGAGCTCGATGCGCTCACTTCGGAAATTGGCGCCATGGAGATTCGCACCTTGCTCAACGGTGAATACGACGCACGCCAAGCATTAGTCACGATTCGCTCAGAAGCTGGTGGCGTCGATGCCGCCGATTGGGCGGAGGTTCTCCTGCGCATGTATATGCGATATGCAGAGCGCCATAATTACAAGGTAGAAGTACTTGACACTTCATATGCCGAAGAAGCGGGTATTAAGTCAGCCACGTTCAAAGTGGCCGCACCTTATGCATACGGCACGCTCTCTGTCGAGCAAGGAACACATCGTTTGGTGCGTATTTCGCCCTTTGATAGTCAAAATCGTCGACACACTTCGTTTGCTGGAGTCGAAGTAGTTCCGGTTGTTGAGCAAAGTGATCATATGGAAGTCGATGAAAAAGAATTGCGCATCGATGTATTCCGGTCAAGTGGCCCTGGTGGTCAGGGAGTGAACACCACCGATTCGGCAGTGCGTATTACGCATATCCCGACCAACATCGTGGTCTCATGTCAGAACGAGCGTTCACAAATGCAGAATCGTGCCTCGGCGATGGCCGTGCTCCAAGCGAAGTTGCTGGAACGGCGTCGCCAAGAGGAGGCGGCCAAGATCGATGCCTTACGTGGGGATACTCAAGGCTCATGGGGAAACCAGATCCGCTCCTACGTGCTCCACCCTTACCAAATGGTCAAAGACCACCGAACCGAGTGGGAGACCGGAAATACCGGAGCTGTTCTTGATGGAGATATCGATGGGTTCATTCAGGCAGGGATTCGGTGGCGGCGTGCCACTGGCGCCTAGTCCGCCCGCCCCGCCTAGACTCCGGAGTGTGATGCGCAGATGATTCGTTGCGAAAACGTCGCGAAGACCTATTCCAAGCAGGACCGCCCTGCCCTCGATTCGGTGACCTTAGAAGTGGCCAAAGGGGAGTTCGTCTTCTTGGTGGGTCAATCAGGCTCAGGAAAGTCCACCTTTCTTCGGCTCATTATCCGCGAGGAGAGGGTCACTTCCGGGCGGATGTTCGTTGCAGGTAAAGACCTCAGCACGCTCTCTCAATGGAAGGTGCCCGAATTCCGGCGCGGCATCGGCACCGTCTTCCAGGATTACCGACTCCTGCCCAACAAGACGGTCAGCGAAAACGTAGCTTTCGCCATGCAGATTGTGGGCGCGGCACCGAAAGAGATTGCGCGCGAGGTACCAGAAGTGCTCGAACTCGTCGGGCTCGATGATTATGGCCATCGTATGCCGGCCGAATTGAGCGGTGGCGAGCAACAACGCGTTGCTATTGCGCGTGCATTTATCAATAAGCCACAGATTCTTATTGCCGATGAGCCCACCGGAAATCTTGACCCCACAATGAGCGTGGGAATTATGAAACTTCTTGACCGAATTAATCGCACCGGTACCACAGTGGTGATGGCAACGCATGATGACAAGATTGTGGATCAGATGCGCAAACGCGTGATCGAACTCGAAAATGGCATAGTAGTCCGCGATCAGGTGCGCGGTATCTACGGATATAGCGGGTGATGTAATGCGTGCAGGATTTGTTACCAAAGAAGTTCTCAACGGACTTCGCCGCAATATCACTCTCACTATTGCGGTGGTAATTACTGTCGCCATTTCCCTCTCCCTGTTGGGAGTTGGATTGCTTGCGAATAGCCAGGTACGTGTGATGAAGGATTATTGGTACGACAAGATTGAAGTCTCCATCTTCCTATGTGGAGAGCTTTCAGATAGCCCGACCTGCTCTGGCGGCCCAGTCACAGTGGAGCAGCGAGCGCAGATCGAAAGCGATTTGAAGACTCTTCCCATTGTCGCCAACGTCTATTATGAATCTCAATCGGAAGCATTTACGCGGTTCAAAGAACGGTTCAAGGGGACTGCGCTGGTTGATAACGTGACAGCCGATCAGTTGCCTGAGTCTTATCGCGTGAAGTTAAAGGATCCAAAACAGTTTGCCATCGTACAGAGTGCGTTTAGTGGTCGCCCAGGAATTGAGTCTGTGCAAGATCAACGCACGATCCTCGATAAATTCTTCAAGCTATTAGGAGTGCTCAGAGATGGCGCGCTCGCAATCGGCTTGATCAGTGTGGTGACAGCTGCGTTACTGATTTCCAACACACTTCGTATCGCAGCGTTTAATAGACGCCGAGAGACAGGTGTGATGCGCCTCGTAGGCGCCTCAAATTTCTCGATTCAACTTCCGTTCCTTCTTGAAGGGTTGATTTCAGCAATCATCGGCTGGGGGATTGCTACCGGAATTCTTGCGGCACTCAAATCGTTGGTCGATGCCCGTGTTGCACCGCTGCTGACATTTACAAACTTCTTTGGCTGGGCAGATGTGTGGAACGCTAGCCTGCTGTTGCTGCTCACAGGCCTCGTCGTTTCGGCGATTGCCTCGTTTCTCACGCTGCGCAAGTACCTCAAGGTTTAGTTTTCGCCCGACTACACTAGCCCTATGAAAAGGGTACTTAGAGGTGGTCGGGGCACGCTTATTCGCGTACTTCTCGTATCCCTGCTTGCCCTGGGAGCCTTCAGCGCAGGCCGCCTCACGCACTCAACCCCTGGCGTTCTTGATGAAGCTGAAGCCTCTATTTCCCAGTACTCAAATGAAGGTGCTACTTCTGATCTGCTTCGGCGGGCAGCGATTGAAGGAATGCTGCGTGCATCAGGAGATCGCTGGTCGAGTTATTACGGCGTGAATGAAGTAGGCGCATTTGATCAATCACTCGCCGGCCGATACACCGGCGTGGGCCTCTGGCTTCGTGCAGGGAAGGGTGGCGGGGTAGAAGTAGCTAGCGTGATCGGTGCTTCTCCCGCGGAGAGAGCCGGAGTGCTTGCAGGCGATTCGATTGTGACCGCGCAGGGCGTAGATGTGAGCGGCTCCTCCGTTCCGGTAGTTTCAGCGTTGCTGCGCGGAGACGCAGATAGTCGAGTGCAACTCACAGTAGTGCGCTCGGGTGACCAAATAAATTTTATGTTGCCACGTTTCAATATCGCTTCCAACGATGTGACTGCCGATTCATTAAAGAACGGTGTCTTAGTTATTCGAATTAATGCATTTACTCGTGGTGTAGGTAATGAAGTTTCCGAGATTCTTGCCAAGTCTGCCCACCAAGGGGGTGTGGTGCTCGACCTGAGAGACAACCCTGGTGGATTGATTGAAGAAGCGGTTGCTGTCGTTGGAGCCTTTGTCAGCGGAGGGGTGGTCGTGAGTTATGAGCGGCGCGGCCAGGAGAGTGTCGTGCTGGAAGCTGCTGAGGGCAGTAAAGAAGATGGATCATTGGCGGTTGTAGTAAATGCGCAATCTGCTAGTGCCACAGAGATTGTTGCAGCCGCTCTGCAAGATCGAAATAGGGCAGTCATAGTGGGCATCAAAACTTTTGGAAAAGGCACCGTTCAGGAGCCACAACTTCTTTCGGATGGTTCGACTATTCAACTTTCAGTGGGTAGGTACCGAACTCCTTCTGGACGTTATCTTGAAGGTGCTGGCGTGCAACCAGATGTTATCTCGCCAAGCTCAAAGTCGATTGCTCGCGCGGTCTCTATTGTGACAAGTTTGAACACCATTGCTGGCCCGGGAGGTAAGGGCTAATGAAAGAAGTCGGAAAGAAACTCATCGCGCAGAATAAGAAGGCGCGACATGATTACTTCATTGAAGATGTCTACGAGTGCGGCATGGTACTCGTGGGAACCGAAGTGAAATCTCTGCGCGCTGGTCGGGCTTCGTTGATCGACGGCTATGCCACGATTGAAGATGGTGAAGTCTGGCTACATGGCGTACACATCCCGGAGTACACCGAGGGCACTTGGACTAACCATGAGCCGCGGCGTAAACGGAAGTTGCTCCTTAATAAGAGTGAGATCTCTAAACTCATTGGGAAGACGAAGGAGGGAGGCGCCACTATGGTGCCGCTTTCTCTTTATTTCAAAGATGGCAAAGCCAAGATTGAGATTGCATTGGCGCGTGGTCGCAAGCAGCACGATAAGCGAGCCGCCCTCATGGAGCGTCAGGTAGGGCGCGAGACTAGTCGCGAACTTTCACGTGAAAGAAGCGGCAAGAGCGCACGCGACAACAAGCGTGAGCGATAGGGATTTGTCCGTTTTCTAGGCTCAAGATCGTCTTAACGGCCACGGTGGCGTACGATATTGCCACGTGCGATTCATACACGGAAACCCTCCTTACGACCTCACCTATGACGATGTATTCATGGTGCCGTCTGCCTCTGAACTTCTCAGCCGTCTCGATGTCGATCTAGCGAGTTACGACGGTACCGGGACCACGATTCCACTTGTTGTTTCCAATATGACGGCGATTTCTGGTCGCCGGATGGCCGAAACTATTGCGCGCCGTGGTGGCATCGCTGTAATCCCGCAGGACATTCCATTGGATGTAGTGCGAGACGTTATTACTTGGGTGAAGTCGCGCCACATTGTTTTCGATACTCCGATGACGCTTTCGCCGCAAGATACCGTTGCGGATGCGCTTGATCTTATTTCAAAGCGCGCTCATGGCGCCTTGGTCGTAGTCGAGGGTGGCAAGCCGGTCGGCATCATTACTGAAGCTGATTGTCATGGAGTTGATCGCTTCACCCAACTAGCTCAAGTGATGAGCGCTGACCTAGTTACTCTTCCCGAGGATATTGATCCGATTTCGGCTTTTGAAACCCTCAACAACGAAAGACGTCGGTTGGCTCCCGTAGTTGATAAAGCTGGAAAGTTGGTTGGCATTTTGACGCGCACTGGCGCACTTCGTGCCACGCTTTACGATGCCGCTCTGGATGCGCAGGGCAAACTTCGTATAGCAGCAGCCGTAGGTATCAATGGAGATGTGGCCGGAAAAGCTAAAGTGCTGCTCGATGCCGGGGTTGACACACTTGTTGTTGACACTGCTCACGGCCATCAGCGGAAAATGATCGAAGCGCTCAAAGCAGTACGTGCGCTCGATCCAAAAGTTCCAATCGTCGCGGGAAACGTGGTGACGGCGCAGGCGGTGCGCGATCTCATCGCCGCAGGTGCAGACATTATTAAAGTGGGCGTGGGCCCAGGCGCCATGTGTACGACGCGTATGCAAACAGGCGTAGGGCGCCCACAATTCTCGGCAGTTCTCGAGTGCGCTGAAGCTGCGCGCGCCTTGGGTAAGCACGTCTGGGCAGATGGCGGTGTGCGTCATCCACGAGATGTTGCGCTTGCTCTTGCGGCTGGTGCATCAAATGTGATGATCGGATCTTGGTTTGCCGGCACTTTGGAATCTCCCGGGGACCTTCACGTTGATGCACAAGGTCGACAGTACAAAGAGTCATATGGCATGGCGTCATCTCGCGCGGTGGCCGCGCGCACGGCGACCGAGGGTGCATTTGATCGCGCGCGTAAAGCGCTCTTTGAAGAAGGCATCTCAACATCACGTATGTATATAGATCCAGCGCGTCCTGGCGTTGAGGATCTGGTGGATTCGATCATTGCTGGCATTCGCTCCGCTTGCACTTATGCAGGCGCTTCGTCGCTGGCTGAATTACACGAAAGCGCGGTGGTCGGAGTGCAATCTGCGGCAGGTTATGCAGAAGGACGCCCGCTACATACTTCTTGGTAGTACTTGCCTGAGATACAAACTCTCACGGCTTCGCGTGAGAGAGTCTTCATGCGTAGGGATTAATCGGAGTCGCTTCTCGCACGCTGCAGGGTCGCAGTGAATGCTTCAAATGGTTGGGCACCTGAGATGCCGTATTTCATATCTATGACGAAGAAGGGCACTCCGGTGGCGCCAAGTTGGGCCGCCAATTGCACATCGGCTGCCACCTCACTTTCAAAGTTTGTGGAGTGGAGGATCTCTGACGCCGTTGCAGTATCAAGGCCGGCACCAGCCACCAAGGGCAAGAGATCTGCTTCGGTGAAGAGGGGGAGTTCCCTCTCGAAGTATCCGGAGTACATGGATTCAAGAAGTGCATCACCTTCACCAAGGGATTGTGCCCAGAGAAGCAACCGATGAGCGTCACGGGTATTTCCGGAGAGCGTTCTATCCAATTTGTACTGCAGGCCCTCTTCTGCAGCTATTGAATTCACGCGGTCGTGCATCTCTTGATACGAATTGTCGTCGAGTCCGTACTTCTCTTTGAGGAGATGAGCGGTGGGGGTGATCACGCCCACCGGCCAGTCAGGTTGTAATTGGAAAGCACGGTGACGCACTTCTGCTTCGATATCGTTGGCGACTAAAGCGCGTTGCAGTCGTCGACGGCCGATAAAGCACCATGGGCAGACAACGTCTGACCATACGTCGATAATCATGCATACCTCGTTCTAATTGATGAAGAAAGTCTCGTTCGTTGGCGTCAGTATGACACTGCTTTCGAGGACTTCTTCGGTAACGGGGTTGATCCTCACGGTGTAGTGCCACGTGCCACGTACTCCGCGTGCCACTTGTGTGACATGGGACGTGCCATCACCGCGCACGTACTCATTGGTAAGCGCGAGTGGTCCATCGAGTGCACTTGCCGTTGATGAAGCAATCACAAATTGACTCTGCACAATGAGGCGGAGATTCTCTTTGGGGTATTGCACTGTGGTGATGTTCATGGTTTGTACTAGGGGTGGGTTTTCTGGTGTGAGTTGTATGAAGACATTGAGGTGGCCCTCTTGACCCATTTCGTTCCATGAAAGTTGAGACGCAGAGGGTGTACGTATGGAGTCAACACTCCCCTTGAGTCCACCAATTGAGGCGATGCCATGTGCAATCGATTCTTTACGCTTTTCAAGTGGCTGATCTAAATCAACGTTATTTGAGAAGAGGGACTTTGCATCAGCTTCGTTCCAGGTGCCAAAGAGTTTGCGAATGCTTGTGTGAGCTGAGTTGGTTGCGGGCCAAGACGCAACGTGGTGCGAGCGCACGTCGAGTTGTCGGAGAAGTGCGAGGTGGGCTTCTTTGCCAACGCGTGAAGCCCACGCATACGTTGCGTTTGCTAACGCAATCACTCCGTATCCTGAAGAGAGATGCCAGCGCATATGCGATCCATATCCCGGATAACCGCCCGAGTGGCCGGCGGTAACTCCAAAGCGAACGTCACTTTCATTTACCAAGCCAAATCCATAGGCAAGTGTTTCGCCGTCGGATGCCGGATCGCTGAAAGGTAGGCGCGAACTTGGCGGGATGATGCGATACCCCTGCTGCATTTCGCGGCGCGAAGCCCGCGAGAGTGGATGGTTGGTATCAGGATGCGGATCGAATGCGCTCCCCATTCCGCCAATCCAGATCGCCAGATCCTCTACTGTGCTGAAAAGTCCACCGAGAGCGGAGAATTCACCTGGCTGTGAGAATTCCAGCGGCAGCCAAGAACCACCGACCTTCTTATGTCCACGCGTGAGTAGCGAAGGGTCCAATTCATTGTCGCTGAAGCGTGTGTTTTTCATGCCCAGTGGATCTAGGAAACGAGTGCGTACGAAATCTGTGAAATAGATTCCGGTCATCCGGCTGACAACTCGGCCAGCTAACACATAAGCAAGGTTGGAATATTCGAATCGAGTTCCAGGAATGTGTGCGAAGGAGAATCCGCCACCGATGAGCGCACCAAGTTCCTCCGGAGTCATCGCTTCCTGCCGATCGGCCCATGGATCATCTGTCGGGAATCCAGGGCTCATAGTGAGTAGGAGTCGCAACGTAAGTTCGGGTGAATCCGCTGACGGCAACTTCACTGCAGACATCTCAGGGAGATATGTGGTGATCGGTTCGTCGAGGTCGAGCACGCCCTCGTCGCGCAAAAGCAAAATAGCGGCAGCAGCAAAACTCTTTGTCATGGACGCAATTCTGAAGATGCTCCTGGAATGAGGGAGTTCGCCACCATCGTGAGTGATGCCAAATCCGCCAGTGTGAATGAGTTCTCCTCGAAGAGTCACCCCATAGGAAACTCCAGGAGTGATTTCATCTTCAACAAATTTCTGAAAGATGGAATCTATTAACGAGAAATCAGGCTGCTTCATTATTTTGCCTACTTGAGGCGTGAATCAAAGAAAGCGAGTGTTCGCTCCCAGGAGAGCTCGGCATGGGTTGGGTCATAGACCTCTGGTCGATCGCTGTTGAAAAATGCATGATCACTACCCTCATAGTCGAATGCTTCGGCGCTACCACCGGCCTCGCGAATAGCTACGAGTGCGCTTTGGATTCCGGGAGCACCGGAAGTGCCGTCGTGTTCGCTGCAATGAATGATTGCGGCCTTGCCTGTGTAGTTCGACCACTCTGGTGACATCTTCGTCCACGGGATACCGGGGTAGTAGCCGACAGTCGCGGTGACAAGAGGTGAAAGAGTCGCGCTCCATAGTGCAAGCGATCCACCGAGACAGAAACCCACCGCGCCAATTCCATTTGCAGTTACATCACTGCGGGATGAGAGATAACTTGCAGCACCAGCTATATCTTTCGCAGCAGTGTCCATCGCGAGCCCCATCATGAGTCGCATCGCTTCATCTGGCTCTTTCGTCTGCGTCCCGTGATAGAGATCTGGCGCCAGGGCGACGTATCCGTTCTCTGCAAAACGATCTGCTACGTCGGTGATGTGGCCAACAAGGCCCCACCATTCCTGGATCACTATGACAGCCCGGCCATTGGGCTTGGAGGGCAAGGCTAAGTACCCGTCGCACTTGCTTCCATTGCTCGGAAAGGTGATTCTCTCGCTCATTTTGATCTCCAGATTTCCCGTAGTTGCCTTACTCTCACGCTCGCGGGGGCCGTTTGCAAGTGAACAGAAAAAGCTTGGCGTGTTGTCTCTTGCCAAGTTTGTATCAGGCACTTAACTTGTACGAAGAGCTCCATGGTGGAGCGCTAGAATTTGTCAGGGGATACCAGCATGAGCAACATGGATAACGAGCAAGTAGATAGCGGTACCGCCAACTCAGGTGCGCCACTTGCACCTCCTGCACCTCCTGCTGAAAAAGCTTCTGACGCGCCCGCCCAAGGCGGACCTCAAGGCGGACCTCAAGGCGGACCTCAAGATGCTCCTCAAGGTGGCCCACAGGGCGAACCTCAGAGCGGACCTCAAGGCGGACCTCAAGGCGGACCTCAAGGCGGACCTCAAAGCGGAATGCCAATGCAGGGCGGACCTCAAGGCGGACCTCAAGGCGGACCTCAAGGCGGAATGCCCATGCAGGGCGGACCTCAAGGCGGACCTCAAGGCGGACCTCAAGGCGGACCTCAAGGCGGACCTC
>CAIMVH010000140.1 GCA_903844855.1 uncultured Actinomycetes bacterium | reverse complement strand
GCGCGTAACTTATATCGGCAGAACCCTTATCATCATGGACACTTTTGGTTTAGCAGTAGCCACCGTCTCCGGAGCTCAACTTGCTTTTGAGCAAAATGTCGGTTGGTATGCCGCGATCATTCTTGGTGTAATTACTGCTGTGACTGGGGGGCTGTTACGTGATGTGCTCTGTCAGTTGGAGCCTGTCTTACTCCACCGCGAAACCATCGGCACCTCGTCGCTTGTCGGAGCAATTGTTTTTGTAGCCCTCTATCAATTCCATGTCATCAATACTGTAGCTGCGCTCATTGGAGGCACTGTTGTGATTGCCACACGGATCATTTCAATTCAGTTCAATATCAATTTACCCAAATTTAGTAAATAGTTTTCGTATTTAGTTATCTCGGTACAAAAGTGAAGAGGAACCTCAAGGAAAATACCCCGGGTTCCTCTTGACATATTTCTTAACCTTTACGCGACATTGACTACGCACAAAAAATATAGCACTAAACAGTTCTCCACAGATTTAAATCTCTCCCTAGGTCACACGGTGTAATCAATTAACCTCACCGATGCGTGCCGCTGTAGCTCAGCGGAGAGAGCGAGGCATTGACTACGCCTAGGTGGCAGGTTCAAAGCCTTGATGGCGGAGGCGGCGAGATTTGAACTCGCGATGGGCTTGAGGCCCAAACCGCATTAGCAGTGCGGCGCCATAGACCGGGCTAGGCGACGCCTCCACGCGGTCCGCCCCAAAACGCGAAGGCTCTAGGGAAGAACGCTCTGTGAGGGTACCGTCTGAGGTAAAAGTAGAGCAAAGCGAAAGGTGTACCCGTGTCCTTCCACCCAGACCAGATCCGCTCCCAATACCCCGCTCTCCAAGATGGTGTGGCTTGGCTCGACGGCGCCGCCGGCACCCAAGTCCCGACCAGCGTGATTGAGGCTATTGCAGGCGCATATCGCCATGGAATCGGCAATACGGGAGGTGCTTTCCCGGCCTCTCGCTACAGCGAAGAGATCCAGTGGGGAGCCCGGGAAGCAGTTGCTGACCTCGTCGGCGGTGTGGCCGAGGGTGTCTTCTTTGCCCAGAGTGCGACCACTATCACCTATCACATCAGTCGGACCTTGGCGGAGAGCTGGGTGGCTGGCGATGAAGTGATCGTCTCTCGCCTTGATCACGATTCAAATGTGCGTCCTTGGGTTCAAGCTGCGGAGAGTGCCGGCGCCACAGTGCGTTGGGCAGAGATTGATTTAGAAACCGGTGAACTACCTGCCGATCAATACAAAGAATTAGTAAACGGTCGCACCAAAGTGGTTGCAGTGACCGCGGCCTCGAATGTTCTGGGCACGAAGCCCGATATTTCACGCATCGCCGAGATCGCACATTCAGCCGGCGCATTCATTTACGTTGATGGTGTGCACGCCACTCCACACTTCCCTATCGACATCAATGCCATGTCTGCAGATTTTTATATGACGAGCGCCTACAAGTGGCAAGGACCGCACATCGCTGCACTTATAGCCGATCCAAAACTTCTACAATCACTTACGCCACGAAAACTCGCATCATCAACACCTGACTCGCCCAACAAGTATGAGTTAGGCACGCCACCCTTTGCAGATCTCGCAGGAGTGAGCGCTGCGGTGGATCACATGGCAGGTTTAGAAGGTAGTAGCGGCACCCGACGCGAGCGCATCACTGCCTCCATGACATCCGTAGCTGCATTCCAAAAAGCGTTGGCAGGTCACATGCTTGATTCGCTACGCGCGATGCCTAAGGTGCATGTCATTGGAAAGCTCAAAGATAAAACTCCCACTGCATACTTCACCGTCGCTGGGTATGAACCACTTCAAGTTGCGCAGAAACTTTCTGAAGGTGGCGTCAATGTGTGGAATGGCCACAACTACGCTTGGGAAGTTACTGCCGCCCTTGGTATACGCGATAAGGGAAGCGCAGTCCGTGCCGGTCTGAGCCTTTATAACAATGAAGACGACGTAGAGCGCTTACTGAAGATTGTTGGCTCGCTCTAACGCCACTCGTGACGGACGTGGCCGAGGTGATCGCGCATGATCTTCTCGGCGAGCGCAGCATTCTTATTCTCGATAGCGTGCAAGAGAAGGTTGTGCTCTTCGCTGCTCTGCGCAAGTTCGCCCTTCTCGGCAATTTGACGTAATCCAAAGAGCCTTGCTTGGCTGCGCAATTGCGCCACGGTCTCCACGAGTCGCTTATTTCCGGTCGCCTCGATTACTGCCAGGTGGAATTGTCGATCGGCTTCGAGGTACTCCTCGATCTTTCCAGCTGCCGCATGTTGAGAGATGGTCGCAGCCAACTCCCGTAAGTGGGCGAGTTGCTCGGGCG
>CAIMVH010000139.1 GCA_903844855.1 uncultured Actinomycetes bacterium | reverse complement strand
TGAATAAGTTTAAGCAAAATGTTTTCAACATCTTCGCCAACATATCCAGCCTCAGTAAGTGCGGTGGCATCTGCAATAGCGAAAGGCACATTGAGCATGCGCGCTAACGTTTGTGCCAGCAGAGTTTTGCCACAGCCCGTAGGACCTAGGAGCAAAATGTTGCTTTTGGCAAGCTCCACGCCATCTTCGCGAATCTTGTTCTCTCCCGCTTGTACTCGCTTGTAATGGTTATAGACCGCGACTGAAAGTGACTTCTTGGCACGCTCTTGACCAATGACGTAATCATCGAGGAATGCAAAAATTTCGGTGGGCTTAGGAAGTTCCTTGAGACCGAGCGAGGACTTCTGCTCAATCTCTTCCTCAATGATTTCGTTGCATAGATCAATGCACTCGTCGCAGATGTAGACGCCAGGGCCGGCAATCAATTTCTTGACCTGCTTCTGAGACTTCCCGCAGAAGTTACATTTGAGGAGATCGCCGCTCTCGCCGATACGCGTCATGTGGGACCTCCGGGAAGTGGCTCCCGATTGGGAGCGTGTGCCTACTGCGAGGTGCAGAGTGCAGACTATAAGAGTAGAGGTGGCCGCCCACTCACGCAGGAGAATTATTGCTCGAGGTTGTTCGCCCTTAGCGAAGAAGTACCGAGCGAAGTAGTACAGAGCGTAGAAAGACAGAGCGTAGAAAGACAGAGCGTAGAAGTACAGAGCCTCTTACTTGGTGGCGTTCGCCTTGCGAGAGGTGAAGACCTGATCGATGAGGCCATACTCCACGGCCTCCTCGGCGGTGAGGATCTTGTCACGCTCGATATCTCGACGGATCTCTTCAATGCTTCGTGAGGAGTGCTTTTCGAGCATAGTTTCAAGAAGATCGCGCATACGTGCGATCTCACGGGCCTGGATCTCAATATCTGAACCTTGCCCGCCACCTTCTGTTGAGGGTTGGTGGATCAGAATGCGTGAGTTCGCCAATGCGTAACGCTTACCCTTGGCCCCACCGGCCAACAGGATTGCAGCGGCCGAGGCGGCCTGGCCAAGGCAGACGGTAGAGATATCTGGGCGGACAAATTGCATCGTGTCGTAGATTGCGGTGAGCGCTGTAAACGATCCGCCGGGTGAATTAATGTAAATCATGATGTCGCGATCCGGATCCATCGACTCAAGGGTCAACAACTGGGCCATCACGTCGTTGGCAACGGTGTCATCGATTCCCTGACCCAAGAAGATGATCCGCTCTTCGAAGAGTTTGGTGTACGGGTCGAGACGCTTGTAACCGTATGCGGTGCGCTCTTCGATTTGGGGAAGAATGTAGCGCGAAATTATTTCATGAGAGTTGCTCTGATTCATCTGGCGGTCCATTCCTAGGAAGTCACTCATTTCGAAGTTCCACCATTTCCTTCAACTTGGCGCGCACTGCGCACCACGCTATCTACAAAACCGTACTCGGCAGCTTCTTCTGCGGTAAACCAACGATCGCGATCGGAATCTTCGGCGATCTGCGCTTGGGTTTGCCCGGTATGCTCGGCAATAAGCTCAGCCATCTTGCGCTTGGTGTACATCATTTGTTCTGCTTGAATTTTAATATCTGATGCAGTGCCACTGATCCCGCCGGATGGTTGGTGCATCATGATGCGCGCATGAGGAAGGGCGTAACGCTTTCCAGGCGCACCAGCACAGAGCAAGAATTGACCCATCGAAGCAGCCAGACCCATCGCAACAGTTGCTACATCGTTCTTCACATATTGCATGGTGTCGTAGATGGCCATACCAGCAGAGACTGATCCACCAGGTGAATTGATGTAAAGGTAAATATCTTTCTCAGGATCTTCGGCGGCCAGTAGGAGCATCTGAGCACAAATTGCGTTAGCCATTTTGTCTTCGACTACTGCACCCAGGAAAATAATACGTTCGCGCAAGAGGCGGTCATACACGTTGTCATCGAGTCCGCCCATCGCTGCTGCGGATGTGATGCTTGATTGAGATGCCATCTCTCTCCTCCTACATTTCTACTACGCCACACGCGTCTACTCTGACCCTAACAATGCTGGCGCAAGATTACTTCCCCAGGTGGGCTCTGTTCGCTCACGGCGCAAGCGGAAGGCCACTCGCGGAGGTCGGAATTAATCCTCGAGGGCAGGAGTGGGGCGAAGCGCCGCGAGGTCAACGACCTTGCCGGATGCATCTTTAACCTTTACGCGCTCGAGGATGGTCGCCATCGCTTTGGCACGAGCAACTTCACTAAATACAGCCGTGAGATTGCCAGATTGCACCAGCTGTTGAGTGAACTCATCTGGACTCATGCCATAACGCATGGCACTGCGCATGAGGTACTCGGAGAGCTCAGCATCGGTCACTTCCACTTTTTCGGCGGAAGCGATGGCATCGAGTAAGAAGGAGGACTTCAGTGATTGACGCACTTCGGTGTTGACCTCTGCGCGGTGCTCGGCATCCTCGAGGCGACCTTCTCCTTCGAGATGGGTGCGGATCTCTTCTTCAACCAAACCTTCTGGCAGCGGAATATCCATAGTTTCGAGGAGTTGTTCTAGGAGGCGGTCGCGCGCTTGGGCGCCTTGTTCCATGGCCTTGAGGCGCTTCATCCGCTCGACCACGTCTGCACGAAGTTCAACCAAAGTGTCGAACTCACTTGCAAGCGCCGCGAATTCGTCGTTGAGCTCGGGGAGGATGCGCTCCTTCACGCTATGAACAGTGACTGCTACTTCAGAAGTCTGTCCTTCGTGCGCACCAAGGAGCGTGGTTGCAAAAGACTTCGTCTCGCCAGCTGACATTCCGCGAATCGCATCATCTAAGCCATCGATCATGCGGTTCGTACCGGCTTCATAAGAAATATTGCGAGCGATACCGTCTTCGACTTCTACGCCGTCGATGCTTGCGACCAAATCAATCGAGAGGAAATCTCCATCCTGTACGGCGCGATCAAGGGCCGTGAGAGTTCCAAAGCGTGCGCGCAAGCCATCGACCTGCTCGTCAATTTCAGTGTCGGTTGCGATTGCGTCGTCAACAGTAACTTCTAATTTTGCAAAGTCTGGAAGAACGATCTCTGGGCGAATATCGACTTCAACAGTGAACTTTATGAAGTTCCCTTCATTGAGTTCTGTGAGATCAACTTCTGGACGACCCACAACGCGCACTTCATTTTCGCGTGCTGCTTGTGCGTAGAAAACAGGAATCGATTTGTTGATCGCTTCTTCAAGCACGTATGCGCGACCAAAGCGTTGATCAATCAAAGTGTTGGGAACTTTGCCCTTACGAAAACCGGGAATATTGACTTGCTTGGAGATTGCCTTATACGCCTCGGCGATGTGGCTATCGAGTTCTGCGAATGGGACTTCAATGTCGAGTCGGACACGGGTCGGGGAAAGGGTCGTGACGTCGCTCTTCACTGCGTGCTCCTTATTTCAAAACCCTTCGCACTGGCGCGGAGGGGGTTTCTTTCTATTGGTCGGGGCGGGGAGATTCGAACTCCCGGTCTCCTGCTCCCAAAGCAGGCGCGCTAGCCACTACGCTACGCCCCGTGGCGCCTGGAAAGTCTAGGGCAGATTTGGTGGGACTCATTCACCCCCGCGAGCCGGTACGATTTGAGGCGTAACATGCGGATGTAGCTCAATGGTAGAGCCCCAGCCTTCCAAGCTGGCCATGCCGGTTCGATCCCGGTCATCCGCTCCAAGAATTCGGTGAATCTGTCAGATCTCAATAGATTTACGCTTCTGCCAGCGCGAAAGGAGTACCCCGGTGAAAAAGAAACTCACTTATATCTTTAGCTCTGCCGCCTTAGTCGCGATCGCCGGAGTGGCTGCCACCGCCCTCTTCGTCTGGCTCCCCGGTGGGCATCTGCGGGAAGAAGTTGAAGTGATCGATGCCACAGGGTCAACTGGCACCTACCAAAATGGAACCTTCTATCTCGAAGTTGAAGAAGGGTGCTATTCCATCGACGCCGCCGCATCGCAATCGATTCCAGTGAGTGATGTGAACAAAATAAAGAGCTTCTTTGAAGTTGATTGCGCGCAGCCACATCATCTCGAAGTGATTTACACCGGAGATGTCGATCCTTCACAAGGAAGTACGGCAAAGAGCGAGGATGTGGGTGCTGTGTGTTACACAGCCTATGAGCAAATTTACGGAAAGTTACCTCCCACCAAATTGGGAGATACCAATTCGCTCTATCTTGCTTGGTTCTTTGCTGATCCAGGCAGTGAATTCGATAAGTATCAAAACCGTGCCGTCTGCGCAGTCACGAAACCGGATGCAACCGGAAAGAACTACACCATCATCAACAGAAACGTGGCATAGCCCTCACCGATCGCATACTCCCAAACCTGGGCTTTAGTGGAATTGCTCTTCTTCTGTAGAACCCGAAAGAGCCAAGGTGCCGCTCTGCGGGTTGATAGCTGTAGCTACTAAGTCAAAGTAACCGGTGCCGACCTCCGCTTGGTGTTTCACTGCGGTGTATCCGCGCTTTGCACCAGCAAATTCCGCCTCTTGCAACTCGACATAAGCAGTCATTCCTGCAGTCGAATACTTCTGTGCCAAATCAAACATGCCGTAGTTCAGCGAATGGAAGCCAGCAAGAGTGATGAATTGGAACTTGTAACCCAATGCCCCAAGCTCGTCTTGGAATCCAGCGATCTCCTTGTCAGAGAGCGCTGCTTTCCAGTTAAACGAGGGAGAACAGTTGTAAGCCAACATCTTTCCGGGATATTGCTTATGCAGTTCTTGGGCGAATTCACGTGCGAGGCCTAGATCTGGAGTACCAGTCTCTACCCAGATCAAATCGCAGTACGGCGCATAGGCTAAACCGCGTTCGATAACGGGCTCCACACCATTGCGGACACGGTAGAAACCTTCAGAAGTGCGCTCCCCCGTCGCAAACTTGGCATCACGTGGATCTACATCACTGGTGATGAGGTCTGCAGCGAGCGCATCTGTGCGCGCAATGATGATCGAAGGCACATCAAGTAAGTCAGCAGCTAAACGTGCAGCATTGAGAGTGCGCACATGTTGCGCGGTGGGGATCAAAACTTTGCCACCGAGGTGACCACACTTCTTCTCAGAAGCGAGCTGATCTTCCCAGTGCACACCTGCGGCACCGGCAACGATCATGCCCTTCATCAATTCAAGAGCGTTGAGGGCGCCACCAAAACCAGCTTCGGCGTCGGCCACAATGGGTGCAAACCAATCGATGCTGTTGTCGCCGTTCGAGCAGGCGATTTGGTCTGCGCGGGTAAAAGCATTGTTAATGCGACGCACTACCGCAGGAACGGAGTTCGCAGGATAAAGGCTTTGATCGGGGTAGGTCTGGCCGGAGAGATTAGCGTCAGCGGCTACCTGCCACCCCGAAAGGTAGATCGCTTGGAGTCCGGCGCGCACCATCTGCACAGCCTGATTTCCGGTGAGAGCTCCGAGTGAACGCACAAACTTCTCTTCTTGGAGTGCCTTCCAAAGACGCTCAGCGCCCCGGCGGGCGAGTGTCGCCTCTTCGACGACGGTGCCACGAAGACGAACCACATCGGCGGCCGAGTAAGTACGTTCTACGCCCTTCCAACGAGGGTGGGTAGCCCACTCTTGCTCGAGATCGGCAGCGCTCTTTAGGTGGCTCATCGTGACTCTCCTGCTCTCTGCCCTCGGCATCTGAAAGAGGGGCCGTAGGACGAAATAGTTGTGTAGAAGTAACTTTCTTCCCTATAGTTGCGCCACGCCCGGAAATAAAGTGTAAATAAATCAGAAAATTGACAACAGAGAAGGGGTGGCGAGATTTCTTCCTCATTTGATCCGATTGCACTCGGTCGCCGTATCCGCCACCACCGTCGCAGCGCTCACATCACCTTGGAATCCCTTGCCAAAGCCGTGAGCGCCTCGCCCTCACACCTCTCACTCATCGAAACGGGGCAACGCGAGCCTCGACTGGCGCTGCTCACCAAGATTGCCAAGGAGTTTGGTGTGACGATCGAGGTATTGATGACTGCCACACCTGTTGATCGTCGTACCGAATTAACTATTGAACTTGAACATGCGCAGCGCTCACATACTTTTATTGGGAGCGGAATTCCGAAGGTACGGTTTGGCCCCACCATTCCAATCGACGTCATGGAGTCAATGGCAGGTTTGCATCGTGAATTGGAACGTCGCTCCGCAGTTACCGCGGCCACACCGGAAGAAGCCAGGCGAGCAAACGCCGCTCTCCGGATCAAAATGCGTCAACGTGATAACTACTTTAAAGATATTGAGAACGAAGCAGCGAAATTGCTCAGAGAGTTAGATTACCGCGGTGGGCCACTTGGAGAACGCGGAGTAGATCAATTAGTCGAACATCTTGGGTATGAACTCGTCTATGTGAATGATCTGCCGCATTCGACCCGCTCACTCACCGATTTAAAGAATATGCGAATCTACCTTCCGGATTCCGGTTGGGGTGGACACGATCCACGCACCATCATCTTGCAAACTATCGGGCACCAAATCTTGGGCCACACTCCCCCTTCGAGCTTCTCTGACTTTCTTAAGCAACGCGTGGAAGTGAATTACTTCGCTGCCGCTCTCTTAATTCCAGAGACTTCTGCAGTGCAATTACTGAAGCGCGCCAAAGAAGGTAAGTACATTGCTATTGAAGATTTGCGTGATGCGTTTGCCGTCTCATACGAAACGGCCGCTCACCGATTTACCAACTTGGCCACCGAACATTTAGGAATTCAGGTGGACTTCGTCAGAGTGCACGAGAGTGGAACTATCTATAAGGCGTATGAAAATGATGGCCTAGCCTTTCCGGCTGATCCCTTGGGAAGTATTGAAGGACAGCTCGCATGTCGCCACTCTGGCGCTCGCCGAGTCTTTTCGCAGACTTCTACCGGCATGAGTTACTGGCAATATTTGGACACTCCCAACGGAACTTACTGGTCAACAACACAATCCGAAGTCACTTCGGCTGGTCCCTTTTCCATCTCTGTCGGAGTGAGATTTGCTGATTCAAAATGGTTCAGAGGGCGCGAAACCACAGAACGTACCAAGTCCACCTGTCCTGATCCTCGTTGTTGCAACGAGGCACCACTTGACCTGTCAGAGCGCTGGCGCGACATGGTGTGGCCGAGTGCGCGAGCACACTCACACTTACTAGCGGCACTTCCGCCAGGAACCTTCCCTGGTGTTGATACGACAGAAATTTACCAATTCTTGGAAAGCAAGGAAGACCCTTCAAGCGCACATTGATCGGCGCTTTTTATGGGCATAAGCAAATTCCCGAGTGCAAACACTCCGGACCGGGAGGTTTCATAGAGATGATTCACAATCGGACTCTTGGTGCTCTCGCTTATTTGCAAACTGCCTCGACGAGCTAACTCGTTATCAGGAATCCAATCTGCGCTAAAGACGACGGTGTCGCATTCAATAACTTCTTCACCACTCGGGGTAGCAACTCGCACTCCGCTCACCCGCTCTCGACCAAGAATTTCAAGGAGTTTCGTCTTTGTTCGCAAGGCGTAGCGATAGCGAAGCGCTGTTCCCCAGTGCAACGGGAAGTAGCTTTGATGGCGAGCCTCCGGCGTAAGCATCGCAACAGTCTGCACACCTGCATGCGCCAAAGTCATCACAGCGGAAAAACTCACATGCTCGGCGCCGATGATCACTGCGCGCGTACCAATCTCCTGATGGCGTAGATAGACCGACTGCTGAAGTGAACCGGTCGTGTAAATACCAACCGGACGCGTCCCCGCAATGGCGCGTGCATTCCGCCCACGCTCGCGCGCGCCGGTAGCTAACAATATTTGAGATGCCGACACTTCTTCCAAGCCCATTGGTGAAGTCAGGGCAAGCGCGAGATCACCTGCCCAATCAAGTGCAGTGGTAGAGGTTGATATCTCTACTCCTGCTTCAAGGGCCTTAGATATATAACGTGCAGCGTATTTAGGACCGCTCATGACCCGATGCAAGTCACGTAAGCCATAGCCGGTATGTAAAGAATGGCGTGGGACTCCGCCGGCCTCGCGTTCGCGGTCAAGGACGCGCACTCGCGCGAAGCCACTCTGCTTTGCTGCGATCGCGGCAGCTAATCCCGCAGGACCAGCCCCAACAATGAGTACATCAACTTCACTCTTTTTCATGACACGCCACCTTTGCTCTCCAAGAGAGCCCGCACTTCTGCATGGCAGTAAAAACCCTGGCACCGGCCCAAGGTGGCACGCGTGCGGCGACCAAGGCCAGCTTGATCCTGAGGTGGTATCGGTGAAGCGAGTGTTGCGACTATCTCCCCACGTGTGACGCGCTCGCAATGACAAATGATCTCCCCGTAGGAAGGGTTCGCGGCGATCAGTGGCTCATTTTGGTACGGGCGCAACGTAGCTTCACCGAGTCTGGGAATGTGAATTGCTGGAAGTGCGTCTTGCTTACCAAGATCTAGACCAGCCTGCGTGAGTAGATCTCGGACGTGTTCGGCAATCGCCATGGATGCCGTAAGGCCGGTGGAGCGAATGCCACCAACCGTTACATAACGTTGTGGAGCGTGAAGGGAGATTTGAAAATCAGAATGTTCTGTAGCCGCACGCAGTCCTACGTATATCGCCGTGATCTCCTCGTCGAGCAACGCGGGCATGATCTTTCGCCCCTTCTCCTGCAGAAACGCCAATCCGGTGATCGAGGACTCAGTTGCACTCTTATCCGAAAGATTCTCGGCAGTGGGTCCGAGCATCACATTTCCAAAAACTGTGGGTGAAACTAATACCCCTTTGCCCATCGACGAAGGTACCGGCAGGAGAATGTGAGAGACGAGAGAGCGAGACAACTTGTCGAAGACCATCAGTTCCCCGCGTCGAGGCGTCACCACAAAGTCTTCAAAGCCAAACTCGCGATCGATCACATCGGAATATAGGCCTGCCGCATTAACGAGATAGCGAGCCTCGAATTCCCCCTGCGAAGTGTGCAAGGTATGCAGATGCGAAGACTGCGCTATGCGTTCGACGCGAGTACTGAGTTGAAGAACTGCACCTGCCGCTTTCGCTTGCGTCGCGTAAGCAAGAGTCGTTGACCACGGATCTATGATCCACTCCCCTGGTACGGCGAGGGCGCCAAGAGCGCCAGGACCTAGATGAGGTTCTTTTGCGTAGAGATCAGCAACATCTACGAGATAGGACTCGAGATAACCATTTGCAATGGCCTTTTCTTGGATCTTTGAAAGATTCGCGAACTCTTCGGCACTCCAGGCAACCAGCAGCGCGCCGCACGTTTCGTAAGAGATGCCCACTTCACGCGCATAGTCACGCAGCAAGAAATAGCCTCGCGATACGAGGCGTGATTCAAGCGAACCTGGGACCGTGTCGAAACCTGTGTGCAGAATTGCGGTGTTGGCCTTTGATGTGCCAGCACCCACATCTGACTTCGCGTCGATAAGCAGGATCGAAAGATCGAAGCGAGCAAGTTCACGAGCGATAGCTGCCCCCACCACACCAGCGCCAATGATGGCCACGTCGAATGTGCGCACGTGAGGAGCGACTCGTTTAGCCATGCGCACTCCTCTCTTGGGCGTTATCTGCCAAATCTTTCCATGTCGACATATATTCTGCCGCTTGATCTGCACTCCACTCGGGTTCGAAGGTGGCGACTGGGCGCCACGGGGCAACAGCTTCGTCAATTGAAAGAGTGGGTTCTGCTCCAAGGCGAGTGATCGCGGCGACACCGAGAGCGGTGGCATCTGGATGTGGATATACATCGACGGGGATTTGCGCGAGATCAGCCTGCATCTGCATCAACGTCTTTGATCGCGTGAGTCCGCCGTCGACGCGCAAACGTTGTAGTGCAACTCCGTCGGCATTCATTGCAGCAATCAATTCAGTCACTTGCGCGGCAATACCATCGACGACTGCTCGAGCAATGTGATCTTTCGTGGAAGCAAGTGAGATACCGGCGATCGCACCACTCCCCGATGGTTTCCACCGAGGAGCGCCAAATCCTGCGAGCGCAGAGATCGCCATGACTCCTCCACTATCGCGAGGCAACGAATCGATTGCTTCAGCACTCTCGAGCAATCCATTTTCGATTAACCAAGCGACAGCTGACGCGGCTGTAAAGACTTGGCCGTCAAGGTAATGCGCGCGCTCTCCACGCAATTCCCAGGCAATCGATGTTGCTAGACCGAATTGTGAAATCTTTGGCGTTGCTCCGATGTTCGCCAGCAAGAATGCGCCCGTGCCATAAGTGCACTTGGCCTCACCAGCGATCACACAGGACTGCGCAAAGAGCGCGGCGGGTTGATCGACAATGGCGCCTGACACTTGCACACCTCGAAGCGAAGGCAGATCGGCCGTAGTGATGGCTCCAATTATTTGATCGCAGGCAACTACTTCGGGGAGGGTTTCATTTGCTAACCCCCAAAGCTCGAGCAGCTCATGACTCCATGCGCCCGTGTGGATGTCGAGAAGCAGGGTTCGTGAGGCAGTGGCAATATCTGTCACAAAATGTCCGGTGAGTTTTGCATGCAGCCACGCATCAGTAGTGGTGACCACACCTTCCCGCGTCATGTTTTCGCGAAGCCACTTCATCTTTGGTGCCACAAAGTAGGGATCGAGTTGAAGACCGGTGCGCGCGCGCACAAATTCCTCGTGGTCGCGTCGGTCATCACAGAGTGAAGCAGCCCGTGAGTCTTGCCAGACTATGACTGGGGAGAGTGGCTCCAGAGTGCGCGGATCCCAGGCCAGGATCGATTCACCTTGATTAGCCAGCCCTACCGCCTCAAGTGACGGAGACGTCGAAGTAGCTTGCGAAACGGCGGAAACGAGGGAACCCCAGAGCTCATCTGGGTCGCATTCGACCAGCCCACTCGGCCCGTGATGGATGGCCACTTCGCCAAACCCGCGGCTGAGTACCTCTCCGCGGTCCCCGACGACCAGGGCCTTCGTGCCGGAAGTGCCTTGATCGATCGCCAAGATGGGCATGCTCACACGCTACCCGCCCTGAGCGTGGGGAACGGTAAAAATTTTTCTTATTACGGCAATTTGCCCTGTTGGTGCTTCCTTCCTCCCACCTCTTCCGGTTCAATCGTTCCAACGTCCGGAAGTGTCGCCCGTCACAGGGACACCATGCCGGCCCGACTAGCAGGGGGATTAGTGAGCACCTCAACACATGACGACGAGAAACATCTCGCCGAACTTGGGTACAAGCAAGATCTGAATCGCAGCTGGAGTTCCTTCTCCAACTTTGCGATCTCGTTCTCGATCATTTCCATCCTCGCCGGATGTTTCACCACCTTTGGGCAGGCATGGAATAACGGTGGACCAGTTGCTATCTCGATTGGCTGGCCAATCATCTCGGCATTCATTCTTATCATCGGCTTCACCATGGCTGAGCTGGTCTCGGCCTACCCCACCTCGGGTGGTATCTACTGGTGGGCAGCAAAGCTCGGTGGCCCGAAGGCCGGCTACTACACCGGTTGGCTCAACCTCATTGGTTTGCTCGCCGTTATCGCCTCGGTCTGTTACGGCTGCGCAACCTTCTTTGATCTCGCGTTCTCCTCTCTTAGTTCATCATGGGCTGAAGGATATTCACTGCAACGCGTCTTCATCATGTTCATCGTCATCTTGATTTTGGTCTCCGCGTTCAACATCGGCAGCGGTCACTTGATGTCGGTCATCAACAACATCTCGGTCTGGTGGCACGTATTCGGTGCTGCTGCGGTGATTTTGATTCTCGTGTTTGTGCCAGAGAACCACATGAGCGTGGGCGACATGTTCAGCATGCGCGTCAATAACTCTGCTGGCCTCGCCGGCGGAAGCAATAGCAGTGGAGGCTTCTGGTTCTACGTACTCCCACTCGGCTTTTTGCTGACGCAGTACACCATCACCGGGTTCGATGCCTCGGCGCACCTTTCAGAAGAAACCCATGGCGCATCACAAGGTGCCGCTAAGGGAATCTGGAAGTCAATCTTCTACTCCGCAATTGGTGGCTGGATTCTTCTCCTCGCATTCCTTTACGCAGTTCAGGATCCAGAGAAGGTCACTGCTGGAGGTGGCGGCGTTGCCGTCATCTTTGCGCAAGCCCTCAGTCCAAAAATTGCTGGCGCAGTGCTTCTCATCTCTGCCATCGGTCAGTTCTTCTGCTCCACTGCCTGCATGACGAGCTGCTCACGCATGCTCTACGCATTCAGCCGCGATGGAGTGGTTCCTGGTTCTAAGAAGTGGTCGACGCTTAACAAGGGCAAGGTGCCAGCTAACGCTGTTATCGCTTCTGCCGTTGTTGCCATGATCATCACTTTGCCGGCTCTCGTCGAGGTAAACATCGGAACGGCTGAAGCACCAGTAGTGGTGCCTACCGCGTTCTACGCAGTGGTATCCGTTGCCGTAATCGGTCTCTACCTCGCATTCGCAATTCCCATCTGGCTCCGTTGGCGCATGGGCGACAAGTTCGTCCAAGGCTCATGGAACCTCGGAAATAAGTGGAAGTGGATGGCACCAGTTGCCGTTGCTGAAATCGTCATTATCAGCATTTACTTCATCCTCCCCACCACGCCAATGGGTACCCCATGGGATCCATCATTTGATTGGAAGTTCCTCAACTACGCACCACTGCTTACCGGTGGCGCGCTGCTCGCACTCTGGATCGGTTGGCACCTTTCAGTGAAGAAGTGGTTCACCGGACCAAAGCGCACCATCGACGCCTAAAGCGTTCGCTTGAGAAAGCCCCCGTGCCTCCTGGCGCGGGGGCTTTCTTCATTCCACCCCGAAAGTTCTTTCAATCTTCCTTTCCGCCTCCTCCTTCTCGCGGGTACCCTGGGCACATGCGTAAGGGTTACTTAATCGGAGCCGCTGCGGCCTTGATGGCCGCCACATTCACCAATACGCCCGCCGCTGTCGCCGAAGACTTGGTTTATTCACTTCCGATCGCACTTGCTCCATGCGGTGCTACTGGAGCATCGACGGATTGCATTGAATCCGTTGCAGTGGTGTCAGACTCCGGAACCGAGCAGAACGCGACTGCAGCCCCAACAACGCGCGGTCAAAAGAATTACGCAGTCTGGGATGGGCGCGGGACTAAGAGTGCAGAACTTCCGTTATCAAATTACGTGTGGGATCTTCCCGGAATTAATAACCCGGACAGTGGTTCCAAGACCTTTGTCGACGTGCAACTGGCGCGCGATACCTGGGGTTCCTCGACGATCAGCACGTTGGGTACAGATGAGCGCGCGATGGCACCCGTTCTACGCATCCGGCTTACTCCTGCATTTATCGATACACGTTGCGCAGTCATCAACGGGCCGGTGAGCGCCTACACGGAGGACATACTCATTCAAACCCCGGGGATCACCACACCATCCAATGTTCCGTTCCCTTGCGAAACAAATACGCAGAACAAAACTATTTCTCCGGAATTTATTGGCAAGGTAAAGGTCTCGAATTCCACCACATTCCTGCCGCGTACTCTCGATTCGAAGCTACACGTCAAAGTTACTTTTAAGGTGACGGATTTCGACGCGCTCGGTTGGATCGGCCATGCCGGGCAAGGCTCTTCTGCGTCCGTCGTCAAGAGTGGCGATGTCTCGCGCATCACCTTGGATTTGAAAGCCGTACAAGTCTCTAACGGTCCCCTTGTTTACTCGGCCACCCAAAATGCGTACGTGGATCCGGATAAGGCGCTGCAAGACTCTTGGTCAATCGACGCATTCGCGCCACTGAACACTTTGACGACATGCTTCTCGGGCAATCTCGCGATTTTTACAAACTCTCGCACTCTTGAACTCCCTGTATTCGATCCGGTGAGTCGCGAAGTTGAACTTGCAACCAGTGCCCCGCATCTCACTTCCGCAGGCGAAGTGAACACCGGTTTCTATCAAGCAAACATTGGTGATCAAGAAGCCAAGTGCTTATGGCAAGTAGATACAGCGGCAAAACTTGCTGGCCAAGCTGTTATTTCTATTACTGATGGTGATAGCAACGAAAAGCAGACCGCCACACTCTCTACTAGTTTAAAGAACAACATCCTCACAGTCTCGGGTGGTGGTTTTCACTACAGCGCACCAAAGCTGAAGTTGAAACTCAACTCCCCCGCCGCTACCGCTCCGGCTGCGAAACCACCTACATCGACCACCGCAAGTAAGCCGGTCACAAAGGCACCCGTGAAAACTCAGGCGAAACCAGTGGCCAAGGCCCCAGCAAAGAAAGTCGTCCCCACAAAGAAGGCACCCTCAAAGGCGGTGAAGAAGTGAGAACTCGTTCCTTTGTTGTCGTCTTCGCGCTTCTTGCCAGTGCTCTCGTTGGATTCAACTCCGCGCATGCTCGTACGCTCTCGCTGCCCGTCATCCTCGACATGTGTAAGACAGCTTCACAAACTAATTGCATCGATTCTGTTTATTCGGTGAACGACGCAAGTGCGGAGCAGAAAGCAACGCTCGTGAGCACTCCGACGTTGGGGTACACCATCATCGGTGATGGAAGTCGGCTTACTTCAGTACAGATTCCTTCACCTCAGCCACATCTTCGTATTCCTGGATTAGTAAATTCCGATGGCGCCGGCGTAGTGGAACTTCGTGTCTTCTTCGCCGCAGACCCATGGACTTCTTTCGGCACGGGACAACCCCTCTCGAGTAATCCCCCAAGTCTCTCCGCGGAGATTCTCCCGGTGACAGCAAAAACAGATAAAGCTATGCCAAGTTTGCAGACAACTTGTAGTGGAAGCTCAGCGGGATTCTGCGGCAGCTACCCCGCTCCTCTAGGGGACCAAGTCCGCATCAAACTCAATCTCCGTCTCTCGAAGTGGAGTGCTAAGGCATACCAAATTGCAGGAAACGATATTGACGCTACGGGAACTTCAACAAAATCCGGTGCCACTGTCTCAATCACGGCGCGGCCCGCCAAAGGTGCTTTCAGAAGCGATTTCTACGCAGGTGGTGGCCTTAATGGCGGGAGTATCGCCGCGACGGCAGTAACGACTGCATGGGGCTTCTCCGCTGAGCCCAACACCTCGCCTACTTGTCGAAGTGGATTCTATGCAATCGGTGGAAGCGAAGCGGGAAGCAAAAATGGTGGTGAATTCGCCATCAAGGGCATGCCTCGTCTTGTAGGGATGCACTTCCCCGTTATCACGGGGCTCGACGGCGCACCTATGGCCAGCACTCTTGAATTCGTCCTTCAACAGCGAGAACTTGATTGCATGTGGCCCAGCGTCTCCCGCGCAGATCTCGTGAAGAACCTAAGGCAGATGGTTTTAGCTGGTCCGAAAGCTATAGAACGGGCAGTGGTCGTCACGGACTTGGGAGACCGCATCCGCGTACAACTCGGAAGCTCGAATCTCCTGCCAGGAAAGAACGATGGTTTTGCCCTCACCCTCGCCGGAGATACCGATTTATCAAATTGGGTTCTTCCTAAATAATCGCCCCAACTTCCTGCAGCAGAAAGAATCCAGTTAATGCCATCGGAACAATAGAAGTATTTTCATCTATTCGAATTGATTGAATTAGCGAGGAATTTCCTGATGCTCCAGTGAAATCAATGGTCGCGTAAACGATGGCTCCTGACGAAGTATCCGCTCCATGAGGACTCGAGAAATTAGTTCGAAATTGCACTTTACTACCCTGGTCTGAGGCGATTTTTAAGTTGGTTTCCAAAACATTTAGCATTGTCGAGCCAGACACTTGTCCATCAATTTGCACAGTGAGTAGATATTTCTTGCCAACAACCAATACGCCAAAATTTTGAGAATCGAACCATGTATTTCTTGCAGCGGAGAGATTTGAAACCCAAGACAATGCGCCAACTGAAACCGAGGAGGGACCCGTGGGGCCCTGAGCTCCTGTTGAACCTGTGACGCCTGCGGTTCCAGTTTCACCTTTCAGACCCGTTGGACCAGTTGATCCGGTTGCACCTGCAGTTCCTGTTTCACCTTTGATGCCTTGTGCACCTGCGGCGCCAGTTGGACCTTGGGGCCCAGTGCTACCGCCTCCCCCTCCACTCGGCCCTTGTGGACCCGTCGCACCTGTTGCGCCGGAAGGTCCTTGCGCACCCGCTGGTCCCGTCGATCCAGGTGTTCCCGATGGTCCTTGCGCTCCAACGGCACCAATCGGACCTTGCGAGCCGATACTTCCAGTCGCGTTCGCACCCGGTGCACCATCTTCACCCTTGCCCCCTGACTTGCCTGCTACACCGATTGCGCCCACTGGACCAGATGGACCCACAAGTGACACCGGCAAGGTCCATCGCCCTTTAGTTTTCGGGCCAAAGAAGAGTGAGTTTCGAACATCGATATAGAAGTCACCGTCTTTACCTAATGAAGCAGAAGGAGTTCCGTTGCCACTCAATATTGTGTTGATGGTGGCCGGAAGGGAACGACCTGCATTCTTCGGTTGCTTCGACTTCGTCGCTGCAGAAGCAGAAGGTGCGAACGCCGAAACCAGAATCAAAGAAAGTACGAGAGCGGAGAATATTTTCATTTGCTTGGGGAAGTTGTGCACTTTGGCCTCCTGAGGACCACTTGATGGTGCTGCTGATTCTGTGAAGATACTGCTCACTCTCAGTTGAACAACCCTTGTGTCAGCGCATATCGAGGAGTACAAGCTCTCTCATAAAAATTTTCTTAACACAGAGTTTTCACAAGAGATGGGCACTTACTCACACGTGCCTCTCAGCCAGAACGCACCTTCACTTCAGGTGCGAGGAGTTATGTACTCATCACCAGGGGCGAACGCACCAGGCGAGGTCAGGGCCTCAACGGGTAAGGAGTAAGACAATGGAACGCAAGACGATATTTAAAATCGCAGCAGCCGGTACTAGTGTTGCTTTGATTATCGGTGGCGCAGGGATAGCCACTGCACATCCTTCAAATGAAAAAGGAAAAAAGACATTCTCACGAGCACTCTCCTCGCTCGTCGGTAAGGGGACTATCACGCAGAACCAAGCAGACGAGATCACCAAGGCAATCGATGCAGATCGCACCGCACAAGAAGTCGCCCACACTGCTGCTCAAACTGCTCGCGAGAGTCTTGTCGCGACGACACTGGGTATCGATACCGCAACAATCAAGAGCCGCATGGCAACTGGCGAGACTCTGGCCGCAATCGCGGGAACAAAGACAGATGCACTCATCGCAGCTCTTGTGAAACTCGAGACAACTGAGATCGATGCTCGCGTCACTGCCGGTGTTCTTACTGCTGCACAAGCAACCACCAAGAAGGCAACCCTACAAGCTCGTGTCACCGCTGAAATCAATAAAACACGTGGATCGATGGGCGGCCGTCCATCAATGGGTGACCGTATGGGTGACCGTATGGGTGACGGTATGGGTGGCCCAGGTAAAGGTGGACCAGGGCGTGGCGGTAAAGGTGACCACATGGGCGGTGACAATCGTGGCGGCCGTGGACATGGCGGCGGCTTCGGCGACCGTGACGGTGGAACCGGGCCAAGTGTTAACAGTGGACTTACCAATAACGCCACCACCGGCACCACTGCAGCACCTGCTTCCCTCAAGGTTTAGCGAATAACTCCACTAAATCGAGTGGAGAGTAGGACGGGGCTGGAGCGTCATCGCTTCAGCCCCGTCTTCATGTGGCAAGATCTCAAAGCATGCAGATACATATCGGAAGCGACCACGCCGGCTTCGAGGTAAAAGAAGCGCTCATCGCACACCTTCGCCAATCTGGTCATGAAGTCGTCGACCACGGCCCTAAGTTCTACGATGCCATCGACGACTACCCGCCGTTCTGCCTGCGCGCTGCCGAAGCAACTGCCGCCAATCCCTCTTCACTTGGAATCGTCCTTGGTGGTTCGGGAAATGGTGAGCAGATGGCTGCCAACAAAGTGCGTGGAATTCGCGCCGCGCTCGCGTGGTCTCCGAAGCTTGCAGAACTTGCTCGTGAACATAACAACGCCAACGTGGTCTCAATCGGTGCCCGCATGCACACCACCGAAGAATCACTAGCGATTATTGATGCATTTCTCGCTACCCCATACTCAAACGAAGATCGTCACACGAGACGCATCGAAATGTTGAGCGCCTATGAAGTCACCCACGAGCTTCCGCCCCTCGGGCCCGGGCACAAAGGCTAAGAACTACTTCTTAATCTCGTAGTAAAGATCAGTCACCACGTGACCCTTGCGCACGCCCTGGCCTTCAAACTTAGTAAGCGGACGCCAATCCGGTCGATCAATCACTCCCCCGACAAACCGTGGGTCCTTTGATGCAAAACTTTGCATCCATTGCGCGTATTCGAACCAATCCGTAGCCGCGTGCAGAAACCCACCTGCGCGTACTCGTGAAAATACAAGATCCAGAAACTCTTCGTTAAAAATTCGACGTTTATGATGCTTGAACTTCGGCCACGGGTCCGGGAAGTACAACCGCACGCCATCTAGTGAATCAGGCCCCAAGTGATCGCGCATCAAATCCAGGGCATCACCATCAAAGATGCGCACGTTCATTAATCCCTGAGTCGATGCATAGGAGAGCAACGCGCCAATTCCTGGCTTATGCACTTCCGCCGCCACGATCCCAATTTCCGGCGAAGCTGCCGCCATGAGTGCAGTGGTCTCCCCCATTCCGCTACCTACTTCAAGGATCACCTCGCGGGCTGGCGCCATCAAAGCGCGCAGATCAATTTTTCCTTCAGGAGTTAATCCCCACTTATCCCAATGGAGATCGCGAGCGCTTTGCTGATTTGCGGTAACACGAGATCCACGTCGCTTGTAAGTACGTATCGAATTCTGCGTGAGATCCTCTGGCATGAATTAGTCGAACTGAGGTCCGGCAGCGCGGCTTCGCTTGATTTCGTAGAATCCAGCCACGCTAGAAACCAAGAGCGCGCCGTCCCAGAGATCTAGAGCGGCTTGTCCCTTAGGCGCAGGTGTAACGACGGGGCCAAAAAATGCATTTCCATTGACCGCGATGACAGGTGTCCCGACATCTTCGCCGACGAGTGCAATCGCCGCATCATGTTCTTTGATAACTTCAGAATCGAGTGACGTGTCATTCATGCGATCAGAAATCGATGACGGCAACCCGAGGCTCTTCACCGCATCAACCACAATGTTGTCGATGTCATCAATCCCACGACCACCCGGATGAAAGAGCATCCCCATAGCTTCATAAAGCGCGCGGAATTCCTTCTGACCATATTCCAGACGAGTGGCCGCGAGTACGCGTACAGGTTTAATGCCATGGGTGATGATTGCCGCGTACTTTGGTGGCATTTCGCGGTCACGGTTGAGGTGAGCAAGGCTCATCGCTCGAAAATTCAAGGTGATAGGACGTTGCTTCTCGACTTCGACGAGCCAACGGCTAGTCATCCAGGCCCAGGGACAAATCGGATCAACCCAAAGATCTACGGAAGTGTTCATGGCGTAAGCCTGCCAGGTTCTCAGCCGGGCTCCGAATCCTGGGAAATCCAGCTATCCCGAAACGTTTAACGAGCAAGTCCTAGAAATTCTGGACGCCAGCATTTACCGTTTTCTCATGACTTTCCGCCCTCGCGCCCTCACCCTTGCCCTCGCTGCCTCCCTCCTTCTCCCCTTGGGGGCAAGTAGCGCCACCGCAGCCTCACCTAAGCCTGGAGCTACCTGTTCGAAGAGTGGCCAAACAGTTCGCATGAACGCGATGGTCTACACCTGCGTGAAGTCGGGCAGAAAGTTGGTGTGGTCTAAGGGTGTCCCCGAGAAGAAGACCCCACTGCCCGGTAACGGCCAACCCGGTAACGGCCAACCCGGTAACGGCCAACCCGGTAACGGCCAAGCCGGTAACGGCCAACCCGGTAACGGCCAACCCGGTAACGGCCAACCCGGTAACGGCCAACCCGGTAACGGTCAACCTACTCAGCAACAATCGATGCCCTCTGACACTCAATTCCTTTATATGAAAAGTATCGGCATGAGTTGCTCCACCAACGGAGTCTTCGGTTACACCGGGGGCATGCTCGCGATCTGCAAGAGCAACGTGGTGAAATACGCACTGCCTACGGACATTCCTCCTGCGCCTGCGGGCGGCTATAAGACGCGCCCCTCCTGGTACCCCACATTGGCGCAGCAAGTCGGCATGACAAGTGAACCTACCTGCGCACCTTCCACCATTAAGTTCACTAGCCCGGTTGTTCCCATCGCGCAGATGGTGGCATCTATCCCCTACGGAATGATGATCGGCGGACACGTCACGCCGATCGACCACGGTTACCTTGGAGTGAGTTCACTTGGCAAACCTGAGGCAACGCGCACTGATGCTGATTACATTTCAGTCTCATCACCGGCCGCCGGCACCATCACGAGCGTACAAAACTTGGGCATCCCTACTTCGATACGAGTAACCATCGAACATGGCTGCAACGTCAGCACTGTTTATATGGTGCTCAATCGCCTCTCCGGTGTACTCGCGCCGTATGCGGAAGAACTGAAGGCAAACAATGCCTCTAAATCGCTCAGCATTCCCGTCAAGGCTGGCGAGGAATTTGGCCGCCAACGCGACAACATGATCGACTTCAACGTCTGGGATGGCACGCAATGGCTGAGTGGTTTTGAAAACCCCTACGCCTACGTAAATGGAGAAGCATGGAAGCCTTTCACCGCTGATCCGCTCCCCTTCTTCACACCTGAATTACGCACTGCCATCGAAGCAAATATGCAAAAAATAACTTCTCCGCGCTTTGGAAAAATTGATTACGACGTGCGCGGAACCGCATCAGGTAACTGGTTTATCGATGGAACGATCGGATACAACGGGCACTTTGTGAGTGAGTACACATCAGCAAGCACAGAACTTCCTGGAGGCCCGCCTCAAGGTAAGAGCGAATACTCATGGAGCCACCTTGCAATCGCACCCCACGAAGTGGATGGTTCGAAGTGGATCTTCTCAACCGGGTGGTGGAACAACGCTTCGGGAGATGCCAAGCAGGTGATGATGAACATCGAGAGCGGGAAACCCTCTCCCGACAAACTCACCGTTGCATCCGGCTTAGTCACCTATCAACTCACGCAATTCACTCAAGTAGAGCCTGCGGGCTCACCTGCCCGCACCCCGGGTAGTAGCGCCCCTTATGCAGTCGGATACACATTGGGAGCTGGTATGCCATCGGGCGTGGTAGCCCTCCAAGTGAATTCAGATGGGTCACTCAACGTTGAAATCAATACGACCATGACGCAAGCGAGTCAGTTCACCGCGTTCACCAGCGCAAAGAGAACCTACCGCCGCTAAACGCGTCACCGTTCGCTCTGCACCACTAACTCTGGTTGGATATTTGCCATGCCTGGAATCAATCTCACTCGCGAAGAAGCGGCCGTACGTGCCTCGCTCCTCTCCGTTGAGTCATACGACGTCATACTCGATCTCACCACGTCGCCTGAGACCTTCTTAGCGAAGACCACCGTGGTCTTCTCCTGCACCACACCAGGGGCCTCAACCTTTATTGACGTTGTCGCCCAAGAACTGATCAAAGCCGAACTCAACGGAGAGGCAATCGACGCAAATAAGTTCGATGGAGAGTCGCTCTTCCTCGATAACTTGGCCAGCGAAAATTCTCTCGTCGTCGAAGTAAATGCCCGCTTCATGAACACCGGCGAGGGCCTTCACCGTTTCACTGATCCAGCAGACGATGAGGTCTACCTTTACACCCAATTCGAAACTGCAGATGCCCGTCGCATGTACGCCTGCTTCGATCAACCAGACCTAAAAGCCACATTCACCCTTACCGCCACTGCCCCCGCGCATTGGGAACTCATCTCCAATAATCCTGTTTCCGCACGCACTGATCTGGGCGCCGACAAGAATCGTTGGAGCTTCACCACCACACCACGCGTCTCGACTTACATCACTGCACTTGTTGCCGGTCCTTACACACACGTACACGACACTTACACAAGTGCTCACGGCGAAGTTCCCCTTGGTATCTATTGCCGCAAGTCGCTCGCACCATTCCTCGACCCAGAAGAACTCTTTGACCTTACCAAGCGTGGCTTCGCCTTCTTCGAAGAAGAATTTGGTCTCGCTTACCCGTTTGCTAAGTATGACCAAATCGCAGTGGCCGAATTTAACGCGGGCGCCATGGAGAACGCTGGCTGCGTTACCTTCAACGAAGACTCTTTTGTATTCCGTAGCAAGGCCGCCGAAGAAGAGTACAACTGGCGCGCAAACACCATTCTTCACGAAATGGCGCACATGTGGTTTGGCGACCTCGTCACCATGCGCTGGTGGGATGACCTCTGGCTCAACGAGTCTTTCGCGGAGTGGGCCTCATACACCGCACTGGCGAAGGCAACTCGATTCAGTAACTCATGGGCAGCCTTCAACACCGAGCGCAAGAACTGGGCCTACCGCCAAGACCAACTCTCCTCCACTCACCCAGTGGCCACTGACATGTCCGACATGGAAGCGGTGCGCGCCAACTTCGACGGCATCTCTTACGCGAAAGGTGCTTCGGTCCTTCGCCAACTTGTGGTTTACATCGGAGAAGAGAATTTCGTAGCGGCGCTCAAGGTTTACTTCGCCAAACATGCGTGGCAGAACACCACGCTCAACGATCTTCTTGTCGAACTCGAAGCCACGAGCGGACGTGCTCTCGGACCTTGGGTTGAAACATGGCTCAAAACCGCCGGCGTAAATACTTTACGTCCCCGGATCACTCTGGATGGAGAAAAGTACGCGAGCGTCGTCATCGAGCAGAGCGCACCAACTATGCCTGAAGGATCGACTGAAATCCGCCCTCATCGCTTAGCGGTCGGCCTCTATGACATTGAGGGAAGCGCCCTTGTCCGGCGTAGTAGTCACGAACTCGATGTTGTGGGAAGCGAAACGGTCGTTGCAGATCTGGCCGGCCTCCCCAAGGCCGACGTGCTACTCATCAACGATCTCGATTACTCATATGCCAAGATTCGCTTTGACGCAGACTCACTCAAGGCGCTCGTCTCGCACATCGATCAATTCGGCGATCCGCTCACACAATCTCTTGCCTGGGCCGCGGCTTGGGACATGGTTCGTGATGGTGAACTCGCAGCAACCCACTTCTTGGCACTTGGTCTGCAGGCGCTACGCGGGAATAGCTCATTAGTTCTAGTTGCGCGCACCGTCACCACTCACCTCTCCACTGCTGTGGAGCTCTACTCAGCGCCTGCCAATCGTGACGCTCTCAGAATCAAGCTTGCAGATGGTTTGAATGCGCTCTTATCGGCAGCTCAGCCCGGAAGCGGTGAACAACTCTCATTTGCACGCGCCTTCGTGAATGCAGCCGCAAACTCACCATCTTTGGCACACCATACTCAACTAAAATCGATGCTTGATGGCGCAGTCGTTGGTCTGATAATCGACACCGACCTCCGCTGGCTCATCGTCGGTTGCCTCGCCCAAGTGAACTTGCTCGCGGAATCTGAAATTAACGAAGAGCTTGAACGCGACAACACCGCAGACGGGCACCGCTCTGCAACTTTCGCACTCGCCGCACGCCCCGATGCAAATTCGAAGCGCGCTGCGTGGGATCGCATCATCAGCGGAACAGAGGCCAACCACACCAACGATGCTCTCATTGCTGGATTCCGTCGACCATCGCAACGTGACTTACTCTCCGTCTACGTCGATGAGTATTTTGCGATCATTGAAGAGATCTGGGGACGTCTTACCTATGAAATATCTTCAACAATTGTGAATCTGGCGTTCCCCATTTACGAAACAACAGCTGGCACATTAGATAAGTGCGAGAAATGGCTCTCGGATCATTCAGATGCTGCACCAGGCTTGCGCAGATATGTTGCGGAAAATCGGGATGCCTTATCGCGGGCACTTATCGCGCAGAAATGCGATGCTTCTTAGAGTTCCCAATCGGGACGCTCAAGACCAGCAACACCCCGGCCTTTCTCTCCGGTAGTTACCCACACGATCGCAGAAATGAATAGAAATACTCCGACTGCGATGCCCACTAGGAGAAGGTTAGTTTCGAGTGTGCTCATAGTTGAGAGCCTACCTCAAGCGATTGCGCTAGAAGCGCCATAGGGTTCTAGGTATTGCACCCAGGTGGGGTCTGCTCGACCCGATCCAAGAATGCGCCAAGCGGCTCCCGCTGGTTCGATCGGCTTATGGCGCATACGCCAACCTAAATCTTTGAGCATGCGATCGGCCTTCACATGATTACAGCGGTGGCACGCGGACACCACGTTTTCCCAGGCGTGCGATCCCCCACGACTACGTGGCAACACATGATCAATGCTGGTTGCCGGTGCATCGCAGTACACGCAGCGTCCGCCGTCTCTTGCAAAGATGGCACGCCTAGTGAGTGGCACTGCGTGGCGATACGGAACACGAATGTATTTAGTGAGTCGAATAACCGCAGGGAGAACGACTGCTCCGCCAGGATGTTTAAGGATGTGTGCCGACTCTTGCACCGTGATAGCTCGATTATTGAGGACCAGAATAAGCGCGCGCCGGTCTGAGACGACGCCGAGAGGCTCGTAGGTGGCGTTCAACACGAGTGATTGCCGCATCTGCTCTTCTTCCCCAGCGCGTGGCCCGCGCCGTCTAGGGAAATCCTGCCCCGCGCTCGGGTGTTTCTCCAGCATTGACCGGGCGAGCCTTCGCTAAATATTGGGTGAACTCCACGCGTGAACAACGCCCCTAGGCCCTTCGGAGATAACCTTGGCATATGACAACGGCAGCAGAAGCCCTTTCGGCACACCCCATCTGGCTCTGGTTTAAGGATGCCCCGTTGCACGTTCTCACGATCCTGGTGGTCGCGGTTGTCATCCTCTGGGTGGGCAGACGAGCCATCTCGCGCATCATCTCCCGAGTCACTACTGCCCCAGAGAACGGTTCTCGCCATCACCAGCGGCGCCGTGAGCGTGCGATGACCATGGGCAGCATTCTGCGCTCCACCATGAACGCAGCAATTGGAGTGGTGGCCCTAGTAATGATCCTTGGCGAGCTCGGCCTTAACGTGGCGCCCATTATCGCAAGTGCAAGCGTGCTCGGTCTCGCAGTCAGCCTGGGCGCGCAGAACATCGTGAAAGACATGGTCTCTGGAATCTTCATGCTCTTCGAAGACCAATACGGCGTCGGGGATCACATCATCATTAATGAGTCCGAAGGCACTGTTGAATCTGTGGGTCTTCGAGTGACCACCGTGCGCTCAACTGATGGAACTCTTTGGTATGTGCGCAATGGTGAAATTCTCAAGTTAGGGAATAAGTCGCAACCGTGATCTTGATTTTCGATGGCGAGTGCGAGTTCTGCCGCAATTGTGTTCAGTGGATTCAATCACGCGTGCAACTTCGAGCTATCCCGTTCCAAGAAGCTGACCTCGCTCAATTCTTACTCTCCGAAGCGGAGGCAGCGAGTTCGGTACACCTGATTCTCGAGAATCGCACACTCTCCGGTGCAGATGCAGTTGCTTATCTGTTGAAACTCACACGTTTCAAAATTCTTGGAGTTCTCATACGCGGGGCGCGACCACTCAGCGAAGTTGCTTATAAATGGATCGCTTCGCACAGGAATTCCAGAACGGTCCGGGTGCTAAATGGGATGATTCAACGATCTGTCGCGCAGGCTAAAAAATAACAAATAAGTGCGTCACCAGATTTTACAACCGAGAAGAATCGACAGTCTTCCCTCATTTACGCTCACAAATCGAATATTTGAGTCCGAAAGTTTCAAGCTGAGAAATGTCCGGACAAAATCTTGGTTGAGTATTAACGTGTGACACCTATTGAATTGATTGCTATTGATCGCTACGTTGAAAGCCAAAATCGTTCCCGAGTTCGCAGATCTGCGGCTTTAGCTATTTCTCGATCAATGTGGAGGTCGCACATGGCTATGAATGAGACACACGCAGACGTCGACATCTTTTCATTCGCCAACCAAATTGCGTCAGAATTGGGCGGCCCAGTCACGATCGAGGATCCCTCTTGGAAGGTTCTTGCATATTCCACGATCCACGACCGAATCGACAGCGCAAGAAGAAAGACAATCCTCGGCCATGCGGTACCAAGCGATTATTTCAATCTATTAGAGCAAAATAAAGTTATCGAACGATTCAAAGCTGGGGATGACATTCTAGAGATTCCAGAGAAACCATCAATAAAATTTTCTAGGAGACTTGCAGCACCGATTCGGCTGAACAATGAGGTCGTGGGATCGATTTGGCTAGCCGAGTCGAGTGGCACACTGAATTGTGAGTCAGAGAATCTACTTAAGCGTGCAGCAGGAGTTGCATCTACCTACTTCGCCGTTAGAACAAAAGAGAGTAGTCCTGAGTCCGAATTATTTCTCTTTCAACTCCTTCAAGGTGAAGGGGACATGGCTTTTCTTGCTAGATACTTCCATCTCTCGCCAAAATCGTCCCAACTAGTTGTTACCGTGGATCTCAATTCCATATCACACTCATCTAAATCCTTAATCAATTCCAAATTTGGTAAGAATCTGACTGAAGCGGGTATTGACTACCGAGTTCTAGAACAATCTGATATCACTCACTACATTTGTGCTTCTTCCGATAATAATGACCTGTTGTTACTTCCCAGAGTGGAAAAATCTGTTCAAAAAACGATATCTAATGAAATTTCTCACTTCAAAATAGCAATTGGATGTGTCAAAAAGGGAGTCGCAGAGATTCACGAGTCAAGATCTGAGGCAGACCGTGTTTTGAACTATATGAAAACGAACCTGATCTACGGCTTCGCAGAGTTCAATGCCACCCGAACGCAAGTCGTATTATCGGAACTCATTCTCGGCATGAGCGAAAACCACGAGACACTTATTGGGCCCCTGCAGCGCCTTGACGACCAACCAGCAACTGATCGCGATGAGGCGCTATCTACGTTGAAGGCTCATTATGACTCTTTTGGCAATTCATCCGAGGCGGCACGTGTGCTTGGAATCCACCCCAATACATTTAGATACCGACTCAAGAGAACCATTGACCTTCTGGGATTGAATTTGTCTGATCCTGAAAGCCGACTTATGCTCGAGCTGCAATTGCACCATGAACTTTCGGTTCGACCATTGCAAAAATCCTAGCCTTTATATAGCCCCTGAATTTTCTCGAGTTTTACGACTCCAGGTGAGAGAAATTAGTGAGAGATCTGTGCATCCACCGGTGAGAAAGCGTATTTTCCATCAGGGTTCCAATCAACTGAATATCCTTCAGCGAAGTAAGAATGAAAGAGATTTCGGACTCTCTCGCGTTCCTGAAGCGCTTGATCAAAATTTGCCGAACGCAATGACTCAAAATCTGACTGAATAGTAACTTCAGCTACGGTTCCGACAAGGATCTTTGACTTACCACGAAGCGCCAGAAGAGTTCGTTCTGAATTTAGATCCCACGAAACTTCAAATCTGTCTGTGCGATCGCCAGCGTTGACGTTATCGGTCATAATCTTGTAGAAGTCTGGAAGAAAAGACTTCACAGTTGCCCCGAGTTTTCTTAAGTTGAAGTTTGCATTTCTTGCGATGAGTGGATCGTAGGTCCATCTGATTTCATTGACGTTATTCTCAAGACAAATAGCCCGTTGATACATCTTAAGAGCGAAACCTACTCCCATCGATCTACTATTTTTAGTTGTTGCAGTCATGTGTGAATGCATGTGCAAGCCATCGTCCCAACCTAAATAGCCAATTGAAAAACCTACAGCCTCTTCACCTTTGAACGCAGCAAGAATCACGTTCCCCGCATGCGCCATTCCTTGAACAAGAGTCTGCTGCGGTACCTGTTCTATCCCCCAAACACTCTCAATTATCGATCCCAGTGAGCTCATGTCCGAGCCATCTAACTCAACAATCTGCACGCCAGCTTTGAGCGCAGCTTCCTCTGCGGCGGAACGAGCGGCTGCAGTGCTCGTTAGCCCAACCATCCTTAGGTCACTTTCCTTGTGAGCCGTTGTCCAAATTTCGAACCCTGAAATATGCCATCTTGCACAGTGACGGAACCATTGACCATGACCCACGGAATTCCCTGTGGTGTTTGTACTGGATCGTCAAAGGTTGCCAGATCTTGAATCTTTTCAGGATCGAAGCACACTAAATCTGCTTGCTTACCAACTGCGATAACTCCTCGATCAGTAAGTCCGAATGTGCTCGCTGGGAGCGATGTCATTCTACGCACTGCTTCCTCCAAACCGAACACACCAAGTTCGCGAGAATATCGCGCAAGAATGCGAGGAAATGTTCCGTACGTTCTAGGATGTGGTCTTCCACCTGTACCCGGAGGTAGGCCATCTGAACCGATCATTGTGTAAGGGTTTTGGAGGGCTGTGACAACATCTTCTTCGCTCATCTGATGAACGATCATGCTTGCGCGCAATTCCTCCGCAAGAAGCACCTTCACCAGCGCATCTAAAGGGGCAATGCCCAGTCTTTTCCCAATCGCTTCCAAAGATTCAGATTCATAATTGTGGCTTCCCGTGCTGGACACAACAATTCCATTCCACCCAGCTCCCACAATCATATTCTCCCAATCGCCCGTCGATTGTTCGATTTCTTCGCTCAAATCTTTGAGTGCTTTCTTGTCCTTCAGTCGCTCGATGACACGATCGTTTCCACCTTCTTGGAACCAAGGCGGCAGGCAGGCTGTTAACATCGTACTTCCAGCGGTATAGGGATAAATATCCTGCGTCACAATGACTCCACGTGATCTGGCAGCTTCAATCTTCTCAAGGGCTTCGTTCATGCGCCCCCAGTTTGGTCTTCCGGCGGCTTTAAGATGAGAAATTTGCACACGACGCCCAGTCTCTTCGCCGACCCTAAGGGCTTCGGCGATACTCTGAAATAGCTGTACGCCTTCACCACGCATATGTGTTGTGTAAATCGCATTGTCTGGAAGATTTCGAACAAGAGCAGAAATCTCTTCATGTTGGGCGAATACTCCGGGAGGATAGATTAGCCCGGTTGACATTCCAAATACCCCAGCGTCTAATGCTTCATCCATGAATCGCAACATGAGTTTTATTTCTTCAGCGCTAGGAGCTCGATTCTCCATTGCCATCACTGCGATTCGAAGGGAATGATGGCCAATTAGTGGTGCAATATTGGTGACATACCCGGCGGAATCCGCTGCAGAGAGGAATTCGCCAAAAGTTTCCCACCTCCAGTCTAATTCAGGAAATATTCTTAGAGAATATTTTTCAAATACTTCTGCTGATCCAGAGGACCTTGGTGCCAAACTAAACCCACAATTACCTATGACCTCCGTTGTGACACCTTGAAGGATCTTCGAAGTGTCTGCGTCGGACAAAAAAGGAGCATTGTCTGCATGTGAGTGAACATCAATAAACCCAGGGGCCAGAACAAGGCCCCTCAAGTCTGTGAGGACATCATGACTGGGGAGCCCTTCACCTTCACGAATGACCTTATCTATCTTTGCGTCAGTGACGAGAATCGAACCCTTAAATTTTTTTCCGCCACTTCCGTCAATGATGATCGCGTTCGTTAGAAGAGTTCTAGTCATTGATCTGCACACTCCATGACCGAGGCGTAGTCACTTTCCGGCTCCCAAAGTACTTGGCTTAACTACTGGTGGCTCTCCCTGGTCCTTTGGCCACCAATGTTTGAGTATCGCTAAGCCTACAAGTCCGTTAATAACATCTCCCTCGGCCTCAGGAAGAAATGTCTTGTCTTCACATTCGTTGTTAAACACTGAATATACAAATCCTCCACCACCATTAAATCTGACGATTCCCGCGTCAACACGTGTCCCCATGAAGAATCCCGTTTTACAGGAGACTCGAATCTTGGGAACTTGGTTCAATTCTCGCCAGAAAGGCTCCACCTGCATATAGCGGGGAAATTGATTCAAATATTGCTGTTGCTCAAGTATGGATTCGATTTCCTCTGAAATAGCTGGGCTGAGAAGCTCCCCTTTAGCAATTCGGTAATTTAATTCACACATTTCCACCGCGCTAGATTCACCCAAGCGTCGTATGTCTGATCCAATCGCTTCGAAATCGATGCGATTGTGTAATCTGATCGATGGAAATCCCAAGCTTTCCATCAAACTGTTGACCGGATCAACTCCACCTACCACGTCAAGAATTAGATTCGTTGCGGTGTTATCGCTTAAGACGATCATTAAGGTAGCAACGTCCTTGATCGTCGGCCTTAGGCCCGATTCGAAGACTTTCAATATCCCAGAGCCGCCGAGATGTTGGCGTACGTCAATATCGATGCGCTCTGATAAGTCCACTTTATTCATCATTACTTGGCTATATAGAGCGACCAAGATGGGAAGTTTAATAACGCTTGCAGTAGGAAAGAGCTCTTTTGAATTAAAGGAAACCTTCTCCTCGCCATTTAGATTCCACGCTTCGACTCCTAGAACCCCAGAGCATCTCTCAGCGATTCTTGCCACCTCAGAATCCAGTACCGTGAGCAATTCGTCACTCCCTCATCTCGCTTGCATTGGCCATTAAAAAGTAGTTCCCCCAGATCCATCGATCTATAGATGGGGTCCTGCTTGGCTCGTCCAACGAAAACTGTGGACGAGCCAAGCAGGTTTCAGTACTTAGAGTCCTGCAACCATCTTGGTTGCCTGAAGGAACCCACCTTCAGCAAGCCATTGATTAGCAGCAACCAACGGCGGCATTGCCTTGACATCTGCACTTCCGGGCAGGTGATAGACATCAACCGAGGCCTTATCTAAGGTCAACTGAGGAAATGGAGTCACCTTGTCGGTTGGCTTTGCACCCTTAACTAGTGCCTGAGCAGCCGCGACTGCATATTGTCCCCAATATGAGATGAAGATGTCCCCTTCAGCAACCCAACGAGGATCTTCACGCAAAGCCTTGATTCCACTCTCGTCTCCTCCAAGACCGCCAATGAGAGTCTTATCAATCGCTCCTCGACCAGCATCCTCTAGGGCACGCAAAGCACCATTCGTTGAGTCATTGTTGACCGTATAGAGAATGATGTTATTTCCCTTGGGAATGCTTGGCAATATATTTTTAATTGCTTCGAAGCTTGGTTGGAGCTGCGATGCACCTTCGAATTGAATGGCATTCTTGCCAATCTTTGTTGTCTTTGCAGTGATGGTAGTGGCATCAATGGCTTCCATGCCGAGCATCGGAGCAATGGTGGAATAGAAGTAACGAACACAATCATTTACTTGTTCGCCAGCTGAAGCGTTCTGCCCCAAAAGAATTGTAGTATTTGAGGCATTCCATCCACGCTCACTAGCAATCTTACCAACGATTGCTGCAGTATCTTCGCCGAGTTTCCTATTGTCGATATTGAGGAAAGTGCACTCCGCAACGTCAAGGTTAAGCGCTACGCATGGAATTCCACTGTCCTTAAGAAGTTGTCCCACGCCTGACGTGGCGGTTGATACGGGATAGATAACAATCGCATCGGGCTTATCTGCGATTTTGAGCTGCACGTTTTCCAACATTTTTGCAGGGTCACCGGCATTGTCATACCACTTGACATTAACACCGGTATCATTTGCGGCAATCTGAGCATCAAGGTTTTTGTGAATCACTTGAAAGAGTGGAGCTGCCTCGGTATAAATTGAGAAACTGATCTTGAAAGGTGCTGCGGGAGTATCTGCAGCATCTGCACTCGATTCAGTTTCGGTCGTCGCACTGCTACTGCAGGCACTTAGAACAAGAGCCCCCGCGACCGCCATTATGGTCCACTTGCCAACCTTAGCTTTCTTCATTTATTACCTTCCTAGTTAGTCGGATGTTGCGTTTGTGATTTAGAACTAGATACTTGCTCTGACTTTCGAAAAGAGCCTCGCTTACGGAATTGGCTCAAAATCACAGCTAACAAAAGAACGATCCCAGTTGCCATGGTTTGAAAGAATGCCGGGATTCCAAGCATCGACATACCGTTTGAAAGTGCCCCAAGGATGATTACCCCAACGAGCGTGCCAGCTACAAAACCGACGCCACCCGTTAGGGCTGCGCCTCCAAGAACTACCGCAGCAATAGATTGCAGCGCCGAGTTAATGCCGGCAGTCCCAGAACCAGTGAGCAATTGACTTGCTAATATTGCGCCAGCAAGTCCTCCCATAAAGGCTGAAATAACATAGACGCTGACCGTCATGGCGCTTACTGGGATACCTGCTAGACGAGCAGCTTCCCGGTTTCCGCCTAATGCGTATAGCGATCGTCCGAACACGGTGAATCTCAAAAGAAAAGTGACAACTAAGGATATTCCTAGGAATATCCAGATCTGGTTATTCACTCCAAAAACGGTTCGGGCCGAAAGAATTCCATCTGCACGATCATCAAAAGGTATTTGCACTCCGTCAGATAACGTCAAAGCAAATCCTGCAGATATATACCAAGTCCCAAGAGTTGCAATGAGAGGGCTAATCTTCACGAATCCTACGAGGATTCCGTTTGCAAGACCAAAAATCCCCGCAATAGCCACAGCAGCAAGGAGTGCAGCTGGTACCGACCAACCCTTGTTAAGAATGATCGCAAAGACGACACCGCCCAAAGGCACCGTTCCGCTGACCGAAAGGTCAAATCCTCCAGAAATTATGACAAGCAACTGCCCTAACGAGACGATTCCAATGACAGATGCATTACCTAAGATGTTTGCTAAATTATTTCCACTTGTAAAATTTGCATTTCTGCTAGAAAAGATGAGAGAAAGAACGACTAAGAAAATCCCTAAGATAATAAACCGAATCGTGGCTTCGCTGAGAACCACTTTTCGAAAAGGGGAGTTTCCTTTTGAGAATCTACTAATCGCTGTGCTTTCATCCATCTTTACATTCCTCCCGCTGCGTGAAGCGCCGCACTTTGTGTCTCCGAATTGAGATCCCTGAACTCCCGAGTGACCCGGCCTTCGCGAAAAATCAATAGCCGGTCACAAATCTGCACAGCCTCTTCGATATCCGAAGTGACAACCAACTGCCCAGTACCTGAATCTGCAAGTTTTCTCAGAAGCTTATGGAGCTCAACTCGGGCGCCGACATCAACGCCTCTCGTTGGTTCCTGAAGAACCAGAACTCTCGGCTTTTGGGCGATCCGACTTGCCATCAAAACCTTCTGTTGATTTCCACCCGAAAGCTCTCCCACCGTTTGCTCAATGCTTCTTGCGCGTAGCTGGGTATCAGTCGCCATTCCATTAGCATTGGCCAATTCCGCCTTAGCGTTTATAACGCCCCACTTGGCTAGCCTTCGCATGATCAAAAGTGAAAGTGAGTTGCGAACAGAGAGCGTGGGAACCAATCCTTGTAGCTTTCTATCGGCCGGAACATATCCGATACCTGCTAGTCGCGAATGTCGTGGAGATCTAGGAGTTGTCACTGCCGCCTGATCGATGAAGGTCATCCCCACAACATCCGGGATAAGACCCCCAAGAGTCTGCGCAACAACCTCAGCACCAGATCCTGCTAGACCGTAAAGTCCGACTATTTCTCCCTCATGAACTTCGAGTGAAACCGCGTCCAATGACGGATATTGCTGGCGCGACCAATTTTCAATCTTTAAAACAGCCTTCTGGGAGATAGCGTTCCCTCGCCGACCTTCCAACTGAACTTCTGCTCTTCCAAGTATGTGGCTAATCACCTCCGCGGGATCCGTCAGGCTTGCGTCTCCGGAGAAGACGAGAGAGCCGTTACGAAGAACTTGCAGTGCAGTGCATATGCTGAAAACTTCATCGAGCCTATGAGAGATGTACAAAATTGAAGCCCCAGAAAGCGCCATGTTTCCCATGATGCTAAGCAATTGGGCGCTCTCATCGTTGTTCAGCGCCGCAGTTGGTTCGTCAAGAATGATTAGTTTGGAATCTCGCGAAAGGGCCTTTACGATTTCAACTGTCTGTTGCTGAGCAAAACTGAGTGAATTCATCTCACTCTGTAGTGGGAGGTCAAATCCTAAACGATTAACCTCTGACTCCGCAAAGGTCTTCATCTGAGTCGGCGAAGTTACGAAACCTTTACGTGGCCATCGCCCTAAACATATATTTTCAGCAACAGTAAGACGTGGAACATAAATGAGTTCCTGCGGAATGAACGAGATCCCATGTGCCAATGATTCACGAGGTGTTTGAAGAGAAACATGCTTATTTCCAATCAGAATACTTCCCGTGTCAGGCGTGGTCGCACCCGCAAGAATCTTGGCAAGCGTTGACTTCCCGGCACCGTTCTCTCCCAAGAGGCCTGTTATCTGTCCTGGATTAAGCGAAAAGCTCACCTCATGAAGAACTTTTTGAGAGCCATACGATTTAGTTAAATTGTTTAGTGTTACTCCCGCATGATCAACAATCATCATCTGCCCTCCTTTCAGAGTTGCAATGGACCACGCGAATAGGACAAATAACTCAGATTTCCTCACAGTACAAGGCGCTATCGCCAATGAATACAGTAGATTTCACTAATGTTTTGACCATTACTTGGACTTTCTACAGAACCCTTCCTGTTACGGATTCCTCTCAAAAGATAACCGAGTTTTAATTACCGGTCAGGGCTATTAACCAACGAGAACGCTGCGGCTTCCAGATACTTGGATAATTCCGCATGCAAGTCTGGCGCTAGCTCGAGAGCATCAACCGCAAAAATCATATGTTTGAGCCACGCATCGCGTTCAGCACCCGTGATCTCAAAATCAGCGTGGCGCATCCGAAGCCTTGGGTGGCCACGCTGTTCCGAATAGATTCCGGGGCCTCCCCAGTACTGCATAAGGAAAAGAGTGAGGCGCTCTTTGGCGCCGTCTAAATCGTCATCCGGATAGAGCGGGCGAAGGAGCGGATCTGTCACCACACCTTCGTAGAAGAGATCCACCAACTTTTTGAAAACTGGTGCCCCACCAACTGCCTCATAGAAGTTCGCGCTCATGATTTCAATTCTAGCGGGCGCGCCTTTGGATCAATGAACATGAAGATATTCGCAGCAGCAAAGCAGAGAGCCAATGGCGACTGCTACCCAGGATGGATGAACGTTCTTAAGGCTTCTGGTCATTCTTGCTCTAGAAAAGGTGCGAGCGCTTCTTTCTCAGCATCATTCATCCTTCGAGGACGCTGGCTCTCCAAATCAAAGGGCACCATCACGCTCTTGGCGCGCGCATAGGCACGCTCGTCATCGCGCAGTAGGTATGCGAGTTCGAATTTTGAGGCAAGTACCTTGGTCGCCCAGATTTCTATGGTGATAGGAGCCTCGCGCCACTCCATAGGCGCCAGGTAATCAATTTCATGTCTTGCCACCACAATTCCGCGAGCCAACGGCTTCAATCCTGCACGTGCTGGATGCACCCAAAACATATCAACGCGCGCCTCCTGCAAATACTCGAGATAAGCCACGTTATTGACGTGTTGAAATGCGTCAATGTCACCCCAGCGCACAGGACATTGATAAATGTGACGCATACGCGAAACTCTTAGCGAGTAAGCTTGCGATACGTTGCGCGATGTGGACGAGTAGCATCTGCACCAAGGCGTTCAATCTTGTTCTTCTCATACGATTCGAAGTTACCTTCAAACCAGAACCATTGAGAATCACCTTCATAAGCCAAAATGTGCGTCGTGACTCGGTCAAGGAACCAGCGATCGTGGGAAATCACCACAGCGCATCCAGGAAACTCAAGAAGCGCGTTTTCCAGTGAACCTAAAGTTTCCACATCAAGGTCGTTGGTGGGCTCATCGAGAAGTAATAAGTTTCCACCCATCTTCAGAGTGAGCGCCAAGTTGAGTCGGTTTCGCTCACCACCCGAGAGGATGCCTGCCGCCTTCTGTTGATCAGGGCCTTTGAAACCAAATGCGGACACGTAGGCACGGCTTGGCATTTCTACTTGGCCAACCTTTAAGAAATCTAGGCCATCGGAAACAACTTCCCAGAGCGACTTCTTCGGATCGATACCGCTACGTGACTGATCAACGTAAGAAATTTTTACAGTCTCACCAATTTTTATGGAACCTTTGTCTGGTTGCTCCATGTCTTGCAACATCTTAAAGAGCGTGGTCTTACCTGCACCGTTGGGCCCGATGACGCCGACGATACCGTTGCGTGGCAAGGTGAAGGAAAGATCATCAAAGAGCAGCCGATCCCCAAAGCCCTTTGAAAGATGGTCAACTTCCACAACGACATTACCAAGGCGTGGCCCCGGCGGAATCTGAATTTCATCGAAGTCGAGTTTGCGCATCTTGTCTGCTTCGGCAGCCATCTCTTCATAGCGCGCAAGACGAGCCTTCGACTTCACTTGGCGACCCTTGGCGTTTTGACGTACCCAATCGAGTTCCTCGGCGAGGCGCTTGGCCCGCTTCACATCTTTCTGGCCTTCTACCTTGAGACGAGTTGCTTTGGTTTCCAAGTATGTGGAGTAGTTACCTTCGTATGGATAAGCGCGACCGCGATCGAGCTCCAAAATCCATTGCGACACGTTATCCAGGAAGTATCGATCGTGGGTGATCGCGACCACCGCGCCTGGGTACTTTCCCAGGTGTTGCTCGAGCCATTGCACGCTCTCGGCATCTAAATGGTTTGTGGGCTCATCGAGGAGCAAGAGATCCGGTGCTTGAAGTAGAAGTTTGCAGAGCGCAACGCGACGTCGCTCTCCACCAGAGAGTACTTTCACATCTGCATCAGGAGGTGGGCAACGGAGCGCATCCATCGCTTGTT
>CAIMVH010000138.1 GCA_903844855.1 uncultured Actinomycetes bacterium | reverse complement strand
GAGAAGATTCGAGGAAGCGCCATAATGTTCTTAGTTTGGCATCTTTAGGCGGTACCCCACACCTCTCACGGTGTGTATGAGCGCAGGATCATAAATATCGATCTTTTTACGCAAGTAGGAGATGTACGTTTCAACGATCCCCGCATCACCTCGGAAGTCGTACTGCCACACGTGATCAAGAATCTGTGCCTTACTCACTACGCGACCCGCGTTGATAAGCAAGTAGCGAAGCAAAGTGAACTCCGTAGGTGAGAGATCAATAAGATTTCCCGCACGATGAGTCTCATGTGTGGCTTCGTTCAATTTAAGGTCTGCAAAAGAAATAACCTCATCGTCGATGTTCGATGGTGCCGCACCGATCCGACGGAGGAGTGCACGGATACGAGCTACTAATTCTTCGAGACTAAAAGGCTTAGTTACATAGTCGTCGCCGCCGACAGTGAGCCCAGCTACCTTGTCCTCTGTCGTGTCGCGTGCAGTGAGGAAGAGAACGCCAGCCTCAACACCGTTACTTCGTAACTGCCGACAGACTTCGAAGCCATCCATGTCGGGCATCATCACATCGAGAATGAGTGCGTGTGGTTTGAACTCTTCGGCGGTGATCAGAGCAGAACGACCATCGAAGGCGGTAGCAACTTCGTAGCCCACGAAACGAAGACTGGTGGCGATGAGTTCAGTAATGCTCGTTTCATCGTCGACGACAAGGATCCGGAATTTTTCGCTGGGCCCCTCACTTGTACTCATGGCTTCATACTTCACCCGCTCTCTGGGGGTTTCCTGAGAATGGATGGTGAGCTAGCCCCGGATTTTCTCCTATTCTGTACAAATAGAAACGCTTTTTGTACAATAATGGTATGACCACACTGCCCATCTCAGAAGCTCGTGCCGAATTAGCGCACGCCATCACGCAAGCTGAAACCGAGCCGGTCACCATTTCCCGACATGGTGAAGCGGTGGCGGTCTTGATGAGCCCCTCGCTCTATGAGCAACTCATGGAGTCAGCAGAGGAACTTGCAGACATCACAGAGTTCGATGCAGCCCTCTTAAAGAGTGACCTCAATATTCCTTGGGACGTAGTAAAGAAGGATCTCGGACTCCTTTGAGTAAGTACACAATTGAAATCTCTGCACACGCAGCAAAATATTTGGTGAGCATTCCCAAGCCTGATCAATTACGCATTGTCGGCGTGATCGACCTTTTGGGTGATAACCCACTTCCTCCCAAAGCTCTCAAGTTACGTGGACGTGAGGGATACCGAATTCGTGTGGGCGATTATCGAATTCTCTACACCTTTGATGGAAAAGTGATGACGGTCTTAATCATCAAGATTGGGCATCGTAAAGATGGGTACCGCGTGGCTAAGCTTTAACAACTTTCTTGGCATAGCCGACGGGGCACTTCGCGCTTGGTGCAATGTTCTTGATGGTCTTGCCCTTCACACAGACTGTCTTAGTTTTCGCCACTGTCTTAGCTGGCGTTTTAGCCTGCGTCGCTATGGCCGGAGCAAGTGCAGTAGCGGCGGGAGCCACCGCTGGGGTGGCCTCTGGCGCTGTCGGAGTCTGATCGGTCGAGGCAGAGTTCGAAAGCTTGATCGCCAATTTCGGAGAAGAGTAATGGAATCCGCTGGAAACAATGAGGTAATCATTTCCAATTCGTTGTCCTACGACAGTGGCCACACTCGGTGATGACCCATCGTCATAAGTGATGTTTACCGAAGCTTTGAGATTGCCGTCTAGATTCACTTTCCACATACACATCGCAGCCTCGCGCGGCATACGAATCTCTAGATAACCCACATTGACCGACCCATCAGGGCGCAGATGTGGTGTGGAGAGGCGCACTTCGATGGATTCCGTCGCTGCATTCCACGAGGGATCCAGAGAGTGCATCGCGTTGGAAACTACTTGTACGCCTCCAATCTTCCCACACACACCTAGTCCATCGACGATTCCATTATTTTGGCCGTAGATCCAAATGTTTGCGTCGTAAGTGATCATGGTGGCCTTTACCGCCATTTCTGTGGGCGTTCCACCTCGCGCCGTGGCGATTGGAGAGAAGGTGGCAATAATTTCGCGAGTTGCCTGGCCGTTAACCGGCGGAAGATCTTTTCCATACTTCACTACAACACGTTGTGCACTGCCACTTACTTCGCCAAACTGAAATGACTTAGCCGCTCGCATCGTGATAGTGAATGAGGCGGCTTGGCTCTCCTCCCAAAGTCCCGGAGTCGTAGTGGGACGAATAGCGAGTAAGAACTCTTCACGACGGTCATTGCATATCGTCTCTGACCAACACCAGGTGGCTTTGTAGGGCTGGAACTCTGCAATAACGGCAATATTGTTGGTGGAATCTGCTTTGCCATTCTTCGGGAAGGTCCACTCTTCGTAATACCCGCGATTAGCTTGTGGCAGTGTGACTTCGATGACTTGTGGCGTGCCTACTTGAGACCATGACAAG
>CAIMVH010000137.1 GCA_903844855.1 uncultured Actinomycetes bacterium | reverse complement strand
GCCTTGCAGACGAGATGGAGGCAGCCGGAGTTGTCTCTGGTGCGCCATCGGTGCAGGTTTCTTAATTCGTGATCGCACGACTCCTTGTCGAAGAGGATTCTCGGCAACCTGTGCGTGAAATTCTTGAGCGAGATAGCGTCACGAACGCTTTTATTACCAGCAGGCTACATCGATGGCTCGATAGTTCTCTCTCGCTTTCCAAGCTCTCGGGAGAATTTTGGGTTGTAGAAGATGAAGGCTCCTTCGAAGCACTTGTTTATGTTGGTGCCAATCTTGTTCCGACCCTGTGCAGCGATCAAGCTATTGACGCAATCGTGGGTCGCCTGGCCCGGGAGATGAGGCGCTCAACTTCTATCACTGGTCCGGCTTCTGTGGTGCTCTCCTTGTGGGAAAGATTGGAACCCTCGTGGGGGAGTGCGCGAGTGATCCGAAGCGCACAGCCACTCTTGGTCATTGATAGTGCTCCTTTGGTGGAGGCGGACGTAGATGTGCGTGCCGTAGAGCCAGTGGAACTTTCACTGATTTTTCCTTCTGCGGTAGAGATGTTTACTCAAGAAGTGGGGACCTCCCCACTTGGTATCGATAACGGCGCAAGTTTTAGGAGTCGATTAGCAGAATTGATTCTGCAAGGGCGTGCATTTGCGCGCATCGAAAATGGTGAAGTGCTATTCAAAGCAGAAATTGGCTTAAGCACTCTTCGGGCTGCGCAGATCCAAGGTGTCTGGACTCAGCCGGCGCGTAGAGGGGAAGGTATCGCAACTTCAGGGATGGCTACAGTTGTCCTTGAGGCCTTGAAGAGTAGTGATCGCGTTTCGCTCTACGTCAACGATTTTAATGAAAGCGCCTTGCGGGTTTATGAAAAGGTGGGCTTTACGCGCCATGGGACCCTGGCGTCGGTGCTCTTCTGAGGCGAAAGATTCGGTAAGGTAGCCCAGTAGATCTTTGTAATCCCGGTATTCTCTGGAATCGCTAAGGAGTAGTTGTGTTACGTATGTCGACGCTCTTTCTGCGCACTTTGCGAGAAGACCCAGCCGACGCTGAGGTCGCCAGCCATAAATTGCTCGTCCGCGCCGGATATGTGCGCCGGATTGCCGCAGGTATCTACTCGTGGCTCCCGCTGGGCTACATCGTCTACCGCAATATTGAGAATATTGTTCGCGATGAAATGAACAAGGCCGGATTTCAGGAAGTTTACTTCCCAGCTCTCTTGCCCAGCGAGGCATACGAAAAGACGAACCGGTGGCAAGAGTACGGTAGCGATCTCTTCCGATTGAAGGATCGCAAGGGTGGAGATTATCTTCTTGGGCCCACCCATGAAGAGATGTTTACTTTGATGGTGAAGGGGGAGTGCTCCTCGTACAAGGATGTACCACTCGTGATCTATCAGATTCAAACGAAGTATCGCGATGAGGCTCGTCCTCGCTCTGGAATCATTCGTGGTCGAGAATTTGTCATGAAAGATTCGTATTCATTCGACATCGACGATGTGGGTTTGGCGCATTCATACCAACGCCATCGCGATGCTTATATCTCTACCTTCGATCGTCTCAATCTTAAATACTCAATTGTCTCGGCGGTCTCTGGCGCGATGGGTGGCTCCGCGTCAGAGGAGTTCTTGGCTCCTTGCGATACTGGCGAAGATACCTACGTCCTCTGCGAGTCATGTGGTTTTGCAGCCAACGTCGAAGCTATCGTCACTCCAGTGGCAGAGCTACCTACAGCGAATGTGCCCTCACTTGAAGTCTTAGATACTCCCAATACGCCAACAATTGAGTCTCTCGTGGAGGTGCTTAATAAGGAGTATGGCGGCGGGTTCACGGCAGCCGATACGTTAAAAAATATTCTTCTCATGGCTGATGGCGAGGCGATTTCAGTTCTCGTTCCCGGTGATCGCGAAGTAGATCTCAAACGCTTAGGCGCAAGCCTTCCGGGCGTTGAAGACCTCCGCCTCTTTGAAGAGGGAGATTTTGCTACCCGTAAGGAACTTGTAAAGGGATACGTCGGTCCACAGGACGCGGGCCGTCTTGGATTGCGTCTGTACGCCGATCCTCGCGTGGCTCCGAACTCCGTGTGGGTTACTGGTGCAAACGAACGCAACCGTCATGCACGTTACGTCGTTAACGGTCGAGATTTTCAAGTGGAGCAGTACGTCGAAGCAGCCGAAGTGCGCGCGGGCGATACCTGTCCCAAGTGTGCCACCCCTGTAATCATTGATCGGGCCATAGAGATAGGACACATCTTCCAACTCGGCCGTAAGTATGCAGAAGCTCTTGACCTCACTGTGCTCGATGCCGAAGGCAAGCAACAGGTGCTCACCATGGGTTCATATGGCATTGGTGTGTCGCGCGCAGTTGCTGTGGTCGCCGAACAGAGCCACGATGAAATGGGTCTCTGTTGGCCGCGCGAAATTGCGCCAGCCGATATTCACATTGTGGCTACCGGCAAAGATGACGTTCCTTTCGCCAAAGCAGAAGAAATTGCGGAAGCTTTGGAATCCATCGGTGCGCGCATCATGCTCGATGATCGACGCGACGCGAGCCCTGGAGTGAAGTTCAAAGATGCCGAATTGATTGGTATTCCTACGATTGTCGTGGTCGGCAAAGGGCTGGCTGAAGGCACGATTGAAGTGCGCGATCGTAAGAGTGGCGAACGTAGCGATATTCCAGTGGACGAGGTTGTCGGTTATCTAGCAGCGCTGCTCGATTAACGTGGACGCCGTCCACCTGATCTTCTTCGCGCTTGCCGCATTTTCGGCAGGAGCGATCGACGCCATCGCTGGCGGTGGGGGACTTATTCAACTACCCGCGCTTCTGGTCGGTCTCCCCAATGAGCCAGTTGCTACGGTACTTGGTACCAACAAACTTTCCAGTGTCTTTGGTACCTCTAGCGCTGCGGTGACTTATGCGCGAGGACGGCGGTTAGATTTCAAACTAGCGCTACCGATGACCCTCTTTGCTGCGGGCGGGTCAGCCCTTGGCGCGCTGTTGGCTACCTCCATTCCGAGCAATGTGTTCAAGCCAGTTATCTTGGCATTTCTTGTTCTGGTGGCGATCTACACCTTCAAACGTCCAGAGTTCGGCGTCAATGAGTCTCTTAAGTTTTCGCGCAAACGTGCGCTCATCTTTGGTTGTGGGATTGGGTTGCTGATTGGTCTTTATGACGGCGCGATTGGTCCAGGTACCGGTTCGTTCCTGGTATTTGCCTTGGTCGGGTTCCTGGGTTATGAATTTTTGCGCGCTTCAGCAATCGCCAAGGTCGTCAACGTGGGTACTAATGTGGCGGCCATATTTGTTTTCGGCATACACGGTTCAATGATCGTGTGGCTAGGTTTAACGATGGCGGTCTTTAATATTGCCGGAGCATTGGTAGGGGCCCGGGTAGCGATTAAGGGTGGGTCTCGCCTCGTCCGCAGAATCTTCCTGGTGGTCTTGCTCATTCTGATGGTGCGCCTGGCATGGGACATCTTCTAGACGCGCAGGTTTTGAACTCACGCGAACGTGGAGTATTCTTGCGATTGCAGTCACAACTTAACAGGAGGATTTTATGCGGGATCTGATCGCTTCTCTCCTGACTGCCCCCTTAGAAAATCTTGGTTTCGATTGTGAAGAAATTGCCGTAACCCCAGCTGGAAAGCGACGCGTTGTCCGCGTGCTAATCGATAAAGAAACCGGCCTTAATTTAGACGATGTCGCCGAAGCTTCTCGTCTGGTCTCCGCAATTTTAGATGAGAACGATTCCAAGTTGGGTAGCACCCCTTATACGCTGGAAGTCAGCTCTCCCGGTGTCGATCGCCCGCTCACACTTGAACGTCATTGGCGCCGGAACATGACGCGCCTCGTCAAAATAGTCTCCCGAGAGGGCGCCCCGATCACTGGACGCATTATGAGTGTGCAAGATGGCATCGTCACGCTAGATGTATCTGGAGCGATCCAAGAGGTTGCCATCACCGATGTTGCGAAAGCGCGCGTTGAGGTCGAATTCAATAGAGAAGAGAAGTAATCATGGCGATGGATGTTGACCTCGTAGCGCTTAAAGCTCTCTTCTCCGATGGTCGCACTTCGGTTGAATCAATGATTAAGACCATCGAAGATGCTGTCCTTGAAGGTTATAAACAATATTTATATGCCCCCGCAAAAGGAGTTACCACCGCCGATCCCGGGGCTTGTGCGGTCCTCAATCCCATCACCGGATCAATGACAATCGTGATTCGCCAATTCGATATTGAAGGTGCGTTGACTTCAGAAGTGGACGTCACGCCTGTGGGCTTTAGTCGCATTGCTGCAAATGAAGCCAAACACGCGATTTCTAAAATGCTTCGCGGCGTAAAAGATCAAGAAATTTTTGGAGAGTTCACTGGCTCGGTCGGAGATATTGTGACCGGAATTATTCAACAAGGGCGTGATCCTAAAATTGTGCACGTCGATCTCGGTCGCATCGAGGGAACGATCCCGCCTTCTGAACAAGTTCCTGGCGAAGAGTACAAACACGGTGAGTACCTCAAAAGCCTGATTATTGAAGTGAAAATGGGTCAACGTGGGCCACAAGTTGTGCTTTCTCGTACGCACCCAGCTCTGATTAAACAACTCTTTGCTCTCGAAGTTCCAGAAGTTGCTGATGGCACCGTGGAGATCAAAGCGATTTCTCGTGAAGCGGGGCACCGTACAAAAATGGCCGTCATTTCTCATAAAGCTGGCGTCAACGCAAAGGGATCGTGCATTGGCCCG
>CAIMVH010000136.1 GCA_903844855.1 uncultured Actinomycetes bacterium | reverse complement strand
TGATGGGCTGGCACTCGGTTTGACCAAGTGCTAACCCACTCGTAAAGTTGGGCTAGCACTCTCACCCCGAGTCTGCCAAAAGTAAGCGTCTACGACCCCCGCGACGGCGTCGGCGCTGTTGGCAGCAGACCAACGACGAAAGTAAAGGGGAAAGGTCAAAGTGACCGCTATTAAGCCGCTTGAAGACCGGATCGTGGTTAAAGCCAGCGCAGCTGAGCAGACCACGGCATCTGGCCTCGTGATCCCAGATACTGCAAAAGAGAAGCCTCAAGAGGGTTCTGTTATTGCAGTTGGCCCGGGTCGATTTGAAGATGGAAACCGTGTTCCGCTTGATGTAAAGGTCGGCGATGTCGTCATTTACAGCAAGTACGGCGGGACCGAAGTGAAGTACAACAACGAGGAGTACCTCATTCTCTCCGCCCGCGACATCCTCGCGGTCATCGAGAAGTAATTTGGCAGCTCGCGGCCTTCGCTAGCGGAGGCCGCGAGCACCTTCTCCTCCCATAATTTTATTGATTGCTGAAGTAGAGAAGTTCGCAAGTTCACGAATAGCTACCTTGAAGAAGAGAGAACATGTCTAAGACACTCAGTTTTGATGAAAATGCTCGTCGTGCGATGGAGCGTGGAGTCGACGCTCTCGCTAACGCAGTAAAGGTGACACTTGGACCTAAGGGTCGCAATGTCGTCATCGATAAGAAGTTTGGCGCACCTACCATTACTAACGATGGTGTCACCATCGCTCGCGAAATCGAGTTGGAGCACGCCGGTGAAAACCTTGGCGCACAACTCGTCAAGGAAGTTGCCACTAAGACCAACGATGTCGCCGGTGACGGCACCACGACAGCCACCGTGCTTGCCCAAGCCATGATCCACGAGGGTCTTCGCAATCTGGCTGCCGGTGCACAACCCATGGCAATCAAGAAGGGCATCGAAGCCGCCGTTATTGCTCTCGTAGAGAAGCTTGCAGCCACCGCAATTCCAGTAAAAGACAAGTCGCAGATCGCTAATGTTGCTACCATCTCGGCGCAAGATCCTGCTATCGGTGATCTCATTGCTGAGGCCATGGATAAGGTCGGCAAGGATGGCGTCATCACGGTCGAAGAGTCAAACACCACTGGCTTGGAACTCGAATTTACTGAAGGTATGCAATTCGATAAGGGTTATATCTCGCCCTACTTCGTGACTGACCAAGAGCGTATGGAAGCCATCCTCGAAGATGCTTATGTGCTCATCACTCAGTCAAAGATTTCTTCGCTCAGCGAACTTCTTCCCATCATGGAAAAGGTCGCCCAAGGCGGTAAGCCACTTGTCATCATTGCTGAAGATGTAGAAGGCGAAGCGCTTTCCACTCTTGTAGTGAACAAGATGCGCGGTCTCTTCACCGCAGTAGCCATCAAGGCTCCAGGATTTGGCGATCGCCGCAAGGCGATGCTCCAAGACATTGCAATTCTCACCGGTGGTCAAGTTATCTCAGCTGAAATTGGTCTCAAGCTTGATCAAATCGGTCTTGAGTACTTGGGTCGCGCTCGCCGCGTCCTCGTCACCAAAGAGAACACCACGATTATCGACGGCGCCGGCAATAAGGCAGATGTTGAAGGTCGCGTTTCAGAAATTCGTGGAGAAATCTCACGCACCGATTCAGATTGGGATAAAGAGAAGCTCCAAGAGCGTCTCGCCAAGCTCTCTGGTGGCGTCTGTGTCATCAAGGTGGGCGCACATACTGAGGTTGAGCTCAAAGAGAAGAAGCACCGTCTCGAAGATGCCATTTCAGCAACGCGTGCTGCGGTTGAAGAAGGCATTGTTTCTGGCGGTGGAAGTGCACTCGTGCATGCTGCCACTGTACTCGCGGGCGATCTCGGACTCTCAGGTGATGAAGCAGTCGGCGTACGCCTCGTTCGCAAAGCCGTTGATGAGCCACTTCGTTGGATTGCCGAAAATGCCGGCCTCGAAGGCTATGTCGCTGTCGCCAAGGTACGCGAGCTTTCAGATAACTTCGGCTTGAACGCTGCTACTGGTGAATATGTTGACTTGGTCAAAGCTGGTGTTATTGACCCTGTGAAGGTGACGCGTTCTGCGCTCGCTAACGCCGCTTCAATCTCCGCCATGTTGCTCACTACCGAAGCCACTGTTGTTGAGAAGGTCGAAGGCGATAACTCAGCGCCAGCCGGTGGCGGACACGGCCACTCACACGGACCTGGCGGACATAACCACTAACGTCTCGGACACCAATGTCGGGGGCTTCTGAGCTTCGGGACTTTCTAGAACATCAGTTCTAGGCTGAGTCCATGGATCCTGTAACGGAACGATTAACACTCTCGATTGATTGCGGGGGCCTTGGTATCAAGGCCTCCGTTTTCGATTCCGCAGGCACCGCGCATGCTGCGCCGATTCGTATTGATACGCCCTATCCCTTTCCGCCTTCGCTTTTTATCGAAACTTTGTTGGGGCTAGCAGATTCTCTGCCAAAGGCATCGCGCGCCACTGTCGGGATGCCCGGGATGATCAGACATGGCGTCGTAGTGGCCACGCCTCAGTACATCACTGCAAACGGGCCGCGAACGCGTATTGATCTGGCACTTCGTGAGCAGTGGTCTGGTTTTGATGCTCGCGCCGCACTTACGTCTGCGTTGGGAATTCCTACGATGGTACTTAACGACGCAGAAGTTCATGGTGCTGGAGTTATTTCGGGCATTGGATTTGAAGTTGTACTTACTCTTGGCACTGGCCTTGGGTGCGCGGTCTTTGATGGCGGCAAACTCTCGCCACACATCGAGTTTTCACATGCACCAATTCGACGAGGTACCAATTACGACACGTGGATTGGCGAACATGAAAGGCGTCGACTGGGAAATGCGTTCTGGTCGCGGCGGGTCCGATTAATGATCGATGACTTACGTCCGGTATTTCTCTGGGACCGCCTTTACTTAGGCGGAGGCAACTCGCGACTCATCACGCCCGAGTTGGTTCGCAAAATGGGCAGCGATGTTGTCGTAGTGCCTAATGAAGCAGGGATGAGCGGTGGTGTACGTGCGTGGAGCTTGCGAAACGATTAAACGTTCTGCGGGAAGCCCAAGTTGATGCCACCGTGGCTTGGATCGAGCCAGCGTGAGGTTACAACTTTTCCACGAGTGAAGAAGTGCACGCCTTCCATGCCGTGGGCATGTGTATCTCCGAAGAGGCTCGCCTTCCAGCCACCGAATGAGTAGTAGGCCATTGGCACTGGGATGGGAACGTTGATTCCGACCATGCCCACTTCTACTTCATTCTGATAACGACGAGCGGCGCCACCGTCGTTGGTGAAGATAGCCGTGCCATTGCCGTAGAGGTGGTCGTTAACCATTTTGAGTGCTTCTGCATAAGTCTTTACGCGAATAACACTGAGTACGGGTCCAAAGATTTCATCGGTGTAGATGCTCATCTTGGGAGTGACATTGTCAAATAGCGTTGGTCCAAGCCAGAATCCGGCAGCGTCACCTTCAAATTTCGTGGTGCGACCATCGACGACGAGTGTGGCGCCTTCCTTTTCGCCCGCAGCAACGTAACTAGCTACTTTGTCGCGGTGGATTGAGGAAACCAATGGACCCATGTCGGCGCCCTTGGTGCCATCTCCGGTAGTGAGTTTGGCCATGCGTTCTTTGATCTTGGCAATAAGTACATCAGCGACTGGCTCTACTGCTACGAGCGCAGAGATGGCCATGCATCGTTCTCCAGCTGAGCCAAAGCCAGCGTTAATCGCGGCATCAGCTGCGAGATCAAGGTCAGCATCGGGGAGCACGACCATGTGGTTCTTTGCTCCACCGAGTGCTTGTACGCGCTTTCCATGTGCCGTACCGGTTTCGTATACGTACTTGGCTATGGGTGTTGATCCCACGAAAGAAATTGATTTCACATCGGAATGAGTAAGGAGTGCATCAACTGCTTCCTTATCGCCATGTACAACGTTAAATACGCCATCTGGAAGTCCAGCTTCTTTCCAGAGCTTGGCGACAAAGTTGGTGGCTGATGGATCTTTCTCACTTGGTTTCACAATCACTACGTTTCCGCTGGCAATAGCAAGGGGGAAGAACCACATAGGAACCATCGCGGGGAAGTTAAATGGGCTGATGATGCCGACTACGCCTAAAGGTTGGCGGATCGAATACACATCAACGCCAGTAGAGACGCTCTCTGAGTATCCGCCTTTGAGAAGGTGTGGAATTCCGCAGGCAAATTCCACCACTTCAAGTCCACGAGTAACTTCGCCCAAAGCATCGGAGAGCACCTTGCCATGTTCGGCGGTGATGATGGCAGCGAGTTCTTCTTTCTTTGCATTGAGCAATTCGCGAAAGGCAAAGAGGACCTGAGCGCGACGGGCAAGTGATGCTTGGCGCCACTCTGCAAAAGCGGCCTTTGAGGAAGCGACGGCTTGATCCATGACGGCCGAGGTAGCGAAGTCAACGGTGCCGGTGACCTGGCCGGTGGCCGGGTTGTAGATATCGCCGTGGCGGGCGGCGGTGCCGCTCCACTCTTGCCCGTTAATCCAATGGGTGACGTGCTTGCTCATGGCTGCTCATTTCCCTGACATCGTGAAGTATTCGGAAGTCGTATAGGTCGATTCTCCCGGGGGAGCGTGAGCCTGGCAAATGAGGCTCCGACTGGAGCCGGGAGGGCGTTCCGAGGAGATTTGCCCAAGAGTTTGGGCGCTTTGCCCATTGGCAGACGCCCACTCGCCCCCTAAGTTCGAATAAGTCCACATCAGTTCAAGCAGAGAATTCGCGAGCAGAAGGAGCCCTCATGTACCGCCTCACCCCAGAAGGTCTCCAGCACATGGCTCTGGGAGCCACTCTTTTGGGGGCCGGCGGCGGCGGAGATCCGTACATTTCTCTGCTCATGGTCCAGGAGGCAATGGCCAAGTACGGGGAAGTAAATATCGTGAGTGCGAGCGAGCTCGATCCAGATGATCTCGTCCTCACGGTTGCAGTGATTGGGGCGCCCACCGTGATGACAGAGAAGGTCCCTTCTGGCACTGAGTTCGTTGATGCCGTGAAGTCACTTGCTAAGTATCTCGGTAAGAAACCTGCGGCAGTGATGGCTATAGAAGTCGGCGGTCTTAACACGCTCTTCCCACTTGCAGTGGCCGCCGAAATGGGAATCCCAGTAGTCGATGGAGATTCTATGCGCCGCGCGTTTCCGGGAATTGAGATGACCGTCTTTACGCTCGCTGGAATTTCTGCATCGCCCATGAGCTTGGCGGATGAAAAAGGCAACGTGGTGGTTTTTGAAACAACAACCAATCAGATCGCCGAGAAATTAGCACGTGCATGTGTGATGCAACTTGGAATGGCTGATGGGCTTTCTTCTTACTCTATGACAGCAAAGCAAGTAGCAGAACATGGCATTAACGGTTCCATGACGTACTGCGCAGAGCTAGGTCGCTACTTACAGCAGATTCAAAATGGTAAGGCTGGTGCTTACGCTGAGTTTCTTGAGTTCGCAAAAGCCAAAATCTTTTTCTCTGGGAAGATTATTGACTTAGATCGGCGCACCACGGGAGGCTTTGCGCGCGGCACGCTACTGATCGAAGACTTTAAGGATCCGGATCGCAGGATGCGTCTTGATTTCCAGAACGAGTTTCTTATTGCCTACGACGGCGACGAAGCCGTGGTGACGACGCCAGATCTTATTTGCGTACTTGACCACGAGAACGCACAACCCATCGCGGTTGAAGGATTAAATTTTGGACAACGAGTTAATGTGGTTGGTTTGCCGTGCGCTCCAGAGTGGCATCAACCAGGAATGCTCGAACTGGTAGGGCCACGCGCTTTTGGGTATGACACCGATTACCGTTCCATCGAGGGACGCGATGCGTGAATTAAACCTTGCTGACCTAGATGACATGGCATTGGGGGCCACTCTCTTGGGCGCTGGCGGTGGCGGAGATCCATATATTGGGCGTCTCATGGCCGTTCAAGCAATAGAGACATACGGGGCGGTACAGATTGTAGAACCAAGCGAATTAGATCCCGATGGATTAGTGGTGACCGTTGCTGGAATCGGTGCGCCCACAGTGCTCATCGAAAAGCCACCGGCCGGCCCCGAGTTTGTGGGCGCCGCACTAGCGCTCGCAAAATATCTGGGAAAAGAACCAGTTGCAATCATGCCGATCGAAGTGGGCGGCCTCAATACGCTCATCCCACTGGCCGCCGCAGCCGAGATGGGTCTTCCAGTTATCGATGCAGATTCTATGCGTCGCGCATTTCCACAAATCGAAATGACCACTTTTACTTTGGCTGGAATTACCGCATCCCCGATGTCGATGGTAGACATCAACGGGAACGTTGTGATCATCAGTACCACCACTAATCAAGTGGCCGAAAAACTTGCTCGTGCATTGATGATAGAAATGGGAATGGGGGCTGGAATTTCTCTATATTCCATGTCTGTTGCTGAAGTCGCGAAGCATGGCATTCAAGGCTCCATGAGTTACTGCGTTGATCTGGGGCGCAAACTTTCGGCGGTGCAACGCGGGGAGCATGGCGCCTTCGATAAGTTCCTAGATTTTGCAGAAGGTAAGCGAGTCTTCTCTGGAAAGATCATCGATCTTGATCGTCGGACCACTGCAGGATTTGCGCGCGGCACTGTGGTGATTGAACATCTTGAAGATCCCACCAGAATTATGCGTATCGAAATTCAAAACGAATTTTTGATGGCCTTTGAAGATGGTAAACCCATCATTACCACCCCTGACTTAATCTGCATCCTTGATCATGAGAATGCTGGTCCCATCACCACAGAGACCCTGGCCTTTGGTCAACGCGTCGACGTGGTCGGTTTGCCGTGTGCTCCGGAGTGGCATCAACCAGGAATGCTCGAACTGGTAGGGCCACGCGTTTTTGGGTATGACGCCGAATACCGTTCTATTAAGGGGCGCAATGCGTGAATTAAACCTCGCTGACCTAGATGACATGGCCCTAGGGGCCACTCTCTTGGGTGCGGGCGGTGGTGGGGATCCATATATTGGTCGGCTGATGGTCCACCAAGCGATGGAGACTTACGGGGCGATTCAGATTGTGGAACCAAGCGAATTAGATCCCAATGGATTAGTGGTGACCGTTGCTGGAATTGGTGCGCCCACAGTGATCGCCGAAAAGCCACCGGCCGGTCCAGAGTTCGTGGGCGCTGCACGAGCGCTTGCAAAATATCTGGGAAAAGAACCAGTTGCAATCATGCCGATCGAAGTGGGTGGCCTCAATACGCTTATTCCGATGGCAGCTGCTGCAGAGATGGGTTTGCCGGTTATCGATGCAGATTCTATGCGTCGCGCATTTCCACAAATTGAAATGACCACTTTTACTCTGGCCGGAATAACTGCAACGCCAATGTCGATGGCAGACATTAAGGGTAACGTCGTAATCTTCAGCACTACTTCTAATCAAGTGGCTGAAAAGCTTGCTCGTGCAACGGTGATGGAGCTGGGAATGTCAGCTGCGATGTCTGCATATTCCATGACTGTTGCTGAAGTCGCGAAGTATGGCATTCAGGGTTCCATGACTTACTGCGTTGATCTTGGGAGAAAACTTTCGGCTGTGCAACGCGGAGAACGCGGCGCTTTCGATAAGTTCTTAGATTTTGCAGAAGGTAAGCGAGTCTTCTCTGGAAAGATCATCGATCTTGACCGTCGCACCACTGCAGGATTTGCGCGCGGCACAGTAGTCATCGAACACCTGAATGACCCCACGAGAATTATGCGTATCGAAATTCAAAACGAATTTTTGATCGCCTTTGAAGATGGCAAACCCATCATCACGGCCCCCGACTTAATCTGCATCCTTGATCATGAGAATGCTGGTCCCATCACCACAGAGACCCTGGC
>CAIMVH010000135.1 GCA_903844855.1 uncultured Actinomycetes bacterium | reverse complement strand
CGGCGCTTTAGGTTTGGAAGCTGCCTCGCGCGGAGCCACTTCGGTTGATCTCATTGAAAATGATCCCAAAGCGGTAGCGGTCTGTCGGGCTAATGTCGAAAAGATTGGGCTCTCCGGAGTCAAGGTGCACGCCCTGGCGGTTGAGAAGTGGTTAACCCAAGAAGTGGCGCCGGCGCCTTACGACATCGTGCTCATTGACCCGCCATACTCCCTGGCCAATGACCGGGTGGAGCATGTGTTGGAGCTCCTCTTGAGCGCAGGGCTCTTGTCCGAGCGGGCACTAGTCTCGGTGGAACGCGAGTCGAAAACCCCAGCTTTTGCCTGGCCAGCGGGTTATTTGGTGGAACGCGAGCGCGCCTATGGGCTCGCGATAGTGCGCTACGCCTCGAAAGATTGCTAGCGTCTCACTTATGAAGAGAAGCGCGGTCTGCCCCGGGTCCTTCGACCCGATCACTTACGGTCACCTCGACATCATTGAGCGGGCAAGTTCCCTCTACGACGAAGTAGTGGTCGCAGTCATGATTAACCACTCGAAGAAGTCACTCTTTACGGTCGAAGAGCGCATTGCTCTGATCGAGGATGTCTGCCGGAAGTTTCCCAATGTGCGCGTGGACTCGTGGCACGGATTGTTGGTGGATTTCTGTAAGAAGAATGAGATCCCGGCCATCGTTAAGGGCTTGCGTGCCGTCTCTGACTTTGAATACGAATTGCAAATGTCGCAGATGAACCATCAATTAGCCGGAGTTGAAACGGTATTCATTTCTACTTCGCCGCAGTACTCATATCTTTCTTCATCGCTCGTGAAGGAGATTGCTACGTACGGTGGTGACGTTTCCGCCTACGTGCCTTCCTCGGTCCTCACTCAACTTCTGAAGAAAGTGAAGGCCTAAAGATGTCGATCGAAGGCGGAGAAGTTCAAGCGGCACCACAAGTGGTAGATGTTCAGATAGCCATCGATGAAGCCATCGCTCTTGTTCAAGAAGGTAAGGGCGTTCCTTTCTCTGCATCAGCCATCGTGCATCGAGCCGATTTACTCAATCTTTTAGTGGCCGCGCGAGATCTACTGCCGCAAGATTTAGATCAAGCTAAGGCGGTGCTCACCCAACGAGAAGCCGTTATTGAAGAGGGCCGTTACTCAGCTGAGCAATTCCTTATTCATGCCCGCGAAGAAGCTTCACGCATGGTGGAAGAAACAGCGGTCGTCAACGCGGCGCGGGATCGGGCAGATGAAATTATTCAAATGGCGAACGAAGATGCCGAAGCTATTAAGCTCGAGACCGATACATATGTGGACAATCGCTTAGCAACTCTTGAAGTTGTCTTAACCAAGACGATGGATGCCATTACTCGTGGGCGAGCGCGCCTTGCGGGCGAGAAAGAGAACGACGGTCTTGTCATCGATGAGTAAGGCAGCTCCATTTCTCATAGATACCCGTGAGCTCATTCGTAGGCCTGGTGAGATGCGTGAATCAACCATTGAAATTGTTACGCCGTATGCCATCGGTATTGAAGTCATCGGGATTCCCACTGGTTCACAACTATTGATGGATCTGCGCCTGGAGTCTGTGATCGAAGGTGTGCTCGCCACTGCAACGGTTGAAGCAACTGCACTAGGGGAGTGCGCTCGTTGTTTGGACCCGGTCTCTGAAGAGCTCGACCTCTACATCCAAGAGCTCTACTTATACGACGATGATGAGCGCGCTTCGGGCGGCAAGAAGGCGAAGAAGGCGGCCAAGCATCGCGAGGAAGACGAGGAGATGGAGGCCGATGAGGCGCTCTATCGCCTCGACGGGGAGATGCTCGATTTGGAACCTCCCTTCCTTGACGCCGTGGTTTTAGCGTTGCCCTTTGCCCCGCTCTGTGACCCCGAGTGCCCTGGACTCTGCGTGGAGTGTGGTCTTCCTTGGCGAGAATTGCCGGCAGATCACGCTCACGAGGTGATCGATCCCCGTTGGGCTGACCTCAAGAACCGCCTCGATTTGGGGGGAAGTGCCGAGATGGGGGATACTTCCTCTTCGGGTTAGTAGAACCCAGAACGTCCGCCTGAAGGAGTATGTCGTGCCGGTTCCCAAGCGAAAGATGTCGCGCTCTAATACGCGCTCACGCCGCAGCCAGTGGAAGACCACCGCAACTACTCTTGTGCTCTGCGAACGTTGCCGTGAAAAGAAGCGTCCGCACATTGCCTGTGGCACCTGCGGTACCTACAACGGTCGCCAAGTACTCGACGTCTAAGTCGCTTGGCACTCTCGCCCCGCGAGAAACTCCTCGCACACATCGGCTTACCTCTCTCTCCAGCAATTCTTGAATTAGCTCTTACGCATCGTTCTTTCGCCTACGAAAATGGTGGCATACCTACGAACGAGCGCTTGGAATTTCTCGGTGACAGCGTGCTTGGCATCATCGTCACCGAAGAGCTCTTTAATCGCTTCCCAGATTTTCCCGAAGGCCGCTTGGCTAAATTGCGCGCCGCTACCGTGAATATGCGGGCCCTTGCAGAGGTCGGTCGCTTTCTCGAACTCGGCGAAGCGTTGATGATCGGTAAAGGTGAAGAAGTCACTGGTGGTCGTGAAAAGAATTCCATGCTCGCAGATTCATTCGAAGCTCTCATTGGTGCTATTTACGTAGATCAAGGATTCGATAAGACCGTTATCTTTGTTCGCCGAATCATGGCCCCCACTATCGAAGCTGCAGAGAATCTTGGTGCCGGTCTTGATTGGAAAACTTCATTGCAAGAGTTAGCTGCCCAATTAGGGCGCGGTTTGCCAGAATATTCAGTTGAAGAATCAGGGCCGGATCATCTCAAAGACTTTGTGGCAACCTGCACCGTGGGTAAAAGCGCGTTGGGTACAGGAGAAGGAAAGAGTAAGAAGGAAGCTGAACAACGCGCGGCCGCTGCAGCATTCGCGGCGCTCGAGGAGCAGAAGTAACTTTCCTCCATGCCGGAGTTACCAGAGGTAGAGACGGTTCGCCAAGGTCTTGTCGACTGGACTCTCGGTAGAACAATTATTGATGTTGAAGTGCGTCACCCGCGTGCGGTGAGGCGTCATCTGCCGGGGCCACGAGATTTCGAAGATCACTTAAAGGGCCAAATTATTGAAGGTGTGCATCGACGAGGTAAGTACCTCTGGTTTTCTCTCACCGATTTTCCACTGATCGCGCATCTGGGAATGAGTGGGCAATTTCGAGTCGAGAAGGAGGAGTTGCAACATCAGCACATGCGAGTCAACTTCACTCTCGATGAAGGGCAGCTGCTCTTTTTAGATCAACGCACTTTTGGTGGATTTCATATCGATGAGTGGGCGGGCGTTGAAAGTGAACGCGTCCCCGTATCTATTTCACATATCGGCCTAGACCCCTTTGACCCCGCCTTTGATATGGAGCTGGCGATGGGGCAACTTCGATCGAAGCGATCTGAAGTAAAACGAATTCTGCTCGATCAGCGAGTGGTGAGTGGAGTGGGCAATATCTACGCCGATGAGGCGCTCTTCCGCGCCGAGATCCACCCCAGGCGGCTGGCGAGCTCGCTCACCCGGGCCGAGGCGCGCCTGGTGCTAGAGCAAGCCCAGGCGGTGATGGCTGAAGCACTTGCTGTCGGTGGCACGTCCTTTGACGCTCTCTATGTAAATGTGAACGGGGAGAGCGGCTACTTTGACCGGGCTCTATCGGTCTATCAGCGCCACGGAGAACCCTGCCCACGGTGCGCGGCGGTGATCAAGCGGGAGGAATTTATGAACCGCGGGAGCCACTTCTGCCCCCGGTGTCAGCGCGCCCCGCGCTCACGATAGGGTTCTGAGGAGCCAAGGCAGGGCCGTACCTGCCGCATGACCGCCGGGGGCCACTGTGTATCTGAAGAGTTTGACCCTCAAGGGGTTCAAATCCTTCGCTTCGTCCACCTCGCTTCGCTTTGAACCAGGAATTACCGCAGTGGTGGGGCCTAACGGTTCAGGTAAATCAAATGTGGTCGACGCGCTTACTTGGGTCATGGGCGAGCAGGGTGCCAAAAGTTTGCGCGGCGGAAAGATGGAAGACGTTATCTTCGCGGGCACCTCTGGTCGGGCACCGCTTGGTCGCGCTGAAGTTTCGCTGACAATTGATAATAGCGATGGTGCGCTTCCTATTGAATTTTCTGAAGTAACAATTACTCGCACACTTTTCCGTAACGGCGCTAGTGAATATGCGATCAACGGCGAAAGTTCACGTTTGCTCGACATTCAAGAGTTGCTGAGCGATTCCGGCATTGGTCGCGAGATGCACGTCATTGTTGGCCAGGGACAGCTCGACTCAGTACTTTCAGCAACACCAGAAGATCGCCGTGGATTTATTGAAGAGGCTGCCGGAGTTCTTAAGCATCGCAAGCGCAAAGAGAAAGCTCTTCGCAAACTCGAAGCTATGCAGTTAAACCTCACGCGTATTCAAGACTTAGTCGGAGAACTTCGTCGCCAGCTCAAGCCATTGGGCAAGCAGGCTGAGGTAGCCCGGAAAGCAGCCACGATTCAAGCCGACCTGCGCGACGCGCGATTGCGTCTCTTTGCAGATGACCTCATACAGATGCGATCCACGCTTCAAGCGGAAGTGGCCGACGAAACGGCGCTTCGCCAACGCAGAGCAGACGTTGAAGGTGCGCTTGCGCAAACTCACGAACGTGAAACGGAACTTGATACTGCTGCCGCAGCCGATGCTCCGTTGCTCGCTCGCGTGCAAGAAACTTATTACAAACTCACGAGCCTGAAAGAACGCTTTCGTGGGACAGCTGATTTAGCTGCCGAACGTTCACGTTTTCTTTCAGAAGAAGCCGACGAAGCGCGTGCCGCTGGACGCGATCCAGAAGCCATGGAGTCTGAAGCCGCACAATTACGCGCAGAAGAGGCGGGCCTACTTTCTACTGCGCAAGCCCATAGAGATGAATTGGCCGAAGCTGAATCTGCTCGTCTCACCAGTGAAGATGCGCTTCGTCGCGAGGAAACAACTGTTTCTGCCGCTGTTCGTGCTGCCGCTGATCGCCGTGAAGGACTTGCCAGGCTTCGTGGTGAAGTAGGTGCGCTCAAAACACGTTCAGCAGCGAGCGAAGAAGAAGTTGCGCGACTTACTGCAACGAAAGACGAGGCGCTCGCCCGGGCCCGCAATTCACAGCAAGAATTCTCTGTTCTTGAATCTCAAGTCGCCGGTAATGATCAAGGCGAAGAGAGTCTTGATGCCGAGTACGATTCGGCACAATCTCGTTTGGTTGAAGCGCAAGCCAAGGTAGATAACCTGAAAGAGGAAGAACGTCGTGCAGATCGCGATCGTTCGACGCATGAGGCCAGGCTAGAAGCGCTGCGTATGAGCGCCACCCAGAAGGATGGCAGCGCAGTTCTGCTCGGCGCACAGCTTCGCGGAGTGCTCGGATCGATTGCAAACTTGGTAGTGGTGGAGCCGGGCTGGCAAGCGGCTGTTTCTGCAGCGCTTGGAAATGCGGCTGACTCCATCGCCGTCATCGATAGCGATGCCGCTAGCAATGCCATAAGTCACCTGAAGGATGTCGACGCTGGGAATGCTTCATTCATTGTGGGTGGCGGCCGGGCATCTTCACCACGTTCCTCCTGGCCTTTGCTCCCTCAAGGTGCAGTGTATGCCGTCGACGTCATTCGCTCATCGGCAGATATCTCTGCAACTTTGGAAGCGTTGCTCGAGCGCACCGTATTAGTAGAGAGCCTTGATCTCATCTCGGCTGTACGTCGTACCGATGATCGTCTCATCGCGGTAACTCGCACAGGTGATGTGATCGGTCCGGTTACCGCACGTGGTGGTTCAAGTAAGCGTGCCAGCCTTATCGAAGTAAAGGCTGCCATTGATGAGACCACCGCACTCCTGGAAGAAGCGATTCATCGCGCCGATCGTGTTCGTTTCGAGTTGTCCGCGGCAAGCGAATCTCTCGTACGTGCGCAAGAAGTTTCAGATTCTGCCATGGCACGTCTCCATGAATCAGATGCTCGGATGGCAGCACTCGCAGAACAGATGAGTCTTGCTGGCCAAGCAGTGCGTAGTGCTAATGCGGAAGCTACTCGCATTGAACAGGCAATCAATGATGCACTCAGCGCGCGAGAACGTGATCTTGTAGGTCTTGCTGAGTTGGTAGATCGTCTCTCTCAGGCTGAATCAGAACCCACGGATAATGAGCCAGACGTAGCTACTATCGAAACTTTCCGCTCGGCAGTTGCTGCTGCTCGTCAACGAGAGATGGATGCCCGCCTAGCACTTCGTACGGGTGAAGAGCGTGCGCATTCTGCTGGACAGCGTGCGGAGCAATTGGAACGCAACGCGGCAGCTGAACGTGAAGCGCGGGCAACTGCGGTAAAGCGTCGCGAAGCCCGGGCCATCGGAGCGGTCACTGCCCGCGCCGTGACCGTGCTTGCTCAAGAAGCCCTGTCGGCACTGGAGATTTCAATCGCGCAAGCAGCAAATGAACGTGGACAGGCTGAAGCATCGCGTACCGAACGTGAAGGCGAATTGCTCGCGGTTCGTTTGCGGGCCCGTGAACTTGCTTCCGAGCTTGAGCAACTCACTACTAGCGTTCATCGCGATGAAGTGGCGCGTGCCGAGTATCGCCTGCGGATTGAAGCACTCGAGGGCAAGGTCCTTGAAGAACTCGGAGTCGATGCCGAAACACTGCTGAATGAGTACGGTCCAGACAAGGAAGTTCAGACATTCATTGAGAACGAGGCTGGAGATTTTCTTCCCGGCCCTGTTGTCGCCTATGTGCGTGAAGAGCAAGAGAAGCGTTTACGTGCAACAGAAAAATCACTTGCGCTCCTTGGTCGCGTAAATCCTTTGGCCTTGGAAGAGTTCTCCGCACTCGAAGAGCGTGCGCAATTCCTTGGCGAGCAACTCGAAGACCTTAAGAACACACGCCGCGACCTCCTGGAGATCATTCGCGAAGTCGATGAGCGTGTAGAAATCGTTTTCCGCGAAGCATTCATAGATACGGCGCGCGAATTCGAAGGGGTCTTTGCTCGCCTCTTCCCTGGAGGTGAAGGTCGACTGGTGCTCACTAATCCAGATGACATGCTCACCACGGGTATCGAAGTTGAGGCTCGCCCGCCCGGCAAGAAGATTAAGCGTCTCTCGCTGCTCTCGGGCGGAGAGCGTTCGCTCACCGCAGTAGCGCTCTTGATCGCTATCTTTAAGGCCCGCCCTAGTCCGTTCTATGTCCTTGACGAAGTTGAAGCTGCACTTGACGACACGAACCTTGGTCGCCTCATCGGAATTCTCGATGAGCTTCGTAGTTCCTCACAGCTCATCATCATTACGCACCAGAAGCGCACCATGGAAATTGCAGATGCACTTTATGGCGTGACTATGCGCGGCGATGGTGTTACCGAAGTTATTTCTCAACGCCTGCGCGAGGTTGAACCGGAAAGTGTTTAACGGTTCTGGTCGACTCTTTCGCCGTCGCGAAAAGTTAGAGCCTTCACAGAAATTCGGTCGTCGCCTGCGCGCAATCTTCACTTCAGGAAAATTGGATCAAGCAGAGTGGGATGAGTTAGAAGCCACCTTGCTTGGCGCTGATGTGGGCACTAACGCGACTCGGTCGATCTTGGCGGACATGCGCGAGCGTATGTCTCGCAAGGATGAGCCGGTCGAGGCGCTGAGGGCCACTTTGCTTGCCGCACTTGCGTGCGAGCAAAGCCGTGACATCGAATTGCGCAAGAGTGCTGACGGAACTCCTCGAGTGATGCTCATCGTCGGCGTCAACGGTGCGGGCAAGACGACGAGTGTGGGAAAACTTGCACACTTGGCGGTCGAAGAAGGGGCCCAGGTGGTCATCGCTGCCGCGGATACTTTCCGGGCCGCCGCCACCGAGCAAGTTGAAACGTGGGCCAAGCGAGCAGGTGCGCAACTTATTTCTGGCGAACCTGGGGGCGATCCGGCAGCAATCGCTTTTGACGCGGTGAAGAGTGCCAAGGAAAGTGGCGCAGACCTCGTCCTAGTCGATACCGCCGGGCGCCTGCATACCAAAGTCGACCTCATGAACGAACTGGGGAAAGTACGTCGGGTAGTTGAAAAAGGCGCGGCAGTAGATGAGATTCTCTTAGTGCTTGACGCCACCACCGGACAGAACGGACTCACTCAGGCAAAAGTCTTTGGCGATGCAGTGGCTCTCACCGGCGTAATTCTCACCAAATTAGATGGCAGCGCCCGAGGTGGAATCATCATCGCGATTCAGCAGGAACTCGGAATTCCAGTGAAATTTGTGGGCCTTGGTGAAGGTATCGATGACCTCGCTCCCTTTGATGCTGAACTATTTGTTGAGGGCATCCTTTCCTAGGAGCACGCGTTTCGAACTCCTTTGAGAAGTTCAAAATCACGAGGTTTTAGCCTGCATTCAACGATCGGTAGTAGCCTTCACCCGTGTTTGACTCACTCTCTGATCGCCTCTCGCAGACCTTTGCCACCCTTCGGGGTAAGGGGCGCCTGAGCGACAAAGATATTGAACAGACCTGCACTGAGATACGCGAAGCCCTCCTAGAAGCAGACGTTGCTCTCTCTGTGGTGAACGGTGTGGTCGAGAAAGTTCGCGAACGCTCGGTGGGCGTGCAAGTTACTCCAGGGCTGAACCCTAGCCAGCAGATCATCACCATCATTTACGAAGAACTTGTCGCGGTACTAGGTGGTGCAGCCCGACGCATCACGCTGGCAAAACGTCCGCCAACAGTCATCATGCTTGCCGGTTTGCAAGGTGCCGGTAAAACCACGCTTGCCGGAAAGTTGGCAATGTGGCTCAAGCGCGAAGGGCACACGCCGCTCTTAGTCGCTTGTGATTTACAACGTCCGAATGCTGTTGAACAACTTTCACAAGTTGCCAAGCAAGTCGGAGTGCCGATTTTTAGTCCAGAGCCCGGCAATGGAGTCGGCGATCCCATCAAGGTTGCTCGCGACGGTGTAGAACTTGCGCGCACAAAACTTCATGACGTTGTGATCGTTGATACTGCAGGACGTCTTGGTGTTGATGCGGAGTTAATGAATCAAGCGAGCAAGATTCGTGATGCTATCTCGCCGGATGAAATCCTCTTTGTGGTTGATGCAATGATCGGCCAAGATGCACTCACTACTGCAGAAGCGTTCCGCGATGGTGTGGGTTTCACTGGCGTAGTACTCACGAAGCTTGATGGTGATGCTCGCGGTGGTGCAGCGCTCTCGCTCTCATCAGTTATCGGTAAGCCCATCATGTTTGCATCAAGTGGTGAAAAACTTTCCGACTTCGATCTCTTCTATCCAGAGCGCATGGCGCAACGAATCCTTGGCATGGGAGATGTGGCATCTCTTGCCGAACAAGCCAAACGTGCAATCGGTGGCGACGAGATCGAAGCGATGGAAGCCAAGTTCGCATCGGGTCAAGACTTCACACTGACTGACTTCTTGAAACAGATGCAGGGTCTCAAACAAATGGGCTCGATGAGCAAGATTCTCGGCATGCTTCCTGGGGCCGCAGCGATGAAGAAACAGATCGCCGATATTGATGAGAGTGAGATTGTCCGCGTCGAGGCGATTATTCAATCGATGACTCCGTTGGAACGTGAGAACCCCAAAATTCTTAACGGCTCAAGGCGTGCGCGTATCGCCCAAGGATCTGGTCGCAAGGTGAGCGAAGTGAACTCCCTGATGGAGCGATTCACGGGCGCTCAGAAAATGATGCGCCAGATGGCTAAGGGTGGAATGCCACAACTTCCTCCGGGGATGAAGATGCCGATGGGCATGGGCGGCGCCATGGGTCAGGGGATGGGTCCGGGAATGGGTCAGGGCATGGGTCAGGGGATGGGCGCTCTTGGTGGTGGTTTTGGCGCTGGCAAGCAGACGCCACAGAAGAAGAAGTCCAAGAGTGGAAACCCGGCAAAACGGGCGCTCGAAGAGGGGCGCTAAGCCTTTTTGACGGGATTTTCGCCCGCCAGCCCACGTGCGACCCGAGAGCGATTTCGCGCTGGGCATCCTCGGATGGCAGACTACGGGGCGAACGCGCTCGAGTTGGCCCTCTCACCAATTCGCCGGCGATGTCCATTTAGGTATGAAGCAAGCAAGCTGTCCCCACGGCGAAGCGAAGCAAGTGCCGCCCTAGTTTCAAGGAGATAGGCCCCGTGGCCGTAAAGATCAAACTCATGCGTCTTGGAAAAATCCGCGCACCGTACTACCGCATTGTTATTGCTGACGCTCGCAAAGCTCGCAACGGTCTCTCGATCGAAGAGGTAGGCAAGTACGCACCCACTCAAGAGCCATCGCTCATTGAGGTTAACTCCGAGCGCGTCCAACATTGGCTCAAGACAGGTGCGCAACCTACTGAGTCTGTCATCGCGATCCTCAAGGTCACTGGTGACTGGCAGAAGTTCAAGGGACTTCCTGGTGCCGAGGGAACGCTTCGCGTTGCACCACCAAAGCCCAGTAAGCGCGCTGCTTTTGAAGCAGCAGTAAAAGATGCAGAGAACGCACCAAAGGATGGCGCGACTACTGCTAAGAAGAAGCTCGAAGCAAAAGCCGTCAAGGCTGAAGCACCTGTCGAAGAAGTTGCAGTAGCACCAGTTGCTGAAGCACCTGTTGAAGAAGTTGCACCTGCTGCTGAAGCTGCACCCGTTGTGGAAGCACCCGTTGCTGAAGCCGCACCTGCTGCTCCAGCTGCTGAAGCTGCACCTGCTGCTCCAGTTGCCGAAGAAGGTGCTGCTGAGTGATTGAGGACGCCCTCTCTCACTTGGTAAAGGGCATCGTCGATAATCCCGACGATGTCACTGTGACCGATCGCAATGGTCGTCGCGGTCGCACTCTTGAAGTTCGCGTGCATCCAGAAGACCTTGGCCGAGTAATCGGACGCAATGGTCGTACTGCAAAGGCCCTTCGCACTGTCATCGTCGCACTTGGCGGTGAGAGCGTTCGCGTTGATCTAGTCGACGTGGACGGCGGCAAGTCGCGTCCTGAGTAACACCAGCACGATGCTCCTCGTGGTCGCGCGCGTAGGTCGCGCACACGGTCTCAAAGGAGAAGCAACAGTAGAGCTACGCACCGATGATCCAGATTCACGTCTGGCTGTCGGTGCGAAACTCTTTACTGACCCAGATCAAGGCCTAGTCACTATTGCCCGCGCACGTTTTCACTCCGGCACCATGCTGCTCACTTTTGAAGGATTTGAAGATCGAACTCAAGTGGAGCGCTTGCGTAACACCCTCCTCTTGGCTGAGGTAGATATTGATGCGCCCGGCGAAGATGAAGATGATTTCCACGATTATCAATTGATTGATGCACGTGTGGAATTGGAAGACGGTACCCATATAGGGGTCATTCGTGAGGTGCTCCATCTGCCCGCACAGGATCTCTTGGCAATTGATCGAGAAGGAATGGATGAACTCCTTATTCCTTTCGTTCGCGAATTAGTTCCAGTAGTGGACACTAAGGCCAGGCGAGTAGTAATTACTCCGCCAGTAGGGATGATGGAGGCGTAATGCGTATCGACGTTATTTCCATCTTCCCGGAGTACTTAGAGCCACTCTCACTCTCGTTGCTAGGCAAAGCGCAGAGCAAGAGCGTGCTCGAAATCAATATTCATAATTTGCGCGATCACACGAGCGATGCCCACCACACTGTCGATGACACTCCGTACGGCGGTGGTGCTGGCATGGTGATGTTGCCAGAGCCGTGGGGCGAAGCAATTGATGCAGTGCTGGCAAGTGCCACAGGCGGCACCCGAGCCACCTTGATCTTCACTACTCCTGCAGGCGCGCTCTTCCATCAACGTCGGGCTGAAACGCTCGCAGCTACCGAGTGGCTGATCTTTGCTTGTGGGCGCTACGAAGGGATCGATGCTCGGGTAGCAGAGCACTTCGCCACTCGAGCCGAAATCGATGCCGTCCTCGAACTTTCGCTGGGGGATTATGTGCTCAATGGCGGCGAGGTAGCGGCGATGGCCATCATCGAGGCAGTCGCCCGCCTCCTTCCTGGAGTGATTGGGAATCCCGACTCACTATCGGAGGAGTCCCACGGAACCTCGGGACTCTTGGAAGCCCCTGCCTTTACCAAGCCAGCAATATGGCGCGGCCTTGAAGTTCCCGCCCTGCTCCGCGAGGGCAACCACGGCAAAATTGCAGAGTGGCGCTCGGCGCAAGCCGTAGAGCGCACGCGAGCTGTCAGGCCGGATCTCCTCCCCGAGGAGGGGTAAAACACCCGGATTGTGGGGTAGACGCGGGTCTGTGGCAGACTAAGCGGGCTCCGGGGAAATCATCCCGAGCGCCTCATTTCGAAGTAAGGACCGATCATGCACGTACTCGACGCGGTTGACGCCGCCACCCTCCGTTCTGGCATCCCGGCATTTCGCTCGGGCGATGAACTCAAGGTTCACGTGCGTGTTATCGAAGGTACCAAGAGCCGTATCCAGGTCTTCCAGGGCGTCGTCATTCGTCGCTCGGGTTCTGGCGCTCGCGAAACTTTTACGATTCGCAAGGTCTCTTACGGCGTCGGCGTAGAGCGCACCTTCCCCGTGCACACTCCGGTTATCGAGAAGTTTGAAATCGTTCGCCGCGGAGATGTTCGTCGCGCGAAGCTTTACTACCTCCGCGATCTTCGTGGCAAGGCTGCCAAGATCCGCGAGCGTCGTGGCCAAGATGGTCTCTTCATCGAAGAAACCGTGATGGAGACTCCGATCATTGCTGCCCCTGTAGTTACGCCCGTGGTTACTGAGGCTGTGGCTCCTGTAGTTACTGAGGCTGTAGTGGAAGCTCCTGCCGTGCACGAAGAAGTGCAAGCAGATGCACCAGCAGTTGAGGCACCAGTAGCAGAAGGTGCTGCACCTGCCGCGGCTGCTGAAGAACCCACTGCGTAATCTCACCAATATTTCGAATTTCGCTGGCTAGCGCGCACTAGTATCTTGTCCGTGAAGCTACCTTTTAAAGTACCTGCCAAAGGCTCGCTCCTTCGCGAAATTCCAGTTCTCATTGTGACCGCAATTGTCATTTCGGTAATCCTCAAAGCCTTTCTTATACAAGCGTTCTATATTCCTTCGGGTTCTATGGAAAACACCTTGCGGATTAATGATCGCGTCATCGTCAATAAGCTTGGTATGCACCTTGGCAAAATAGGTCGAGGCGATATTGTGGTTTTCAAAGACCCAGGTGGTTGGTTGCCGGAGCCTTACGTCTCTGATGAAGTAAGTTTTGGTCAGCACATTAAGAATGGTTTTGTAGCGGTTGGTTTACTTCCGGATCCAGCTGACCAAGATTTAATAAAGCGGACCATCGGAGTAGCCGGCGACACGGTGAAGTGTTGTGATAAGCAAGGTCGCCTTAGCGTGAATGGAGTGCCCATTGACGAGAAATACATCTATCCCGGAAATACTCCGAGTGACTTGGCTTTCGAAGTAAAGGTCCCCAAGGGCAGTATCTGGGTGATGGGTGATCATCGAGGGGCGAGTGAAGACTCGCGCTATCACCAAGAAGATCCCCGCAAGGGAATGGTTCCTCTTGACGACGTGATTGGGCGCGCGGTGGCCGTTATATGGCCGGTGGGTCACGCTAAAACCCTTCAGCGTCCGGAAGTTCTTACTAACATCAAGCCGTGATCGCTCCGGAAGTCTCGCTCGAAGGCATTGGCTTCTCTCGCATTGCTGGAGTTGATGAAGCGGGACGCGGTGCATGTGCCGGCCCTTTGATCATTGCTGCAGTCATACTTCCGCGATCAGATTCCGGCGTTGATCTCTCCGAATGTGTCGACTCCAAGTCCTTAAGCGAGGAAGAGCGCGAACATCGATTTGATCGCGTGCGAGAAGTTGCGCTGGCCTACTCCATTATTGAAATACCAGCGACAGAGATTGATGAAGTCGGATTGCATATCTCGAATTTAACGGGAATGCGCCGCGCACTCTCCACATTAGATCCCGCAGCTGATTATGCGCTCACTGATGGATATGCGATCGATGGGCTCACGGTTCCTAACCTTGCTGTGTGGAAGGGCGACAGTGTGTCGAGGTCAATCGGAGCAGCTTCCATTCTGGCGAAAGTCACGAGAGATCGAATTATGCGCGCATTAGCTATTGAATATCCTCAGTACGGTTTAGAAATTCATAAGGGATATGTCACCGCTGCTCACACATCTGCGCTGCTTACTCACGGTCCGTCAAATATTCACCGCTTCTCCTTCGCAAATATTGCCGCGCTTTCTTAATTACTCCACAGCACGCGCCGCCTCCAAACTACTTTTGGTTGCCTCCGTCATCCTGCCCAGGTGAATCAAGCGACTGGAAAACGCGGTGAAGATTTAGCTGCTCGCTTTCTCGAAGCTGCCGGCATGATCATTCTGGAACGGAATTGGCGGTGCGCTGTGGGGGAGTTGGATCTCGTAGTGCGAGATGGCGAAGCAATCGTTGCGGTCGAAGTGAAGACTCGCACCACTTCGCGCGCAGGGCATCCGCTCGAGGCGATCACTCCAGTGAAATTGCATCGGCTACACCTCCTCCTTCGTGCATGGGTTGCAGAGCATGAGATGCGTAGGTATCAGCGACTGCGTGTGGATGGGGTAGCAATCACTCTGCTTCCCAAACTCTTTATCGACTATCGAAAAGGAATTTGATATGGCGCTGGCGAAGATTTATTCGATTGCTCTTCTTGGTGTCGCTGGCCATGTGGTGGAAGTGGAAGCAGATATTGCAGATGGGGTGCCAGCTTTTAATTTGCTGGGCCTTCCCGACGCCGCATTGTCAGAGTCGCGCGATCGCGTGCGTTCTGCACTCATTAACTCTGGGGAAGGGTGGCCGAATAAGCGCACCACGGTTGCTCTCTCGCCGGCCTCGCTTCCCAAACGAGGAAGTGGTTTCGATCTCGCAGTAGCGCTCTCACTGCTTGCGGGCGAAATGAAGATTCCGAGCGATGGAATGGATTCAACGGTGGTACTCGGGGAGTTGAGTCTTGATGGCCGCATACGCACTATCTCTGGCGCGCTTCCAGCGATGGTGGTGGCGAAAGATGCGGGCTTTACGCGAGCCATTGTGCCGCGCGTTAATTTTGCTGAAGCGAATCTGATTCCAGGGATCGAAGTCTTTGGTTTCTCACAGCTGCGCAATGTAGTTTCATTTCTGCGAGGCTTAGAGTTCACTGAAGATGACGATATCGAAGTAGTCGATGAGCCACTCGAAGTCCCAGACCTTTGCGATGTGTTGGGACAGTACGAAGCGCGCAGAGCCATCGAGATCGCTGCGGTCGGTGAGCATCATTTACTCATGATGGGTACTCCGGGCGCTGGGAAAACTATGTTGGCAGAACGTCTCCCCTCAATCATGCCCCCGCTAGATACAGATGCGGCAATCGAAGTGACCTCTATCCACTCAATAGTTGGGTTGATAAAAGGATCATCGCCACTTATGCGTACTCCACCCTTCGTCGCGCCGCATCACACCGCAACACGATCAGCCATCATCGGCGGCGGAATGAACCAGCCGCGTCCAGGGGCAATTTCGTTGGCGCACAGAGGTGTGCTCTTCCTTGACGAAGCTCCCGAGTTCGTGAGCGGTGTATTAGATGCACTTCGCGAACCGTTGGAATCAGGTCAGGTCACTCTCTCGCGCACCGGTGGCACTGCGATCTTTCCTGCCCGGTTTCTCTTGGTGCTTGCGGCCAATCCTTGTCCTTGTGGTCGCTTTACTGGAGATGGACGTGCATGTAACTGCACGCCTCTCGCTATTCGCCGTTACCTCTCTCGCTTATCGGGTCCACTTCTTGATCGAGTGGACCTACAGATCTTTGTAGAGCCGGTCAGCAGAGTGGCATTAGCTGCTAGCGATATGGGGGAGTCGAGTGCACTGGTGCGTGATCGAGTCTTGGCAGCGCGCGATCGCGCGAATGTGCGGCTTTTGGGAAGTGGATTTGCTACGAATGCCCAAGTCTCGGGGAGTGCGTTGCGTCGAGAATTTTCGGCAAGTGATGATGCGATGGCGCTCATACATCGCGAACTTGAACACCATCGCGTGACCGCTCGTGGCTTACATAAAGTCCTCAGAGTGGCATTAGCTGCTAGCGATATGGGGGAGTCGAGTGCACTGGTGCGTGATCGAGTCTTGGCAGCGCGCGAT
>CAIMVH010000134.1 GCA_903844855.1 uncultured Actinomycetes bacterium | reverse complement strand
TTGAAGTCGTACCGTCTTCGGTGACCTCAGTCGTGGTCGTACCAGTCTCGGTGACTTCAGATGTAGTCGTTCCATCTTCAGTGACCTCAGTAGTAGTTGAACCAGTCTCAGTGATCACAGTCTCTGTCGTACCAGTCTCAGTGATCACAGTCTCTGTAGTACCAGTCTCAGAAACTTCAACCACAGTCGTACCGGTCTCAGTAGTGCCCTCAGTATCAACACTCTCAGTCGTACCCGTTTCGGTCGTAACCGTCTCAGTGATACCCGTGTCAGTAACTTCAGTCTCCGTAGTACCAGTCTCAGTAACTTCAGTCTCTGTCGTACCAGTCTCAGTCACTACAGCTTCAGTAGTACCAGTCTCGGTAACTTCAGTCTCTGTCGTACCAGTCTCAGTGACTACAACTTCAGTAGTACCAGTCTCAGTCACTTCAGTCTCAGTAGTACCAGTCTCAGTGACTACAGCTTCTGTTGTACCGGTCTCAGTGACCTCAGTTGTGGTCGTACCAGTCTCAGTAATTTCAGTCTCTGTCGTACCAGTCTCGGTGACCTCAGTCGTGGTCGTACCAGTCTCAGTAACTTCACTTGAAGTCGTACCGTCTTCGGTGACCTCAGTTGTAGTCGTACCAGTCTCAGTAACCACAGTCTCCGTAGTACCAGTCTCAGTAACCACAGTCTCTGTAGTACCAGTCTCGGTAACTTCAACCACAGTGGTACCGGTCTCAGTAGTGCCCTCAGTATCAACAGTCTCGGTAGTACCCGTTTCGGTCGTGACAGTCTCAGTGACACCTGTGTCAGTGATAACAGTCTCTGTCAGAAGAGGATCTGCAACCACAGTTGTGGTCGTGCCGGTATCTGTCGTGTCTGTCGTTGTTGAGCCAGTGTCGGTGACCTCAGAAGTGGTCGTACCCGTCTCAGTGATCTCAATTGTCGCTACACCAGTGTCGGTAGTCTCGATTGTGGTTGAACCGGTATCGGTGACGACTGTGTCAGTCGTTCCTGTCTCGGTGACCGTCGTAGTCGTCGTACCAGTTTCAGTAACTTCACTCGTAGAAGTACCAGTATCAGTGACCTCAATAGAAGTGGTACCAGTTTCAGTAACCACGGTAGAAGTCGTACCGGTATCGGTGACCTCAGTGGTCGTTGAACCTGTGTCAGTGATCTCAGTGGTGGTTGTGCCGGTGGCCGTGACGTCACTAGTGATCGTGCCGGTATCGGTGGTGACCGTCGAGGTAGTACCGGTATCAGTAGTGCTACCAGTGTCAACCGTCGAGCTGGTGCCGGTGTCCGTAGTTACCGTTGAAGTGGTACCCGTATCGGTCGTGACCGTTGAAGTGGTACCAGTATCGGAGGTGACCGTTGAGGTGGTACCAGTATCGGTGACCTCAGTGGATGTTGTACCCGTATCGGTGGCCGTAGTTGAAGTTGTACCTGTGTCAGTGGTTGTGCTCGACGTAGTTCCAGTATCCGAGACCGTCACCGTTGACGTACCGGAAGAACTAGAAGTAGAGGAGCTCACACTTCCATCAGTTGATGCAGTGGTAGTGGTGCTACCAGATGAAACCGAAACATCGCCGCTTGGAGTAGCGGAAGCGCTCTCGCCACTAGGCGCGATGACAGAGGTGGAACCACTAGGAGCAACTACCAAAGTGGTGTTGCTGGCGGTTTGAACAACGGTCGTGCCATCAGCAAGAACAGTGCTAGCGAGGACATCGCTTGCAGCAACTGGAGTGACGGTGACGACTGGAGCAGCATTCTCTGCCACAACAGTTGTTACATTCACTGCGTCCGGGGTGACTGCAGTGATAGTGACAATTCTGTCTGAAGAAACGTTGGTTTGGAGTGTAGCTCCGGTCATTTCAGCCGCAATGGACGTCGTGCCATCAGGGTTTGCAACCAGGGTGATGATCATGCCTTCAGGATCAGTGGCGAGCGCGGATACCGTGCCATTGGGGTCAACGGCAGAAGTAATGGCCGTGCCGTCGGAAGCTTGCGCGACGGTGAGAATCGCACCATCGGCTACCTTGGAGATGTCGACGATTGGGACGATTGGGACGATTGGCTTGGCAAGAGCAGCCAGTGCTTCTAGGCGGTCTTGGGCTTCGGCCTTGGCTGGGGCTGGCTTGGCATCGTCATCTTTATCTTTAGCTTTGGCTGCTGCCTTAGCTGCTGCTGCAGCTTCCCTTGCTTCTGCGCGAGCTTCTGCCTTAGCTTCTTCAGCTGCTGCCTTCGCTTCTGCACGTGCTTCTGCAGCTGCTGCCTTAGCTTCTGCAGCTGCTGCCGCCTTAGCTTGGATGGCAGCGTTTTTGAGCTGGACGGCCTTTGCCGCACTGGCGGGAGACTTCGCTCCTGGTGCTGCGTTACGGACAGAGGCGGACACGCTGCGTGAAGCTGACGCTTGAGCAGCTCTTGCCTGTGAAGATACTGCCTTGTTTGAGGCAGCACTGCGTGAGCCTCCACTTGATGCGGGCTTGCTTGACGATCCGCCGCTTGGTCCCCGTTTTGCCATGTCCGTGTTACCTTCCGTAGTTGGTTAGATCCCGTTATTTTGCTAATAGTACTTGTACTTTGACGAGCCGATTTCCTCGTCTCGTGGGGCAACGTAAGTGCCCTATACATACTTGTAAAGCGAAATACGGCAAATTTTAAAAATATTTTTGGAGGATTTAAAATTACATTCTTGTAGTTCTACTGAGGTGCTGGGTAAACCCCACTTTTAGGTCCTGGTTAGCCCCAAACGTTCACTTCCCTGGACGGAAAATATCTTCGAGCCGGGCTCACTCTGTTCCCCTACCCGTGTCCTACATATAACCTGTACCCCATGACAAACACTGGAATGCCTAGAAATTATGGTGGCGGCTCATTAGGGCCTGACCAAAAGTCTCTTGAGGAGCTCAAGAAGCCACCCACATTTATGCGGAAACAACGCTATCTCTTCGATAACACCCTAGCTAAGGGTGCCAAGGCAATGATCGGTTGGCTCCTTGCCGCAGCGGCAATAGCGAGCATTCCTTTCACCATTGCCCTACAACTTATTTCACAGGGAACCCACGACAACATCCTCTCCAATGAGACTGGAGCAAAAGGTGCTCTGCGCGTCCTAGATGATGCTTGGCAGAGCTTCTACGCAGTATTAGGTAAGGGTGGCTTCAAGACAGACACCTGGGATGCACGGCTCTTCACAATTTTCGTAACTATTTTCAGCCTTGTAATCGCAAGCACCCTCTTTGCATTCATCACTGCCACCGTAAATAAGCGCATTGCAGAATTGAAGAAGGGTAAGGGACCGGTATACGAGAGTGGTCACACCACCATCCTTGGCTGGGGTCCACAGATCTTTCCGATCTTGCAACAATTAGAAGTTGCAAACGCCAATAAGCCCAGCACCGCGCTCATTATTTCGTTAGTAGAACGCGAAAAAATGGATGACGAAATTAAGCTCCGTGTAGGTGAGTTGAAAAATACAAAGGTCATCACGAGAAATGGTGACCCCGCAAGCCCTCGCGTTTTGGCTCAAAGCAGTATCAATAATGCCCGCAGTGTGATCGTTCTTGGAAACAAGGGCCCATCGGCAGCGACAACTGCAGTTCTTTCGGTGCTATCAAACCTCGGTATGACGAGCAAGGTATCCATCGTGGCCGACGTAAACGATGCAGCAACTGCTGAAGCTCTCTACAAGTCAACGGGAGGTAGCGTCCTTGCTGTTCGCTCCGAGGAGCTCATTGCTCGAGTGACCGCACATGCAATTCGCCAACCTGGTTTGGCTGCCGTCTACCTAGATTTGCTAGATTTTGAAGGCGATGAGATCTACTTCGCTAACGTTCCAGCAGCTATCGGTAAGACCTTTGGTGATGTCATCACCGGACTCGGTGAAAGCAGCGCAATTGGCATTCGCCACTCAGACGGCACTGTAAACATCACGCCTCCAGTTGAAACGATCATTCTTGATGGCGATCAGATCATCGCGATCGCAAAAGATGACGATAAAATTCTTTGGGCAGGAGATAGTTCGGATCTTTCTGGCATTAAGGCGCTCTCACAAGTCGGAGATCGTAGCAATGCAACTCCGGATAAAATCCTCATCATTGGCTGGAGCCCGATGGCTAAGCAGGTTGTTTTGGAACTTGGTAATTTCGGAGTTCCTGGATCAACTGCACTTGTCTTCGCGCAAACTTCGAAAGTAACCGCTGACGAACTCAAAGGATTGGAAACAACTAACCTCACCGTCACCGCCAAGGGAACAACCGGCGACATCGACGAACTTATTGAAGTTATTAACTCGCAAGAGTTCAATCACATCGTCATATTTGGTTACCGAGGCAAGACCATCACGCCAGCTGAGTCAGATGCCTTGACGCTGCTCACAATGCTCGAAGTGAATCACGTCAAGAATCTCCCTGGTTCATTAGTTGCTAAGGCACGTGTTATCGCTGAGATTCAAGACAGCAACAATGTGGAACTCGCTCGAGTTGTCGTTGTGGATGATCTTGTTGTCAGCGATCGCCTTGGAAGTCTCATGATGGCCCAGCTCTCTGAGACCCCTGGTCTCTATCACGTATTCGAGGAGCTCTTCGGACCAGCTGGAACATTCCTGAGTTCTAAACCAATTCAGAGTTATGTGCCGCTCAATGTCGAGACTACGTTTGCGACTTTGGTAGCTGCCGGTCGTAGCCGTGGCGAAGTTGTCATCGGCTACCGCCAACCTGAAGCAAGCGATCCAACGAATCCCACTGTGGGAATCCGCGTCAACCCTGCCAAGAGCACGGTGTTGACTCCGACCGAGGGCACCTACGCCATCGTGATCGGTCCGCTCGAATAAGCGACAAGTTGGAAAATGAGGGCCGGGCTTATGCTCGGCCCTCATTTTTTTGCCGTATGGGGATTGTGCGTAATATGACGACTGATATACGATCGAAGTATGTCTCTCTCCCTCGCTGACTTTGGCGACCAAATACTGGTCTCCCCCGGTCGAGAAGGTGCTGAATCCCTCGCTGACCAGGCCTACTTCGCTATTCGTGAACTGATTGTCACGCTGGAACTCGCCCCGAGCTCGGTGATCAGTGAGGCCGCTCTGATGGAACGCCTCAGCATGGGACGCACCCCCATCAGAGAAGCCATGCGCACCTTGGCCCACGAACATCTGATCGATGTATACCCGCGCCGTGGAGCATTTGTCGCCGGGATAGATACCCGAGATCTGCGAGCGCTTTCGGAGATCCGTGCACTGCTTGAACCAGAGGCTGCTCGCTACGCCGCCGAGCGCTCCACCGAGAGTGATCGCGCTCAAACGAATGCACTCCTCGCCGAACTCACACACCTCAGCGGAAAACCCAATCACCGCAACTTGATTCAACTCGATCAACGGATTCACCATCACATCTATGCAAGCGCCCACAATGACTTCCTCGCTCAGATGTGTGAACGCCAGTACATGCATGCGCTCCGCATCTGGTTCCTTGCGCTTGATCGCGTTGAAAATCTGGCAGAAGCAGTACTAGAACACCAAGCATTACTCGAAGCAATTCGAGATGGCGATGCAAATCGCGCAGCGAAAGAAATGTCCGCGCATATCAATGGTTTTGAAGCATCACTTCGGAAAGTTATCTAACAGAGGGAAGGCCATACACATGTCAGCTCAGTCATCTCAGTCATCATTGCCAAGCAGAGCAAAAGCCGTCGTCATCGGTGGCGGAATTGTCGGCAACAGCATCGTCTACCACTTAGCGCGTCTGGGCTGGCGCGATCTAGTGCAGATTGACAAGGGACCTTTCCCTAATCCAGGTGGCTCAACGGGACACGCATCAAACTTCATCTTTCCTACCGATCACTCAAAAGAGATGACGCACATCACCCTGGACAGCATGAAGCAATATAAGGAGCTCGGTGTCTTTACTGAGTGCGGTGGCTTCGAAGTGGCTCGCACCTCGGAGCGCATGCAGGAGCTGCACCGACGTATGTCGTCTGCAAAATCTTGGGGAGTGAACGATTCGCGCATCGTGACCCCCGCCGAAGTGAAAGAACTTGTTCCTTACATCGATGAGACCGTCATTCTCGGCGCCTTCTATACGCCTTCAGTTGGTGTCGTAGATTCCGTACGCGGTGGCACGATCATGCGCGAGCGCGCACAAGAAATGGGCGCCCTTCAATCTTTCGGTAATACCGAAGTGCTCAGCATGAAGGTCGAGAACGGCCGTATTAAGAGCGTGATTACCGATAAGGGTGAGATTGAAGCCGATTTTGTAGTCATCGCTACCGGATGCTGGAGCCCCAAGCTTGCTGCCATGGCTGGCGCTTCTATTCCACTCACTCCAGCAGTGCACCAGATGAAGGACATCGGACCAGTACCGCGCTTCAAGGATGCCAAGGGAGATATCGAGCACCCCATCGTGCGCGACATGGATACCAACATGTACGAGCGTCAACATGGTTCCGGCCTCGAAGTAGGTTCATACGCCCACCGTGCGATTCTTTATACACCTGAAGATTTGCCATCTAACGCGCAAGCTGCGCTCTCACCCACCGAGTTCCCTTTCACCCAAGAAGATTTCGATCTACAAGACGAGCAAGCACTCGAATTAATGCCAGAAATTGTGGGCGATGAGTCAGTGGGCGAGAAATACGCCATCAATGGAATCCTTTCGCTCACTCCAGATGGCATGCCCATCGTCGGTGAAACTCCTGAGGTCAAGGGTTTGTGGAGTGCGGCCGCTGTCTGGGTAAAAGAAGGCCCAGGAGTTGGCAAGGCACTTGCAGAGTGGATGGTGCTCGGAGAATCAGAGATCGACATGCACTCATCTGACATCGCTCGTTTCCACGAGCACCAAAAGGCCACCTTCCACATTAAGGAACGCACAGCCGAGGGCTTCAATAAGACTTATGGCATCGTGCATCCAGCTGAGCAATGGTCTAGCAATCGCGATGTTCGCCTCTCGCCATACTACGAGCGCGAAAAGGCACTTGGTGCGGTCTTCTTTGAAACTGTCGGCTGGGAGCGTCCATTCTGGTATGAATCCAATAAGGATCTTCTCGCAAAGTTTGGCGATGCTGTCATGCCACGTACCGCAGAGTGGGATTCACGTTGGTGGTCACCGATCATCAACGCCGAGCACCTACAAATGCGCGAAAGCGCCGCCCTTGTTGATCTCACCGCGTTTGCTATCTTCGATGTCACTGGTCCTTCAGCGCTCGATGTAGTGCAACGCGCAGCTGTGCGCCAAATGGATGTGGCTATCGGCAAAGTTATTTACACACCTATTCTCTCGGAGAGTGGCGGCTTTAAGTCTGACCTCACCATCATGCGCCTCGCGCACGATCAATTCCGCGTAGTCACCGGTGGTGCACACGGTATGGCAGATAAGAAGTGGTTTAGCGATTTGCTCCCCACCGATGGGAGCGCGCAAATTAACGATCTCACTACCGCCTATACAACTCTCGGTATCTGGGGTCCCAACGCCCGCAAGATTCTCAGCGCGCTCACTAAAGATGATCTCTCACACGAAGGTTTCCCCTTCGGAACCTGCCGCATTATCGAGATGGGACCACTACGAGTACTTGCTTCACGTATCTCTTACGTAGGTGATCTCGGTTGGGAGCTCTACGTACAGATGGAACAGGGCGCAAAACTCTGGGATCTCGTCATGGATGCCGGAAAGCCACACGGGCTCATACCTGCAGGTATTGGCGTCTACGGCACTACTGGACGTCTTGAGAAGAGTTACCGTGCCTACGGTGCTGAGCTAGAGACCGAGTACAACGTGGTCGAAGCCGGAATGCAGACTGCGAAACTTAAAGCGCAAGAGTTTGTGGGTAAAGCAGCCCACCTCAAGCATCGCGAAGAGGATCCAGCTGCGATTCTCTGCTCGCTTACCGTTGATGATCACACCAGCAAGAGTGGCGAGAAGCGTTACATGCTTGGGCGCGAGCCCATCCTTACTCCCGATGGCGGCATCATCACCGATTCACATGGTCGTCGTTCATACGTCACCAGCGCGGGAAGTGCCCCATCACTTGGGAAGCACGTACTCATCTCTTACCTGCCACCACAACACGCAAAGATCGGCGAGAAGCTAGTGGTGGAATACCTCGGTGAGCATTACCCCGTCACAGTTGCCAGCGTTTCATCAACGCCACTCTTCGATGCTAAGAACGAACGGATCATGTCCTGATGGATGTACTTGTTTGTATTAAGCGCGTGATTCTTGCGGGAAATACTTTCGCCCTCAACGAGGATCACACAGATATCGATACTCTCCACCTCGGATACACACTGAGCCCACATGAAGAGTCAGCCGTGGAAGCAGCTGTTCGACTCAATGAAGAGTTCGGAGGCACCACCACACTTCTTACTTTGGGACATGTGGATTCAGAGGAGCAGATTCGTAGCCAGATGGCGATCGGTCCCGATCGAGCCATTGTGTTAGAGACTGATGGCAGTGAATGGGATCCTCAAGCAACTGCCAATGCCATCATTGATGCAATTAAGAAAGAAGAGACTAAGTTTGATGTCATCATCTTCGGATCGGAATCTGCCGATACTGCTGGATATCAGACAGGTATTCGAGTTGCTCACGCTCTTGGTCTGCCAATCGTTACAAACGTCAAGGGACTCAAAGTAGAAAATAGTGTTGCTCGTTGCGAGCGCGCAGTCGGAAATATGCGTGAGATCTACGAGGTGTCTCTACCTGCTGTGCTCACGGTAAGAGATGGCATTGCTATTCCGCGCTATCCATCGGTTCCAGGTCGCATCAAGGCACGTAAGAAGCCGATGGATGTTTTCCCAGTTGAAAAACCCGCCGCAAAGATTGAAAAAGTTAAATTGGAGTTACCTCCAGTGAAAGCAAAGGGCGCCACCATGCTCTCTGCGGATGCTGACGGTGCGCAAAAGCTTGTCGAAATCTTCCGTGAGATTGGAGTCCTCTCATGATCCTGGTATTCATTGATCACGATCGTGGAGTTATCGACGACATTTCTTTGCAAGGAATCACTTTTGCTCGTTCACTTGATTCAAGCATCGAAGCAGTTGTGGTGGGTGGCGAAGCAAACGCTGCGCTCCTTGGTGAGTACGGCGTCACCAAAATTCATCACGCCACGCATGCATCGCTTACGGATTACACCCCGCAAGCCGCTGGTCGCGCTGTTGCTCAAGTGGTAAAAAGCGCGTCGCCTAGCGCGCTCATTACCGGCGGTACTCCTCGAGGAAATGAGGTGCTTGCACACGTAGGCGCCATACTCGATCTTCCGGTGGTCGCTGATTGCTCGGAGATCGATCTGAGTACCAGCACGGTAAAGCGGATGCGTTGGGGTGGAAACCTTATCGAGCACGCCAAGGTGCACACCTCGATGATGATCGCCTCGATCTTTCCTCACCAGATCGCCGCAACTCCAGCGCCTGTGAGCGCAGAAGTAATCGCCTTCACACCGGAACTCACCGCCCAAGACACCTTGGTAAAAATCATTGATCGCACGGGCGAAGCCGCCGGTGGCGTCACGCTTGCCGAAGCGAAAGTCATTATCTCTGGCGGTCGCGGGGTCGGCGAAGATTTCACGCTCATCGAAAGCCTTGCAGGATTACTGGGTGGAGCGGTTGGTTGCTCGCGAGTTGTCACCGCGGCTGGTTGGCGTCCACATGCCGAGCAAGTAGGGCAGACTGGGACCAAAGTCGCACCAGATCTCTATATCGCCTGCGGAATCAGTGGCGCTACGCAACACATCGCAGGATGTAAGAATAGTAAGACGCTCATTGCCATCAACACCGATGGCGATGCGCCGATCATGTCGTACGCCGATTACGCAATCGTGGGCGACTTGCATCAAATCCTTCCCGCGATCATTGCGGCCACACAAGCCGCGAAAGGCTAAACATGTCCGACATCGAAATCGCTCAAGCTGCCACCATGCTCCCGATCAACCAGATCGGTGAGAAGCTTGGAATTCCAGCGGAAGCGCTCGAGCCATACGGCCATTACAAAGCCAAGATCTCACTCGATTACCTCGCGAAACTTCCAGAGCGTCCACACGCGAAATTGATTTTGGTCACCGCAATCAGCCCCACACCAGCGGGTGAAGGAAAGACCACGACGACTGTGGGCTTAGGCGATGGGCTCACCAAGATCGGCAAGAACGCACTCGTCTGTTTGCGCGAGCCATCACTTGGTCCAGTCTTCGGTATGAAGGGCGGAGCCGCTGGTGGTGGGTATGCACAGATCGTGCCGATGGAAGATATCAATCTTCACTTTACTGGCGACTTTAACGCCATTGCACTGGCTAACAACTTGCTAGCCGCACTTTTGGATAATCACATTCACCACGGCAATGCTCTCGACATCGATGTTCGCAGAATCGCCTGGAAGCGTGTGGTTGATATGAACGATCGTGCACTCCGCGACATCGTGGTCTCACTCGGCGGGCCAGGAAACGGATATCCACGAGAAGATGGCTTCGACATCGTGGTGGCCTCCGAGGTGATGGCGATTTTCTGCCTCGCAACATCGCTCGAGGATCTCAAGCGTCGCCTCGGAAACATCGTGGTTGCCTACACTCGCGAACAGAAGCCAGTACTGGCACGCGATCTCAATGCAGATGGCGCGATGACCGTGCTTCTCAAGGATGCTTTTGCTCCCAACCTTGTGCAAACGCTCGAGAACACTCCAGCAATCGTGCACGGCGGACCTTTCGCAAATATTGCGCACGGATGTAACTCCGTCATCGCCACCACATCCTCGATGAAGCTCGCGGATTACGTGGTATCGGAAGCGGGCTTCGGTGCAGACCTTGGTGCAGAGAAGTTTGTTGACATTAAATGTCGTAAATCTGGTTTGCGCCCATCAGCTTCCGTCATTGTGGCCACCATCCGCGCACTTAAGTTCCACGGTGGCGCTGCAAAAGATGAACTCACTAAGGAGAACCTCGCGGCTCTCGAAGCCGGTTTGGTAAATCTCGAGCGTCATATCCGTAATGTGCGCGATGTTTACGGCATTCGCACGATCGTTTCTATCAATCACTTTACTAGCGATACTGATGCTGAAGTAGAACTGCTCACGAAGCGCATCACTGCACTCGGCGCCAAGATCGTGCTCGCCACCCACTGGGCTCATGGCGGCAATGGCGCTATCGAACTCGCGCATGCAGTGGTTGAGGCATGCGATAACCCCACGCCGCTCACTTTCGTTTATCCGGACGAAATGTCATTAGAAGAAAAAATCAATGCGGTGGCCACGCGCGTTTATGGCGCTGCGGGTGTGAACTTCGACGGCAAGGCAAAGAAGCGCCTTGATGAACTACAAGCCACCGGTTACGGCCACTTCCCGGTCTGCATCGCGAAGACGCAGTACTCCTTCTCCACCGACGCCACCCTCAAGGGCGCTCCCTCAGGCCACACCCTCGATGTCCGTGAGATCCGCCTGTCGGCAGGCGCGGAGTTCGTGGTGGTCGTTTGTGGGGAGATTATGACTATGCCCGGACTTCCCAAGGTGCCCTCCAGCGAGAAGATCGACCTGGTGGACGGGAAAGTTGTAGGTCTCTTCTAAAGCGTGGGACTCTAAGTCTCCAATGAAGTACCTGACCTGGACAGATGAGGCCGCCCTGGAGGTGGTGAGGGAGCACGCCGAAAAGCCCGGGCCCATGCTTCTCACTCTGCAAGCTCTCCAGGAGCGCTTCGGTTACGTAGAGACTTCACTCCTGCCCAGCATCGCGAAGGAACTGAATGTGAGCCGCGCCGAAGTCCATGGCGTGCTTACCTACTACAGCGATTTTCGTACGACTCCGCCAGCATCACGTCAGATTCATCTCTGTGTAGCGGAAGCGTGCCAGGCGCTCGGTGTGCGAGATGTGGTGAAGGAACTTGCCGCCGCAGGATACGAAGTCGGAGAACGTAGCAAGGATGGAGCTACTGACGTGGTGGGTGTTTACTGCCTCGGAAATTGCGCGCTAGGACCAGCAGCACTCGTCGATGGAAATCTCTGTGGCCGTGTTTCTGCGAAATCACTTGTTGCACAGGTGACCTCATGACAATCGTTTATGTCCCAGGGGATTCCGCGGCTCGATCTATTGGCGCTGACGAAGTTGCCGCACTGATCGCAGCACACGCTGCTAAAGCAGGAATTGATATTGAATTACGTCGCAATGGTTCACGTGGTGCACTCTGGCTAGAGACACTTGTCGAAGTAGATAATGGAGATGGTCGCTTCGCTTACGGACCAGTCACTCCCGCAGATGTGGACTCGCTCTTTGCAAACAACTTCCTCGACGCCGGTGAACATCCGCTTTCTCTCGGAAAGACCGAAAGTATCGAATGGTTAGCCACGCAAGATCGCGTCACCTTCACCCGCGTAGGAATCATCGAGCCACTTTCGCTTTCACAATATGAAGCGCATGGTGGGCTCGCAGGATTGCGTACCGCACTTACACACCCCGATGTAGTTGGCGAAGTGCTGGCCTCAGGGTTGCGCGGCCGTGGTGGCGCTGGATTTCCCGCTGGAATCAAATGGCGCACTGTTCTTGAAGCAGCTGGAGATCAAAAATACGTAGTGTGTAATGCCGATGAAGGTGATAGCGGCACCTTTGCGGATCGCATGTTGATGGAAGGCGATCCCTTCACACTCATTGAGGGCATGGCTATCGCCGGTATCGCAGTAGGTGCCACATATGGATACATCTATATCCGCTCTGAATATCCCAGCGCCATCGAAACCATGAATAAGGCGATTGAAGTGGGACGTCTAGCGGGAGTTCTCGGCAAGAGTGTTCTCGGCAGCGATAAGAGCTTCGATCTGGAAGTGCGCGCTGGTGCGGGTTCTTATGTGTGCGGTGAAGAGACTGCGATGTTGGAGAGTCTCGAAGGTAAGCGCGGCATGGTTCGCCCCAAGCCCCCACTCCCAGCAATATCTGGGCTATTTGGAAAGCCCACAGTTATTAACAACGTCCTCACGCTTGCTTCAGTGCCCGCGATTATGAAAGATGGCTCGAAGAGTTACCAAGATCGCGGCATCGATCGTTCGCGCGGCACTCAAGTATTTCAACTTGCTGGCAACATTGCGCGCGGCGGGATCGTAGAAACAGGTTTTGGAATTTCACTGAGCGAAATGATCACTCGTTTTGGTGGCGGCACACTCACTGGCCACCCAGTAAAAGCAGTGCAAGTCGGTGGCCCGCTCGGTGCTTATCTCTCGGCAGACCAATTAGATGTAGCACTCGATTACGAATCACTTGCAGAAGCGGGTGCGATGCTCGGTCACGGTGGCATCGTGGTCTTCGATCAAAGCGTCAACATGTTGCAACAAGCACGCTTTGCAATGGAATTCTGTGCAGCGGAGTCTTGCGGCAAATGCACTCCTTGTCGCATCGGAGCTGTACGTGGTGTCGAGGTTATTGACCGCATTATCGCCGGCGAAGAGCGCGAGAAGAACCTCGAACTACTCAATGATCTCTGCGATCTCATGACCGAAGGCTCGCTCTGTGCCATGGGTGGGCTCACACCGCTTCCTGTGCGTAGCGCTCTTGTACACTTTCCACTCGAGGAGGTAGCCAAGTGACGCTCTTACATGAGCCCGATTTAGGAACTCCCGCTGTCAAGAGCGATATCGAGGTAGAGCTCGTTATTGACGGCATGCCCACTCGAGTCCCCGCTGGCACCTCAGTCATGCGCGCCGCTGCACTTCTCGGCACCGCAGTTCCTAAACTCTGCGCCACCGATAGCCTCGAAGCATTCGGTTCTTGCCGGCTCTGTCTTGTAGAGATCGATGGCAAGAAGGGCACTCCCGCTTCCTGCACCACACCATGTGAACCCGGAATGGTGGTGCACACCCAAACTCCCAAGCTCGAGAAGATGCGTCGCGGCGTCATGGAGCTTTACATCTCCGACCATCCACTCGACTGCCTCACTTGCCCTGCCAATGGTGATTGCGAATTACAAGATATGGCTGGTGTGGTGGGGCTGCGCGATGTGCGCTACGGATTAGAGGGCGCAAATCACTTAGATGCTCCTACTGACGACAGCAATCCATACTTCTCATTTGATGAGAGTAAGTGCATCGCCTGTTCGCGTTGTGTGCGAGCTTGTGATGAAGTGCAAGGAACTTTCGCACTCACGATTGAAGGCCGTGGATTTGACTCCAAAATCTCCCCCGGTGGCACCGACTTTATGTCGAGTGATTGTGTCTCCTGCGGGGCGTGCGTGCAGGCCTGCCCCACATCCACTCTCCAAGAGAAGACCGTTATCCAGATTGGTATTCCTACGCGCACCGTCGAAACCACATGTGCTTACTGTGGCGTCGGTTGCTCATTTAAGGCAGAACTTAAAGGCAATGAACTAGTTCGCATGGTGCCCCTGAAGAGTGGCGGTGCTAACGAAGGACATTCGTGTGTGAAGGGCCGTTTTGCTTGGGGCTATGCCAGCCATCCGGATCGCCAACTCGAACCAATGGTGCGCGAGTCCATCACTGATCCTTGGCGCAAGGTTTCATGGAACGAAGCCATTACGTATGCTGCTACGCGTCTTAAGGATGTACAAGCCAAGTACGGTCAACAATCTATTGGTGGCATCAGTTCTTCAAGATGCACAAATGAAGAAGTCTTCGTAGTGCAGAAGATGGTTCGTGCGGCGTTCGGCAACAATAATATTGATACGTGTGCTCGTGTGTGCCACTCGCCTACCGGTTATGGACTAAAGCAAACTTTCGGTACTTCTGCCGGTACGCAAAACTTTGCATCGGTGGCCAAGGCAGATGTCATTCTTCTTATCGGTGCTAACCCCACCGATGCGCACCCAGTATTTGCATCTCGGATGAAGCGTCGACTTCGTCAAGGGGCAAAACTGATCGTCGTCGATCCCCGCCGTATTGATTTGGTTCGTACCGCACACATCAAAGCCGAGCATCATCTCCAATTACTTCCAGGTACCAACGTGGCGATTGTGAATGCATTGGCCCACGTAGCGGCGACCGAAGGATTGCTTGACGAAGAGTTCATCCAAACTCGAACCGAGGAGAAGGCTTTCCGGGATTGGTTTGAATTCATCAAGAAGCCAGAGAATTCTCCCGAATCTGTAGAAGCCATCTCTGGGGTGCCAGCGAGTGAACTGCGCGCCGCTGCGCGTCTCTTTGCCACCGCCAATAACAGCGCCATCTATTACGGACTCGGTGTAACGGAGCACTCGCAAGGTTCCACCATGGTGATGGGTATGGCTAATCTCGCGATGGCTACCGGCAACATTGGTCGCGAAGGTGTCGGTGTTAATCCACTACGCGGCCAGAACAATGTGCAGGGCGCGTGTGACATGGGTTCATTCCCACATGAGTTCTCTGGCTATCGACATGTTTCAGATGACACAGTGCGCCACCAATTCGAGGAACTGTGGGGAACTGCTCTGCAAGCAGAACCCGGCCTTCGCATCCCCAACATGCTCGACTCAGCCATTGATGGTGAATTCAAAGGAATCTTTATTCACGGCGAAGATATTGCGCAATCAGATCCTAATACCAAGCACGTGAAAGCCGCGTTGGGTGCGATGGAGTGCGTCATCGTGCAAGATCTCTTCCTCAACGAAACTGCGGCATTTGCGCACGTCTTCTTCCCAGGTACTTCCTTCCTGGAGAAGGACGGAACATTCACGAACGCCGAACGCCGCATCAACCGCGTGCGCCCGATTCAACCTCCTAAAACGGGCAAGCATGAGTGGGAAATCGTTGCCGAACTTTCACAGGCACTGGGTTACCCCATGCAATACGGCTCATCGGCGGAGATCATGGATGAGATTGCGACCTCTACCCCTACTTTTGCTGGTGTCTCGTTTGCTCATCTCGACAAGGTGGGCAGCGTGCAGTGGCCTTGTAACGAAGAAAATCCCGTGGGCACACCCACTATGCACGTGGATGGTTTCGTGCGCGGACTTGGACAGTTCATGGTGACGCCTTACGTAGCCACCGAGGAGAAGAGCAACCGTAAATTCCCACTACTGCTCACCACGGGCCGTATTTTGTCGCAATATAACGTGGGTGCGCAGACTCGTCGTACCGAAAATGTGAATTGGTATCCAGAAGATTTACTTGAGATGCATGAGTCCGATGCTGAACTGCGCGGCATCGTTGATGGATCGTTTGCTACTCTCTCCAGCCGTGTTGGCGAGACGGTCATGAAGGTCACCATCACCGATCGCGTGCCACCAGGCGTCGTCTACTCCACCTTCCACTACCCCACCAGTGGCGCAAACGTAGTGACGACTGATTATTCAGATTGGGCAACAAATTGCCCTGAGTACAAGGTGACTGCAGTAGAGCTTCGCCCATCTATCAAGCCTCCACAAGAAATTGGAATGGCCGCCGCTGATCTGGGGCTTGAGTTAGTAAATGAGTAGCTCTAGCGACTCACTGGTGCGCATGATCAACCAGATAGCGGCTAATTCCATGGGCGCCCATGATCCGGTGGCTGCGGTGGTGAAGCACCTACACTCATTTTGGACACCCAAGATGTGCAGCGATTTAAAGTCGAGTAATCTCACCTCAGAGTTAAATGCAGTTGCAGCGCAAGCCCTCGCCGCTCTCTAAGAGTCGGCCATAAAGGAGAATCATGAAGAGCGGAATAGATCTATCCCACGGCTACCCCGATGTTCGTCCCCAGGATGATCTCTTTCGACATGTAAATGGCAAGTGGATCGATACCCATGAGATCCCGGCCGATCGTGCCTCTGATGGAGCTTTCCATCACCTCCGCGAGGAGTCCGAGAAGAACATTCGCACCATTATCGAAGAAGCTGCCGCGAGCAAGGCAGCGGTTGGAACAGAGGCCCAGAAGGTCGGAGATCTCTACGCCTCTTTCATGGACGAAGCGAAGATCGAAGCACTCGGAGTCTCGCCGCTCGCTGAAGATTTCAAGAAGATTCAAGGTATTAAGACTCAGCAGGACTTCGCTCGACTACTCGGAGAACTTGGACGACGTGGTGTGAGCACACCTATGAGCGTCTTTATCGAAGTAGACATGAAGGATTCCAACTCATACATCGTCTACTTGGAGCAATCCGGGCTTGGTTTACCTGACGAGTCGTATTACAAAGAGGATCAATACGCAGAGATACGCGAAAAGTACGTGGCCCATATCGAGCGGATGTTTAACTTCGCCAACCTTCCCGATGGTGCTGGCGCGGCAAAGCGTATTTTTGAATTGGAGTCAGCAATCGCCAACTTCCACTACGACGTAGTCAAGAACCGCGAAATGGATCTTACGTATCACAAAATGACTCGTAAGCAGATCAACACTTTACTTTCGAATTTCGATTGGGATGTCTGGTTAGCGGCGGGCAATGTTCCAGCATCAGCTCTTGAGCACGTTGTTGTTCGTCAACCGGAATTCAATGAAGGTCTTAACACCCTCCTTACGGAGGAGAAGGTTTCCGTATGGAAAGAGTGGATGCTCTGGCACACACTCAGCGGCATGGCTGCCCACCTCTCGAGCGAGATTGTGAATGCCAACTTTGATTTCTACGGAACGACCCTGAACGGCACCCCACAATTGCGCGATCGCTGGAAGCGCGGAGTCTCACTCATCGAAGGCGTACTCGGCGAAGCCGCCGGCAAGCTCTACGTGGAGCGCCACTTCCCCGCTGCTGCGAAGAAGCGCATGGAGGAGTTGGTGGCGAACCTCATCGAGGCTTATCGCATCGATATTTCCGAACTCGACTGGATGGGCGCGGAGACCAAGAAGCGCGCGCTCGAGAAAATGTCGAAGTTCACTCCGAAGATCGGTTACCCCGACGAGTGGCGCGATTACTCATCTCTTGAGATCACCGCAGATGACCTCATCGGAAATGTCTATCGCGCAACTGCTTTTGAAGTAGATCGCGCCATCGCCAAACTCGGAAAGCCAGTAGATCGCAACGAGTGGCATATGACTCCGCAGACGGTGAATGCGTATTACAACCCCACAATGAATGAGATTGTTTTCCCCGCAGCAATCTTGCAACCACCATTCTTTGATATTGACGCCGACGATGCGGTGAATTACGGCGGTATCGGGGCGGTAATCGGTCACGAGATCGGGCATGGATTCGATGATCAAGGTTCTAAATTTGATGGCGATGGAAATCTCACCGACTGGTGGACCGAAGCAGATCGCGCAGCTTTCGAGGTACGCACCGGAAAATTAATCGATCAATACAACGTACTCGAGCCCATCGCAGCGCCAGGCCACCATGTAAATGGTGCACTCACTATCGGCGAAAACATCGGTGACTTGGGTGGTCTCACGATCGCCCATAAGGCTTATCAAATTTCATTGAGTGGCAAGAGCGCTCCCGCACTCGATGGATTTGATGGTTATCAGCGTCTCTTCATTGGTTGGGCACAGGTGTGGCGGAGCAAGAATCGTCCAGAAGCCGCGATCCAGCGTATTGCTACCGACCCACACTCACCCGATGAGCATCGCTGCAACGCAGTACTGCGCAATCTCAATGAGTTCTACGAGGCTTTTGACGTAACTGAGAAGGATGCGCTCTGGCTCGATCCAGCAGAGCGCGTTCGTATTTGGTAGAGGATTTTACAGTCCTCCGCTTTAGTACGGGATTTTTCAGTTACCGGTTATGAGATAACTCAATACTCGATCGGTAGTCTGTGGGACCCACTCCTCGTATCCACGCCAATGTCCATACTTGGGTCGAAGGCTCGAAGTGACAGCATCCGCGATACCAATCCGCACGATCTCCGTTGCCGCCACACCATCTGAACCTGGAGGCGCCACATGCTCGCCACTATTGCTTTCGCGATGTGCAGCCTCCACTAACTCGTTATAGAAGTCGCGGTAATCGTGCACCCATTTATAGGCATCAGGTCCTGCATGGCCACCGACGATCTGGGAGAAATCCATCTGTACCAGAGCATCTAGAGTCGTTTGCAACCCTCGGAAGTCGGTATCCGGAAGGTTTCTATACGGTGCTACCCCAGGTTCCACGCCATCTACCCAAATAACGGTGGGATTCACTAGGGAAGGTAAGAGAAAAAGAACATTTGAATTGGAGTGATTAGGCCCAAGGTAGCGCAACTCCACATGAAGTTCTCCTTCGGAGATTTCCAAATGGTCATCAATGAGATAAGTGGGAGTCAAAATCTGGGCATCATTTCGACGTGAGAGTTGCTCTCCAGCGAGGCGATGTGCAATGACGTGAACATCGGGACTGTCGGCGAGCGCAGCGCCACCCGATGCGTGATCACGATGATCGTGTGAGTAGATGATTGTCTCTACTGGAAGTCGGGTGACGCTAGCGATCGCTTCGCGGTAGAAGCGCGCCGCATTGGAGTTGATGGGGTCGACGGCATACACGCTTTTTATACCGACAAAAAAGGGGCTCACGTAGAACTCAGGATGCCAATGAAAGAGATATGCACCTTTACCTAGAGAAGTAACGTGCCACTCTTTTGGACTCATCGGACTTGAATCACGAGCTTTCCAGTGGTCTTGCGTCCCTCAAGATCAATGTGTGCTTGCGATGCGGAAGCCAGTGGGTAACGTCCACCGATTGCCACTTGCATTGCTCCACGGCGAAAGGCCGCAAAGACTTCGTTCGCGCGCCAGATGAGTTCTAAACGATTGGCAACGAAGTCACCTAATGAAGGTCGCGTGAAGAAAATAGATCCGACTGCGAGTTTGGTGGGTTCAAATGCTGGCACGGGACCACTTGCGGCGCCGTAGAGCACCATGGTGCCACGGCGACGTAGTGAGGCGATGCTCTCATCGAAAGTATCTTTGCCAACTCCGTCATAGACCACATGTGCACCGGCGCCTTGGCTTACTTCCATCACTTGATCGCGAAATCCTTCATACGGAACAGCGAGATCAGCGCCAGTTGCGAGCGCGAGCGCTCGTTTCTCGGGAGTAGATGCGGTTGCCACAACTACTCCACCGAGAGATTTGACGTAACGAGTAAGGAGTAAACCCACGCCACCCGCGGCGGAGTGCACCACGGCAACATCACCAGGTGTGATCGTGTACGAATCATGCGCCAGGTAATGCGTCGTCATTCCCTGCAAGAGAAGTGCGAGCGCATCTTCATCTGAGATGTCATCGGGAAGTGGAATCAAAGTATTGGCGGTAAGCGCTACTGCTTCGCCATACCCACCGGTTGACATCACCCAACCCACACGATCACCAATGCGTAGATCACTCGGCGCATCGGGGCAGAGTTCGGAGATGACCCCCACGCCTTCAGCTCCAGGAACAAAGGGAAGGGGTTTCGGGTAGCGCCCAATCCGGTGATAGACATCGATGAAGTTCACGCCAGCAAGGGAGATTTCTACGACCGCCTGATCTGGGCCCGCGCTGGGGCGCTCGATCTCGCTGATGGTGAGTACTTCGGGGCCGCCGGGCTGGGTGATCTGGATTGCTCTCATACGAGCAAGTCTAGGTGCCCTTGCTTAGGAGTTGAAGACCGGGAGGACCTTCTCGGCGAAGAGTTCCATGGTGTCTACGGCGCCAGTGACGCGTGGACCATGAGGTTGCGCCACTGGGGAGCCACCGAGCAAAGAAATGTGTTGGAGACCAATGTCGTTGATCAGGTGACCGAGCTTGTCGATGCACTCATTGGGCCCGCCGACGATCGCGATCCATTGAATGAAATCTTCGTCAATAAGTTGAAGGTGGGTGCCTTCTTCTTGACCGTGGTGTGCCATGTCGTACTGCGATTTCAACGTGTTGGCGTATCCCTTAATTTCACCAGGAAGATGATCGGTAGGAGAGTGCTCCATTCCGGAGAAGTGGGCTACGAGACCAGCACACGTGCGGGCAAGACTGATCGCACGTGCTTTGTCGTTGTCGCAGACCAGGTTTACATACGCGCCTACAGAAACAGAATTACGATCGCGTCCGTTCTCTGCCATGCGCGCGTTGAATACATCCATCGCCCATTGAATGCGCTCAGGATTACTACCCACAGCAAAGGAAACGCGGTCTGCGATGTCTGCGGCTAGTTGAATGGTCTTGGGTCCAGTGCACGCCATATCAATGATGACTGGTGGAATATCTCCTGGCTTAATCCATCGGATTGCAGAAGGAGTGCCATTGCGATCAACAACACCACCGG
>CAIMVH010000133.1 GCA_903844855.1 uncultured Actinomycetes bacterium | reverse complement strand
TGCTACTGCGGTAAGTACAAGCGCGTTCGCTTCAAAGGCATCGTCTGTGAGCGATGCGGCGTTGAAGTAACGCGCGCAAAGGTACGTCGTGAGCGCATGGGTCATATCGAACTCGCTGCTCCAGTGACGCACATTTGGTACTTCAAAGGTGTGCCAAGCCGTTTGGGTTACCTTCTTGATCTCGCTCCAAAAGATCTTGAGAAGGTCATCTACTTCGCTGCTTACATGATCACCGAAGTCGACGAGGCTGGTCGCCACAACGATCTTCCAGATCTTGAGAAGCGCGTTCAAAAGGATCGCAAGAACCTAGAAGATCGTCGCGATGCAGATCTCACCACTCGTCAAACCAAACTCGAGCAAGATCTTGCTGAGTTGGAAGGCGATGGCGCTAAGGCCGATGTTCGTCGCAAGGTAAAGGAAGCTGGCGAGCGCGAGCTCAAGGCTGTCCGTGATCGTGCGCAACGCGAGCTCGATCGTCTCGACGAAGTATGGGCGCGCTTTAAGAACCTCAAGGTTCAAGATCTCGAAGGCGATGAGAACCTCTACCGCGAAATGCGCGATCGGTTCGGCATGTACTTCAAGGGCGGCATGGGTGCGGCTGCGATTCAGTCACGCCTTCGCTCTTTTGATCTTGAAGCCGAATCCGTCAAGCTTCGTGATTCGATCCGCAATGGCAAGGGACAGAAGAAGACCCGTTCGCTCAAGCGTCTCAAGGTCGTCTCCTCATTCCTCACCACCACTAACTCACCTGATGGCATGGTGCTTGATTGCGTTCCAGTTATTCCGCCGGATCTTCGTCCGATGGTGCAACTCGACGGTGGTCGCTTTGCGACTTCAGATCTCAACGATCTCTATCGCCGCGTCATCAACCGCAACAACCGTTTGAAGCGCCTTCTTGATCTTGGTGCTCCTGAGATCATTGTGAACAACGAGAAGCGCATGCTTCAAGAAGCAGTCGATGCACTCTTCGACAACGGTCGCCGTGGCCGCCCAGTTACTGGCCCAGGGAACCGTCCGTTGAAGTCGCTCTCCGACATGCTCAAGGGTAAGCAAGGCCGTTTCCGTCAAAACTTGCTCGGAAAGCGCGTCGATTACTCAGGTCGTTCGGTCATCGTCGTTGGTCCGCAACTTAAGTTGCACCAATGCGGTTTGCCAAAGCAGATGGCTCTCGAACTCTTTAAGCCATTCGTCATGAAGCGTCTTGTCGATCTCAATCATGCGCAGAACATCAAGTCTGCAAAGCGTATGGTCGAGCGCGCTCGCTCCGTGGTCTGGGATGTTCTCGAAGAAGTCATTGCAGAGCACCCAGTAATGCTCAACCGCGCACCTACGCTTCACCGCCTTGGTATTCAAGCGTTCGAGCCACAACTGGTTGAAGGTAAGGCCATTCAGATTCACCCGCTCGTATGTACTGCATTCAACGCAGACTTCGACGGCGATCAGATGGCAGTTCACCTTCCGCTCTCTGCTGAAGCGCAAGCTGAAGCTCGCATCTTGATGCTTTCAAGCAACAACATTCTTTCGCCGGCATCTGGTCGCCCGATCACTTCGCCTACGCAAGACATGGTGCTCGGTATCTACTTCCTTACTTCAAAGCATGCTGATCTCAATGGAGAGGGTCGCGCATTCTCTTCGACTTCAGAGGCTTTGATGTCCTTCGATCTTGGTTCACTGCACTTGCAGGCGCAGATCAAGATTCGCACCGCCCCAGGCACTGTGCCACCAAAGGGTTGGGTTGCTCCAGAAGGTTACGAAGCAGGCGAAGCATTTACTCTCGAAACCACACTTGGTCGCGTGCTCTTCAATGAGACCCTGCCATCTGACTATCCATTCGTCGATTACGACATCACCAAGAAGCAACTTGGTGCCATCGTGAACGATCTTGCTGAGCGCTACCCCAAGGTTGTTGTTGCACAAACTTTGGATGCTCTTAAGTCGGCTGGTTTCTATTGGGCAACTCGCGCCGGTGTCACGATCAGCATCGAAGATGTTGTGACGCCACCTCGCAAGCTTGAAATTCTCGAGGCTTACGAAACTCGCGCTGAGAAGGTGCAATCTCAATATGAGAAGGGCCTCATCACTGACGATGAGCGCCGTCAAGAGCTCATTGAGATCTGGACTCAAGCCACTAGCGAAGTTGCGAAGGAGATGGAAGATCACTTCCCTCGCACTAACCCGGTCTGGATGATGGTTTATTCAGGTGCTCGCGGAAATATGATGCAGGTCCGTCAGATCGCCGGTATGCGCGGTCTGGTGGCAAACCCTAAGGGTGAAATCATTCCTCGCCCCATCAAGTCCAACTTCCGTGAAGGTCTCTCGGTACTTGAGTACTTCATCTCAACACACGGTGCTCGTAAGGGCCTTGCAGATACTGCGCTTCGTACGGCAGATTCTGGTTACCTCACCCGTCGTCTCGTTGACGTTTCCCAAGATGTCATCATCCGCGAAGAAGATTGTGGAACGGATCGTTCGCTCCCTATCGCTATTGCGGAAGAGATCAATGGCAAGTTGACCAAACTCGAGCACGTTGAAACCGCGGTTTACTCACGGACACTTGCAGAAGATGTTGTTGTCAACGGCACCACCGTGGCAACTGCGGATACTGACTTGGGTGACGTAGTAATCGATGCGTTAATTGCCGGAGGCGTGCACGAAATACGCGTTCGTTCGGTACTCACGTGCGATGCCAAAATCGGTAGCTGCGCTGCTTGTTACGGTCGCTCACTTGCTGCGGGCAAGCGCGTCGATGTCGGCGAGGCTGTCGGCATCATCGCTGCCCAATCAATCGGCGAGCCCGGAACTCAGCTCACCATGCGTACCTTCCACACCGGTGGCGTTGATACCGGTGGAGATATCACGCACGGTCTGCCACGTATCGTCGAGCTCTTCGAAGCACGCACTCCCAAGGGTGTGGCTCCGATCTCTGAGGCTGCAGGTCGCATCAAGATCGAAGACACGGACAAGCTCCGCAAGATCGTGGTCGTTCCAGATGATGGCAGCGAAGAGATTGCTTACCCAGTCTCTAAGCGTCAACGTCTCATCGTCGGTGAAGGTGACCATGTCATCGTCGGTCAGAAGTTGGTAGTCGGTGCCATCGATCCTAAGCAGGTCTTGCGCATCCTCGGTCCACGCGAAGTTCAAAAGCACCTCGTTCAAGAGGTGCAAGAGGTCTACCGCTCACAGGGCGTATCGATCCACGATAAGCACATCGAGGTCATCGTCCGTCAGATGCTCAAGCGCGTCACAGTCATCGAGTCGGGGGAGGCGAATCTTCTTCCAGGAGAGCTCGTCGACCGCGCCAACTTCGAGACCGAGAACCGTCGCGTAGTAGCTGCCGGCGGCACCCCGGCCTCGGGTCGCCCCGAGCTCATGGGTATCACCAAGGCCTCCTTGGCCACCGAATCATGGCTCTCTGCCGCCTCCTTCCAGGAGACCACGCGAGTCCTGACCGATGCCGCCCTTGGCGCCAAGAGCGATCCGCTCCTCGGCCTCAAGGAGAACGTCATTATCGGTAAGTTGATCCCGGCTGGTACCGGTTTGCCCCGTTATCGCAACATTAAGGTCGAACCGACCGAAGAGGCGAAGGCGGCGGTCTACTCCATGGCCACTTATGACGATTACGACTACAACGCCTTTGGATCTGGCTCGGGTGAGGCTGTCCGCCTCGACGAGTTCGAATTCCGCGGGTAAGTCCAGCAAATTTCAGCAAGTTTCAGTCAGGCCAGCTGAGCCGACTCACCGAGTTTTGACCTCGGGAAGTCGGCTCGGCTAGCCTGCGGTGCTGCTGGGCGGCTGGGCTGCTGAGATGCTGGTCTTCCGATCAGCGGGCAATCGATCGAAAGAGAGATTGCGTCTTTGCGGGAAATGTGCGACACACCCGACCGCGGGGGTAGGCGAAGTAAGAGTGAAGAGCAGTACAGAGTGAAGAGCAGTTCCGACACGAAGGAGCGATAGTGCCAACTATCTCGCAGCTGGTTCGCAAGGGCCGCGCAGAC
>CAIMVH010000132.1 GCA_903844855.1 uncultured Actinomycetes bacterium | reverse complement strand
TCTCGATTGGCGATTCTTTAGATCGTATGCGCAACGCACTTCGCGCACCATCCCCGTCTTCCGTCTCGTCGATCTTTAACTTAAAACATCTTCCCAGTTATCCTCAGGTATGACTCTGTGTACTTACTTTGGGTCTCGGCAATGACTACGCGTGAAAGTTCGGGTGGTGGGAGTTCACCGTTCTTATCCCACTCTGATTTTGCTAACCAGTCACGGAGAAATTGTTTGTCATAGGAAGGTTGCGCCTGACCAGGCTTCCACTCCGTCAATTGCCAAAACCGTGAAGAATCAGGGGTGAGGGCTTCATCTCCCAGTGTGATCACACCTGCAGAGTTTCGGCCAAATTCAAATTTAGTGTCGGCGAGAATAATGCCGCGCCCTTTCGCAATGGATTCCGCGCGTTTGTATATCGCAATGGAAAGTGTGCGAAGAGTGTTCGCATCTTCGATGCCGATGAGATCAATGACGCGATCGAATGACACGTTTTCGTCGTGTTCGCCCACTTCTGCTTTCATCGCGGGAGTAAAAATGGGTTCGGGTAATTCACTTCCATCAACGAGGCCGGGTGGAAGAGCGATGCCGCAGACCGTGCCACTCTCTTTGTATGATAATAATACGGAACCAGTGAGATATCCGCGAACTACACACTCAACTGGAAACATGGTGAGTTCTTCACATATGACCGCACGCTTATTAACTTCTTGAGGGACATCAGTTGAGATCACATGATTGGGCACAATGTCCGCGATCTGCTTAAACCACCAGAGCGAGAGCTGCGTAAGAACGATGCCTTTGTTGGGAATGGGAGTGGGTAACACCCAGTCGAAGGCGGAGATGCGATCACTCGCCACCATAAGTATGTGTCCGGCATCGTTGCGGTAGAGATCGCGTACTTTCCCGGTGCGGATATGTTGCCACCCGGGAATTGCAATGGCAGGTGGTGGACCTGCAGGTCCGAAGCCACTCACTCTGTGGGCTTCACGATTAGAGGATGGCGCCGGCGCGGTACTTCGCCGCATCCGGATATCGCTTTGTCACGGTGTTGACCGCGTCGATGATCGCTTTAGTTTGCGAGCGCGCAGCGCCGGTGAATTCCAGTGGTGTCGCAAGGAGTGCGTCGAGTGCGGCGCGATCGAGTGGTACGCGCGCATCACCTGCGAGTCGATCAAGGAGATCGTTACTACTGCGACCAGCGCGCATCTCTAATGCCACGGCGACTGCATGTTCCTTGATCGCTTCATGGGCACCTTCGCGACCGGTGCCGGCCTTCACACATGCCATGAGGATCTTGGTGGTCGCTAAGAACGGCAAGTAACGCTCGATCTCACGTGAGATGACTTCAGGGAAAGCGCCAAACTCTTTAAGAACGGTGAGGGTGGTTTCGAGTAATCCGTCGATAGCGTAGAACGCGTCAGCGAGTGCAACGCGGCGCACTACGGAACAAGAGACATCGCCTTCGTTCCATTGATCACCCGAGATCTCCGCGATCATCTGCGCATAACCACGAAGTACTACTGCAAGTCCGTTGATACGTTCGCAGGAACGCGTATTCATCTTGTGTGGCATCGCGGAGGAACCCACTTGGCCATCAGCGAAACCTTCGGTGACAAGTTCGGCGCCGGCCATCAAACGAATGCTGGTAGCAAGTGATGACGGGCCAGATGCGAGTTGCACAAGTGCGGTGAGTGCTTCGTAATCAAGGGAACGCGGATACACCTGACCCACAGAGATGAGAGTGCGTTCAAAACCCAGGTGTGCAGCGATGCGCTCTTCTAACTTCGCGAACTTTTCTTCGTCTCCATCGAAGAGATCGAGTGCATCTTGGGCAGTTCCTACTGGGCCTTTGATTCCGCGCATGGGGTAACGCGAGAGGAATGATTCGATGCGTTCAAATGCGATGAGGCTCTCTTGGGCGGCATTTGCGAAACGCTTTCCGAGAGTGGTCATCTGTGCCGGCACGTTATGTGAACGACCAGAGATCGGTTGCTCTGCGTAGGTGGCCGATAATTCGCCGAGTGAGTGGAGTAGCGCCACGGTGCGATTGCGCACCAACTCAAGAGAGCGCTTGATCTGCAGTTGTTCTATGTTCTCGGTGAGATCGCGGCTCGTCATTCCGGTATGAATCGCTTCGTGACCGGCGAGCGCGTTAAATTCTTCGATGCGTGCCTTCACGTCATGACGGGTAACACGTTCACGTGTGGCGATGGATTCCAGATCGACTTTGCTGCGCGACTTTTCGTAG
>CAIMVH010000131.1 GCA_903844855.1 uncultured Actinomycetes bacterium | reverse complement strand
GCTGGTGCTGCAACGGGTGCTGGTGCTGCAACGGGTGCTGGTGCTGCAACGGGTGCTGGTGCTGCAACGGGTGCTGGAGCTGCAACGGATGCTGCAGCACTGCCGTCTTCAATGATTGCCAATTCAACGCCAACGCCGACGGTTTGATCGATCGCTACAACAATTTTCTTTAAGACACCAGCAACAGGTGAAGGGATCTCGGTATCTACTTTGTCGGTAGAGACTTCAAGTAATGGTTCGTCGACCGCGATCGAGTCCCCTTCATTCTTGAGCCAACGCGTCACGGTGCCCTCGGTTACGCTTTCGCCGAGTGCAGGCATCACCACTGAATAAGACATCTTTGCTCCTTATTGCTTAACCGTGGGCGTGAAGTGGCTTGCCAGCGAGCGCCATATGCGCTTCACCGACCGCTTCGGAGAGAGTGGGGTGGGCATGGATAAGAGAGGCGACATCGATCGCCTCTGCTTCCCAATTGAAAATGAGCTGAGCCTCGGCAAGGAGTTCTCCCACGCGAGAGCCCACCATATGTACGCCAAGAACAGGGCCATTCTTTTGACCGACGAGTTTGATGGAGCCGGCGGTGCGGAGAATTTGTGCCTTGCCATTTCCAGCAAGGTCGTAATTAAGTTCCACGACATCGTGTCCCGCGGCTTTTGCTTGTGCAGTGGTGAGTCCCACCGAAGCAACTTCTGGCTCGGAGTAAGTGACGCGAGGTACACCGGCGTAGTTGATGGGACGTGGGTTGAGTCCGGCAATTTCTTCGGCTACCAGAATGCCTTCGCCGAAACCGACGTGGGCAAGTTGCAAGGTAGGAATGAGATCTCCGACGGCGAAGACGCCGGCCACGTTGGTGCGGCACTTTTCGTCGGCTAGCACGTATCCACGATCCATGGCGATACCCACTTCTTCGTAACCAAGGTTTTGCGAGACGGGACCGCGACCTACGGCGACGAGGAGCAGATCTGCTGTGATTTCCTTGCCGTTTTCCAATGTGACAGTCACGTTATCGGCGCTGACCTTGTGACTGGCGTACTTCACACCGAGTTCAAAGTTGATGCCACGCTTACGGAAAGCGCGTTCTAGCAGCTTGCTGCTTGATTCATCTTCGGCGGGTACGAGATGGGGGAGTCCTTCAACGATAGAGACGTCGGAGCCGAAAGATTTCCATACGCTGGCAAATTCACAACCGATGACGCCACCACCAAGAATGATGACGCTTCCAGGAACTGATTCCAGCTTGAGTGCGTGATCACTGGTGATAACTCGCTTGCCATCGATCTCAAGGCCGGGCAAAGACTTAGGCACTGAACCTGTAGCTAGGACTACGTTCTTGCCGGTGTACTTCACGCCATTTACTTCGACAGTATCTTTTGCAACGAGTTTGCCGGCGCCTTCGACGTAGGTGATGTTGCGGCTTTTGACGAGTCCTTGCAAACCTTTGTGAAGTTTCGTGATGACGCCATCTTTGTAGGCATTGACTCCAAGCATGTCAATTGAGTGGAATTGCGCATTCACGCCAAAGTGCGCGGCATCGCGTGTGTTGTCGGCAATCTCTGCAGAGTGAAGAAGCGCCTTGGTGGGGATGCAGCCGCGGTGTAGGCAAGTTCCGCCTAGGAGATCCTTTTCGATGAGGACCACATTCATGCCGAGTTGGGCTGATCGCAGAGCGCAGGCGTACCCACCACTGCCGCCACCCAAGATGACTACATCAAATTGCTCGGCCACGCGTTGCTCCCAGATCTCTCGCCCAACACCTACTGAGGTAATCCTGCCACCTATTTCAACGCCCGCTAGACGCTTCTGCTAGTCGAATGAGGGTGCGAACGGCCACACCTGTCCCGCCCACCGGGGTATAACCGTGTGGGGCGGCCGTATTGAAGGCTGGACCAGCGATATCGAGGTGGGCCCAGGGCTGATCTTCCTGCACAAACTCCTTAAGGAAGAGGCCTGCCGTCAGCATGCCACCGTAGCGGTCACCGATATTGGCGATATCGGCGATGGGAGAGTCGAGAGAGGCTCGCAACTCCTGCGGAAGCGGCATCGGCCAGAAGGACTCGCCCGCCTCCTCGGCAGCTGCCAAGAAAGCCTCGGTCAATGCTTCATCGTTACCCATGATCGCACTGGTGCGCTTTCCGAGGGCGACTTCTTGAGCGCCGGTAAGTGTGGCCACGTCTACCATCGCGTCGAGCCGCTTGCTGCCCTTGTTGCCAAGTTCTTGGGCACGCATCATGGCATCAGCGAGCACGAGGCGGCCTTCAGCGTCGGGATTGAGTACTTCAACTGTGCGCCCGCCGTATGTGGTGAGGACATCACTTGGGCGTGTGGCAGTGTCGCTGGGCATGTTCTCGGCGAGTGCGGCCCATGCGTCAATGGTGATGGGAAGTTTGAGTTGGGCAATCGCGATGATCGCTGCACAGACAGCAGCAGCACCGCTCATGTCGGATTTCATCGCTTCCATTCCAGCGGCAGGCTTCAATGCAATTCCACCAGTATCGAATGTGATGCCTTTGCCGATATAGGCATGGTGAGCCTTTGATCGCGTGGGTGTGTAGGTGAGGCGGAGGAGTCGCGGGGGATTGGCACTTCCTTGCCCAACACCGATGATGCCCCCATACCCACCTTTACGAAGCGCAGCCTCGTCAAGGACTTCCACTTTTACGCCGGCGCTCTTTGCAAGCGGGCGGATGTGATCAACGAATGAGATGGGTGTGAGATGGCTTGGAGGCATGTTGATCAAGTTGCGAGTGAGGTGGACGGCATCTGCGATTGCACTCGCGCGAGCGATTACTTTACGCGCCGGGGCCGTGCCGGCAAGTGGTGAAAGGATCGTTACTGATGCGAGTGAGGCTTTACGATCTGTCTTAGTGGATCCGCGGAAGTCATCGAAGGTGTATGCACCGAGGAGCGCTCCTTCGGCGATCGCGGCAACCGCCGGTAATTTTGCGCAAGGCAGCGCAAAAGCAGCGCTCTCAATTCCTGCAAGTGCGCGGGCGGCTGCTCCAGCAGCGCGGCGCAAGACTTCATGCGGGTAGGCGCCGCGAGCATGATGCTTTCCGAGACCAGTAATAACGAGCAACTTAGAAGTGGTGCCAGGCAACTTGATGACTTCATCGCTCTTGCCGGTGGCGCCGAGATCGTGGAGGGCTTCAAGGAGATCGGTCTCATCGATCTGAGCGGTGCCCGTCTCAAGAACGAGACCCTTTTCGTTCTGAGCTAGACCGATAACAAGGGCCTGGCTACTTCCTGAGCCGGCAAGAGAACCTTTAGGTGCAAGAGTGATCGTTGTCATGAGGAGAGCCTAACCCGACAACCCTCTAGGCTGGAACTCATGAGCGAATCACCCCTTCCACTCCTCTACTCACCCTTGCATGCAGTGCACCTCGCCCTCGGCGCAAAGATGGCCAATTTTGGTGGCTGGGAGATGCCTATTGAGTACCCAGCTGCCATTGGCGGTGGCGTGCTCGCTGAACATCAGGCAGTTCGAAATGCGGTGGGGCTTTTCGACGTCTCGCACCTAGGTAAAGCCCTGGTAGCCGGAATTGGCGCGCGAGAGTTTATTAATTCCTGCTTTACCAATGATTTAGATCGCATCTCTGCTGGCGAGGCTCAGTACACACTCTGCTGCGATGAGAGTGGCGGCGTGGTCGATGATCTCATTCAGTATCTGCGCAGTGACGAAGAAGTCTTTTTGATTCCCAATGCCTCCAATACCACCGAAGTTGTTCGTCGACTTCAGGCTGCTGCGCCTGCGGGAATCACCGTCACTAATCAACATCGAGATTTTGCAGTCATCGCGGTACAAGGTCCACGGGCTGTCGATGTCATGAAAGATCTCGGTCTCCCGTACGAACTGGAGTACATGGCATTTGTGGATACGACGTGGAGTGCTCCCAGCGGTGATTTGATCCCTTTGATTGTCTGCCGTACGGGGTACACCGGCGAATATGGATTTGAACTCTTGCCGGCTTCTGAAGGGGCATTAACTTTATGGAGCTCTCTTATCGAAAGTGCAACCAAGTTCGGCGGACGAGCGTGTGGCCTAGGCGCTCGCGATACCTTGCGTACTGAAATGGGTTACCCGTTACATGGACACGAACTATCTCTTGATATTTCTCCGGTACAGGCAAGTGCAAATTGGGCTGTGGGTTGGAAGAAAGAGAGCTTTTGGGGGCGTACTGCGCTGCTTGCGCAACGTGAAGCTGGTGCGAAGCGTGTTCTCCGGGCCATCACATCGCTGGATCGAGGAATTCCACGGGCAGGCATGGAGCTCAAAAGTTCAAGTGGTGAAATAGTGGGAGTACTTACGAGCGGAACATTTTCTCCGACCCTCAAGATTGGAATCGGATTAGCACTCGTCGATGCAGGCTTTGCGGTGGGCGATCATCTCTCACTTGATGTACGAGGGCGTTTGAGCGATGTGGTTATTACGAAATTTCCGCTCGTTGAAAGTCACGTTCGCTAGAGCTAAAAGCTGCACGGCGATTCACACGTTTCAGGGCGCGCATGATGGGTGTGCCTAAAGTGAGAATTAGGAATGCGGTAAATATCGCGCGAGGTATATCCCAAGCCAATCCGGTGGTGGCATGAAAGACCAAGAAGTGACGTACGTTCTCAGTGAGAGCGCCACCTGCGACATAAGAAATGGAGGTATTGCCTCCCAGCCACGGCCAGAATTGGAGGTCCATCAACAATCCATAAGCGAGAGAGGCGACTATCGAGTATCCGGCTAGTACGAAAATTTCTACTCTGCCGCCGCATCTAGGAAGGGAGGCGGCGCCCAGAGCTACAGTGGCGGCGGCCAGCATCTGATAGGGCAACCAGGGTCCCACGCCACCGGTAATAAGTGCGGATGCAAAGAGTGAGAGAGTCCCCAACAGGAAAGCGAATTCGCGGCCAAAAACGCGTGCACCCAAAATGATCGGTAGCCAGATGGGCTCGATACCCGCCTGCCCAGCGCCGACAGTCCTGAGGGCGGTGGCAAAAGCGATAAGTACTCCGAGGAGTGCAACTGCGCGTACGTCGATGCGCTCATGTGTGATCGCTGATATTCCAACTGCCAGCACCAACGGCAGTAAAAATAGAAAGAGCCAGTGACCACTATTTTGAACTTGGCTGGACGCGGAGATGAATAGCGGCCACGTGAAGGCGCCCACGCCGATAACGCCGACGAGCAGAAGTGCCAAGCTGTTTCGCTTCACGCCAGTGGGTGTTCTGCGTGAGCGACGTCGCGCACTGTCATGAATCTGCTAGGGGCCAAAATCTTTTGAATCTGTGGGGCAAAAGCTGGAGATGCGGTGAGAACTTCGTCAGTGTGGCCATCCGCCACGAGTTCACCCTCTGCCAGAACCATCACGCGATCCGCAATCTCAGCAACAAGTTCGACATCATGAGTTGCCAACACGATGGCATGACCTTCATTCGCTAATTTCCGCAAAATGTTTCCAAGGCGAGCTTTGGCTTGGTAATCCAAACCGCGAGTGGGTTCATCGAGTAGCAGGAGTGGTGGCTCTGCTGCAGCTACTACGGCGAGTGCTAAGGCGAGTCGCTGCCCCTCCGAAAGATCCCTTGGATGCAAGCGGTGATCAATCTCTGGAGTAATAATGTTCAGCAAATTGCTCGTGGTGCCGGCAATGAGCCCGCGATCTTTATCGTTTGCCGCGCACTCCGCAGTAACTGACTCGCTGAAGAGTAGATCGCCTGGCTCTTGGGGTACGAAGCCCACCAAGCGCGAGAGCGAGTGGCTGGAGAGTTCGCTCGGTTTATGGCCGCCTAAGGTAAGTGCGCCTCTGTCGGGCGACTTGAGTCCCACAAAAGTGGCGAGCAGGGTGGACTTTCCCGCACCATTTCGCCCCATCACCGCAGAAATTGTTCCGCGGGAAAAAGAGAGCGAGATATCTTGCAGTGCAACACGTTTTCCGTAAGTGACAGTAATGCTGTCGCACAGGGCAAACTTTTCAGCGGGCAAGAAGGTGTTGTGGCGTTTTGCAGGTGGCGACGCAGTCGCAAGTCGCTCACGAAGAGTCTCTGCTAGACGTCGTGCATCTCGAATGGTCAGTGGAAGTGGATCCCAGGATTCCAGGCGTGCTAGTTCAATAAGTGGCGGTACGAATTGGCTTTCTTGAAGCGCGGTGATTGGGTCACTGATTGTTACGCGACCATCTCCGTGCACATGAATAATGCGATCAACGTACTGCACCACACGTTCAAGACGATGTTCGGCGATGATGATTGTCATGCCCACGTCGTGAACGAGGCGTTGGAGTAGCGCCAGCACTTCATCGGCAGCAGTGGGGTCAAGAGCACTGGTGGGTTCATCAAGTAACAAGATTTTGGGGTGAGCTGTCAAAGCTGCACCGATTGCCACACGCTGTTGTTCGCCTGCAGAAAGCGTTGCCATAGATCGAGCGCGCAAGGCATTAAGGCCGAGCAAGTCCAGCGTCTCTTCCACGCGTTTGCGCATTACTTCGGGGGAGAGTCCCAGCGACTCCATAGTGAAGGCGAGTTCGTCCTCTACACGGTCTGAAACAAATCCAGCAAGTGGATCTTGGCCGATATAGCCAATCGATGCTGCCAAATCTCGCGGACGTAGGTTCCGGATTGAGCGGTCGTTGACGTGTACGTCTCCAGTGAGTTCTCCGCCAGTGAGATGTGGAGTGAGACCATTCATGACTCGCAAAAGTGAGGACTTGCCCGAGCCGGTGGCTCCCATGAGCAATACGAATTCCCCAGCCAAAATTTCTAGATTGACATCGGCAAATACTGCATCTCCCTGATAACGAAGTGAGGTGTTTGTGAGTGAGATCATGATTGACGACCCAGGTAGAGGACGGGTGCACACACAAGGAGCAGGATGGATACCAATGCAGCATTGGTGTGAATCAATGTGCCTGCAGCGGTTGCGACACTGACTCCGAGGATCGGCAGTGCGATGGCTTCTAAATTCCATTTGATCGGACGGTAAACGGTGAGGCGCAAATTCTTTCCACTGAGCCATAGGCCGATAACTGAGATCGCCGCAGCTACCGCAAGCACTGCCCAGGGGAAGTTGATAAATGAGGTAGGTATCAAAAGGAGATAAATGCCAGCCACTATTCCAAGTAACCCAATGAGGAGCATTGAGGCGCTTACTCGCCGTCCATGCTTTTCCGCCATTTGTCCGTAGCCACGGCTCTCCATGGCTGCTGCTAGGTCTAGTGACTTTGTCAGTGCATCTTCAATGACGGGTATGAGCACGCGAGTAAGTGAAAGCCCACGACTTCCACGACTTCCACGCAATCTCTGTGCTGTCCTAATTCTCTTGATGCTCGCTACGATCTGTGGCAAGAAAGTTGTAGAAACCACCACGATGACGCCAGCCTCGTGCAGCGCTCGAGGGAGTGATTTCAATAATTCCTTTGGTTGGGTGAGCGAAGAAGCTGCGCCAAAGATGATCACCAGCGTGGCCAACTTCGCTCCTTCGCGGAGGATGAGCAGGATTTTTTCGGTCGTTACTGGACCGCCCAGACTGATTCCGGAGAGCCATTGGGGAAGGTGAGTACTAGGCAGAGTGAAGAGCGCGTGCCCAGGAATGTTGGCGCCAAAGAGAATTGCGATAACAAGACGAATGACGAGCAGGGTGGTGGCTAGATAAATCGCATAGTTTATTGAATGGCGCCAAGGGCCATCACCTCGGCAGGTGAGCGAAACGACCACCACTCCAGCGCTGATCGCCGCCAGTGTCCAGGTGTTGGTGGCCGCGGACGCAGCAAAGGTGAGGGC
>CAIMVH010000130.1 GCA_903844855.1 uncultured Actinomycetes bacterium | reverse complement strand
GCCTCCACGAGAACCACATCGCTAGGCCACACATTCGACCTACCATTTGGCTTTGCGCCCACGGGTTTTACCCGAATGATGCACGCAGCCGGAGAAGTAGCTGTTGCCCAAGTCGCTGCAGAATTTAACATCCCCTACGTACTCTCAACCCTCGGCACTACATCCATCGAGAACGTAGTAGCTGGGGCCCCCAAGGGAACCAACTGGTTCCAGCTCTACATGCTCAAGGACATGGAACGAAATCTTGAGACGATCGATAGAGCCAAGGCCGCAGGCGTTGATACTTTAGTTCTCACAGTCGACGTCCCGGTCTCAGGTCTTCGACTCCGAGATGCTCGCAACGGATTGACCATCCCACCATCATTAACCTTTCGCTCGTTAATTGATTTCTGCAAGAAACCTGGCTGGCTGGCGAACTATCTCACCACTCCTCCACTCGAATTCGCCGCCATGTCCTCCTGGAATGGCACTGTGGCCGAGATGCTTGATGCGCTCTTCAATCCTTCAGTCACATTTGAAGATCTCGAGTGGATTCGTGAACGCTGGGGTGGATCACTCGTAATAAAAGGTATTCAGACACCTGAAGACGCAATTAAGTGCGTAGAACTCGGGGCAAACGCGATAATTCTTTCTAATCACGGTGGACGCCAAATGGATCGCGCTGTTCCACCGCTGGCGCAACTTCAAGAAGTCGTCGAACTGGTGGCTGGACGCGCAGAAGTTCACCTAGATACCGGCATCACCCACGGCGGCGATATTGCAGCTGCGCTTGCTTTGGGGGCAGACTTCGTCTGGGTCGGTCGCTCCTACTTATATGGCCTCATGGCCGGTGGTCAAGGCGGCGTCAAACGAGCCGTCGAGATACTCAGCCAAGAACTTGTACGCACCATGAAGCTCTTGGGCGTGACAACAATCGAGGAGTTAGATAAACGACATATCAAAATGCCCTCATGCTAACTTGTGAGCAATTGCGAAAGCAGACGCTAATCAGCTCTTGCTCCAAGAATTATGATGGAGCCTGACGTGGATCTAAAGTCACGAATAGAGGTTACCGCCGCTCAGTTAGACGAACTTCGACGGCTGTTTTCGGGTGAAATCTCAACTAATGATTCGGTATTGGATCAGCATGGCCGTGACGAATCTGCATTTCCACCCGTGAAACCATCCGCAGTTGTCACGCCGCATTCAACTGAAGACGTTTCAAAAATCCTTGCTTACTGCAACACGAATCGCATTCCAGTCGTAGCGTTTGGAGCCGGATCCTCTTTGGAAGGTCATGTGCTTCCCATCTATGGCGGTATAAGTCTTGACATGACTCATATGAATGAAATCTTAGAAGTTCGATCCGAGGATTTATTGGTCAGAGTCCAACCAGGTGTTCATCGAATGGCACTCAACGAAAATCTAAATAAAGTGGGCCTTTTCTTCTCGGTCGACCCAGGTGCCGATGCCACCCTGGGAGGTATGGCGGCCACTGGGGCAGCCGGAACTACCACCGTGCGCTACGGATCCATGCGTGAGAATGTCTTAGCGCTCGAGGCAGTTCTTGCTGATG
>CAIMVH010000129.1 GCA_903844855.1 uncultured Actinomycetes bacterium | reverse complement strand
GAGAACGAAACAGTCACAGCAATTCTTAGTACCTACGTTGCCTATCCAGCGCCGACAATTGCATATCAATGGCAAAGATGTCCAGGAGGAATGCTGTCAGCATGTGAATCAATCGTGGGGGCGACCAACGGGAGTTATTTTATTTCTCCCAGTGATGTCGGTTCCTCACTTCGATTCTTAGCGACTGTTCAAAATAATCTTGGTGGAATCATCGTCCCAAGCGCGATGAGTGCATTGGTCTCACCACAGTCGGTTCCCGTGAACACTGAGCTTCCGCTCATGACTGGATATGCTCATGTTTCATACTCGATTTCAATAACAAGTGGTGTGTGGAAGGGAGCTCCGGCTCCCACATATTCCTATCAATGGCAATCTTGTACCGTTCCAAGTGGGGCAGATTGCGTCGATATCAAAGGCGCAACACTGAGCAACTACTCTCCCGTTTTTGGCGATTCACTCAAGCTGCTGCGAGCTCGAGTGACGGCGACGAACCGAGTCGGAACATCAATCGTGTATAGCCGACTTTCGCCCTCTGTAGAGCCCAACGCAATATTGATGAGTACTCCTTCTATCACGGGCTTCGGAATTGTGGGACTCACTTATACGGCTTCAAGTGCGTATTGGAATGGCACCAGCAAACCTGTCGCTACTCAGTGGCAACGCTGTGGCAAGAAAGATGGAAGTGACTGTGTAGATATCGTCGGGGAGACCAAGACGGCTTACCTGATGACACAGAGTGACGAAGGGAAGTTCATTCGAATTAAGCAGTGGGTGCCGGATGAGGCGGTAGCTGTTTACTCCGTGATCACTGGCGATCCGATCTATCCCATGGTGGAAACACCCATATTGGCGCCTGTAGTGACCAAGCCAGTGACCACCCCGAAGCCGGTAGCTAAACAGGTTGTGAAAGCGACCACCATCACTTGCGTGAAAGGCACTCTGAGCAAGAAGGTCACTGCCGTATCGCCGAAGTGTCCTAAGGGGTTTAAGAAGAAGTAGCTTCAACTAATCCTCGGGTAGGCTTGTTACATGCGTGAAATAGATGTCAACGAGCTCGAAGGTTTACTAGCTTCTGGCCCCATCGCCTTGATTGATGTGCGGGGCGTCGATGAGTGGCAGACCGGCCATGTGCCCGGTGCTGAGCTCATCGTGATGTCGACCATTCCCGCCCGCGTACAAGACCTTCCACGCGATGAAGAGATCTTTGTGATCTGCGAATCCGGTGGACGTTCTTTCCAAGTAGCTACCTGGCTTGAGAGCCAAGGCTTTGAAGCAGTGAACATTGCCGGTGGCACTGGCGACTGGCGTTCGCTTGGCAAACCACTCGACTTCTAGATCGCTGGTTCTACTCGGGGAGTATCTTCCTCTTAACCGATGAAAGGAGCGCGGATGACCTGGTTGATCACCGGCGGCGCCGGCTATATCGGTTCACATGTCGTGCGCGCGCTCGCCGCTTCCGGTCATTCAACGGTGGTCTTCGATGATCTTTCGACTGGTAAGAAATCTCGTGTGCCCGCTGGAGTGCCACTAGTCGTGGGAAGCATCCTCGATGGCGATCTCCTGGCTTCCACTCTTCGCGAACATGGCATTACTGGTGTGGTGCACTTGGCCGCGAAGAAGTCGGTCGCGGAATCAGTAGAGAACCCTGAGTTGTATGAACTCACCAATGTGGTGGGAACAGAGACGGTACTCGCCGCCGCACATGCATGTGGTGTGAAGTATTTCGTAAATTCATCTTCTGCCGCGGTTTATGGTGAGTCAGGCATCGCACGAGTTTCTGAGAGCGACGTGGCAATTCCGGCATCACCGTATGGCGCAACCAAGTTAGCTGCTGAAGGAATTGTGGATCGATATCGCGCACTTGACATGGCGACCTGTAGTCTGCGCTACTTCAATGTTGCTGGTTCTGACGCCGTTGAGTTACGCGATGACTCGGTAGCGAATCTCTTTCCTATCATCTTGAGCAATATTGAAGAGAATGAACGACCCAAGATTTTCGGAAACGATTACGAGACGCCGGATGGCACATGTATCCGAGACTACGTACATGTGCGCGATATTGCAGATGCACACTTGATTGCTGCTGAAATGTTGGTGAAAGGTGAACTTCCTGCAGTGATGAATATCGGTACAGGGACGGGTTCATCGGTGCTTGAAGTAGTGCGCACCCTCTTGGATCTCACGGGTAGTTCGCTCGAGCCAGAGTTTGTGGAGCGACGTGCAGGTGACATTGGCGAACTAGTGGCCGATGTGTCACTGGCTCGTAAAGTATTAGGCGTTAACTTCACCAGCGATGTACGCGAGATCGCTGCTTCACTTATTAACTAATTTCACTCTCTGTTACCGCTGTGGAAATGGCAATTGTACTTCTGTGCTCGGTTCACTAACCTGCCGCCATGGATGATCTCGGGCCTGGACTTTACGAATTGATATCAAATTCCGAAGGCCATGAAAAATATGTGTGGCTCGATCCCGCCACCAATCCCAGTGCGGCATTTGCCATGAGCGACGCATTCCAAGCCCGAATCTCGCGTGCCATGAGCGAAGGCCCCGAATTGAGATCTCTGCGCCCTGTACGCAACTTGGGTCCCGAACCTTTGCAAATCCGTGAGGTCTATCAAGAGAGGTGATTTTTGGTCTGTTTCGACTATTCGTCGGAAGCAGGCCACACACTTGATTACCTGAGTCACTCTCCGCAATCTCATGATTACCGAGCGCTGAATCAGGCGTTAGAGCGTTGAGCTATCGAACACTTGACTCGTTGGGCGAGGCGCAAAGTCTTCAACTTAGAAGATGGCACTCCTGGTTTCTTAATCGAGGTATTTGCAGGTTCAAAAACTTGGTGGATTCTTTGGAGGTACTCCTCCAGGTCCGATTTAGCTGTGATAGCTATTGAATACATCGGCCCAAGCCCAGTGAGGTAGTAAGTTAGGCGCATGGCTGAAGCGAAGAAAGCACCTGCAAAGAAGGCTCCGGCAAAGAAAGCTGCCCCAGCGAAGAAGGCTGAGTTGAAGCCTGTGGCTGAGAAGGCTCCTGTTGAGAAGGCCGCAGCCGAGAAGCCGGCCCCCGAGATCAAGCGCACCGGCGATCCCGTGAAGGATCGATTCCTCGAGGCGCTCGCCAAGAAACAAGGACATGGCCCGAATCTGGGTGCTGGTCCTTCGGCAGCCGGTGGCGTTCGTGGCTCACAATCTGATGCCAATAAGCCACAGATGTTCCGTCGCAAATCTGGCGGCTAATCTCTTTTAGCGCAGTGCGCCTGAAGCGTGCTCTGGGACGAATGGGCTATTTGGTTTCACCTTATTTACTTCCACGTATGCGCTTCCCTGCGTAGGTCGTGGATCCACTTCACCCTTGTTGGGCCAGAGCGAGAAGGCACGCTCTGCTTGTGCGGTGATGGTGAGTGAAGGATTCACCCCGAGATTTGCAGTCACGGTGGATCCATCGACGATATGCATCGTGGGGTAATTCCATGCACGGTGGTAGGGATCCACAACGCCACGAGTGGGGTCATCACTGATGACGCACCCACCCACAAAGTGCGCAGTGAACGGTGCGTTGATGAGATCACCGACATTTCCACCAGCAGTGCCACCACGATTCTTAGCAATGTGACGAGCAACTTCATTCGCCGCTGGAATGTATGTGGCATTTGGATGATCAGAATCATTGACCGAAGTGAGCTTGGTGCCGAAGAGTCCGCGCTTTGAAGAAACAGTGACAGATGAATCAACGTTCTGCATGACGAGTGCAATAACAGT
>CAIMVH010000128.1 GCA_903844855.1 uncultured Actinomycetes bacterium | reverse complement strand
TGCTGCCTCCCGTAGGAGTCTGGGCCGTGTCTCAGTCCCAGTGTGGCCGGTCGCCCTCTCAGGCCGGCTACCCGTCGTCGCCTTGGTGAGCCATTACCTCACCAACAAGCTGATAGGCCGCGGGCTCATCCCTCACCGAAAAACTTTCCAAACCCGGTGATGCCACCAGGTTTCCATATGCGGTATTAGCCCCGGTTTCCCGGAGTTATCCCACAGTGAGGGGCAGATTGCCCACGTGTTACTCACCCGTTCGCCACTGATCCATTCCCGAAGGAACTTCACCGTTCGACTTGCATGTGTAAAGCACGCCGCCAGCGTTCGTCCTGAGCCAGGATCAAACTCTCCATAGATGCTTGATCTGGCAAATGACGTAACTAGCTTTAGTTACTGTCTTTTACCAAAGGAATTTCGCCTCAAAGCACTACTTTCGTAGCCCCTCGAGGACGAGGTTAATTGGCATTGACTTGTGGCACACTGTTGAGTTCTCAAGGTACGAATGCGCACCAATCCCGAACTTTCGCTCGTTTTTGGGGCAACTCTCCAAACTTAGCCGGATGTTCATCTAGGGTCAAATTGACCTGATTTCGCATCCGTATTTGGGGAATCGAACGGCCATTTTGCTGTCCGTTTCTCGACTTGTTGAATACTACGAGGTTCCCCGCATAACACCTAATCGGGTGATGTCGGATCGACAAAAAACCCATATAAATAAGGATTTTACCGAGAAATTGTCCTGCAGGAAAAATCTCGATAGAAGAAAAACTTAGCCGATCTCCACCGCACCGATTTCGCGCTTTCCACGTCGCAGCACTAGGAATCGACCCCCCACCAGGTCATTTGAGGTGGGCGCGAAGGCTTCGTCGACGATTTTTACGTTGTTCAGATAGGCCCCGCCCTCGCGAATTGCCCGTCGGGCGGCAGATTTTGAGTCCACAATGCCGGTGAGCGCCATGAGATCAATCAGCGAGGGCATCTCCCCCGCCGGGATAGTGGCTCGAGGTACTTCTGCCAAGGCTCCCGCAAGAGTGGTCCCATCTAGATCGCTCAGTTCGGCTTGCCCAAAGAGCGCGCGCGATGCTTGCTCTACGCGCTGGTACTGGTCGGCTCCGTGCACCAATGTGGTCAATTCACGTGCAAGTGCCTTCTGCGCTTCGCGGCGCTCGGGGGCAGCTTCCACCTGGCTTACTAACGCATCAATCTCATCTTTACGTAGAAAGGTAAGAATTTTGAGATACGGCACCACGTCGCGGTCATCGGTGGCGATCCAGTTTTGATAAAACGCGTAAGGCGATGTCATCTCCGGGTCGAGCCAAATCGTGCCGCTGGCGGTCTTACCGAATTTGCCGCCATCAGCCTTTGTCATCAGCGGAACAGTCAGTGCATGCGCACTGCCCTGATCTACCCGCCTAATGAGATCTAGACCCGCGGTGATGTTTCCCCACTGATCGCTTCCACCCATCTGCAGCACGCAATTATGACGGCGGTAAAGCTCAAGGTAATCAAGAGATTGCAAGACTTGATAAGAGAACTCGGTGTATGAAATTCCACCACCTTCAAGCCGCGCGGAGACTGAATCTTTTGCGAGCATTTGATTTACTGAGAAGTGTTTACCAATATCGCGCAAGAATTCCAGCGCGGAAATGTCCTTCGTCCAGTCATAATTATTTGCAACTAGCGCGCCCGTAGGTGAATCATCGAAAGAGAGAAAACGTTCGAGTTGCAGACGGATTCGGGCCACCCACTGCTCAACAATTTCTTCGTCATTGAGCGAGCGTTCAGCCGAGCGACCACTCGGATCCCCCACCAGGCCAGTAGCTCCACCCACCAATGCGATAGGGCGATGGCCGGCCAATTGCAAACGACGAAGAACCAGTAGCACAACCAAGTTCCCTACATGAAGGCTGGGAGCGGTCGGATCAAACCCAATGTAAGCAGTGACAGGCCCCTTATCAAAAGCCTCTATGAGCGCAGCCTCATCAGTGCTTTGGGCAATGAGCCCGCGCCAACGAAACTCTTGGAAGATCTCAACGCCGCTCATGCTCACGCTTGCTCCATTCTTTCTCCCGATTCTACGGGGTGAGATCAGAGTGTGGAGGCGAGTTTTAACTCTGCCCAGGCTCGTGTTCTGGAAGTTTCAGATTTGAGCGCAGCAATCTGCAGAGAAACCGCAGCCGGCGCCGTCCCACCAAACCGTGACCTACCGGCTATCGCCCCGTCAACGTGTAACACCTGACGAACTTCGGGCGTGAGCTTCGGATTAATTTGCGCAAGCTCTGCATCTGAGAGTTGACCTAGATCAATGCCCGATGCTTCACATTGTCGTACGCACGCTCCCGCTACTTCGTGAGCGATGCTAAACGCCATACCCCTTACAACTAGCCAATCTGCAATCTCGGTGGCCAACGAATATCCAGTGGGTGCAGATCTTGAAATCACATCGACGTTGAAAGTACTTGTTTGGATCATTCCGGTAATTGCTGGAAGCAACACGTTCAAAGTATCAAGTGAGTCGAAAAGTGGCTCTTTATCCTCTTGGAGGTCGCGGTTATAGGCGAAGGGCAGCCCTTTCAGCATCGTAAGGATGGTGACTACATTTCCGATAAGCCGCCCGCTCTTTCCACGGGCTAACTCAGCAACATCAGGATTCTTCTTCTGAGGCATGATGCTGGAACCAGTCGAATAAGCATCTGCAAGATTGACCCATCCAAATTCCTTCGATGCATAAAGACACCACTCTTCACCGATTCTAGAGAGGTGCACGCCTACTAAAGCGAAGACGAATGCAGCTTCTGCAGCAAAGTCGCGATCGCTAACAGCGTCGATCGAGTTGGCGACTGCGTCAGTAAATCCAAGTTCAAGTGCGCTGCGCTTTGGATCTAATTCCAGCGCGGAACCAGCAAGTGCCCCAGCCCCGAGCGGAGAGTAAGCCGCCCTCTTATCCCAATCTTGCAGACGATCAATATCTCGCAAAAGAGCATGCGCGTGCTTTGCAATCTCGTGACCGAGAGAGACTGGCTGCGCATGCTGTAAATGCGTAAAGCCTGGCGCAGCCACCTGTACGTGCTTTTCGGCTTGCGAGATAAATGCGTCCGCAAGATCAGTAAGTTGCACCACGATCTGCGCAGCCGCATCCCGAAGGAAGAGACGGAAGTCGGTCACCACTTGATCATTTCGAGATCTTCCGGCTCTCAACTTGCCACCGGCTTCGCCCAGACGTTCCACCAAAATGCGCTCTAGAGCGCCGTGCACGTCTTCGTCTGAGGACTCAGGGACGAGGACTCCCTCGTGATACTGAGTGATCATCAGAGTCAACTCTTCAACAATGCTTTGAGACTCTGCCGGAGTGAGCAACCCAGCACTTTCTAAGATGTGCGCGTGTGCGATTGAGCCGCGCAAGTCGTACGGTGCGAGGCGCCAGTCGAAGTGCACGCTACGAGAGAGCGCTTCCATAGCATCGGCTGCAGACTCGTTGAACCTGCCACCCCAAAGTTTGCCGTGACTCATACCGCGTTCCTTTCGCTTACAAATACACCCTCAGCCAGACGTAATAGCGCATCCTTGAGCGGAGTTGCATCAGCGCGTTTGGAAATCACTAGCACCGTGTCGTCCCCAGCAACCGTGCCAAGAATTTCAGTGAGTTGATGTCCTGGTGGAACTTCCACTCTATCCAAGGCACCTGCCAAGAGATGAGCGCCACCCGGAGGCGTTCTTAACACGATCAAATTAGCTGAAACTTCGGCGGAAATGAGCAATTCATTTGCGATACGTGAAAGCCGTGTTACCGGATCTTCGTAACGAGAGACATCGACACTTGGGAGCCCTATCGCATAGGTGAGCCGACCATCAGCTGAACGCATTTTTACAGCTCCGATTTCGTCCAAATCCCGACTGACAGTAGCTTGTGTCACATCAAAACCTTCAGTGTTGAGCTGTTCCACAAGGGCGCTCTGTGAATGGACTTCACCAGTAATTACAAGCCTTTCAATTCTGGCTCGTCTTGAAGTCTTCGTATGTGGAATGCTCATGACGCTACCTTCCTAATCGCTTGCCCTAAAAAGGAAATAAATTCGGAAATTTGAGATTCGGTCACAATGTAAGGAGGAGCCAGTCGAATTGTGTGAGGACCCGCAGCATTCACCAAAACCCCAAGACTCTGCAGTTCCCTTACTACCGCGGGCGCGTCCTCTACATCTATTCCAATCCAAAGGCCGATTCCTCGAAGAGCGCGAACTCCTTCAATGGCTGAAAGGCCATCTTTGAGCACTCCCCCGAGTCGCGCGTTGGATTCAAGCAATTCCGTCGATTCGATAACCGCAATAGTGGCCAGTGCCGCTGCACAGGAAGTGGGGTTTCCGCCGAAAGTTGTGCCATGCGAACCTGGAGTGAAAAGTTGCGCTGCGGGCGTCACTGCGATCGTCGCACCAAGCGGGAGTCCACCGCCTAAACCTTTGGCCACAGTGACAATGTCTGGAGTAATCCCTTCATGTTGATAGCTAAACCACTTGCCAGTGCGACCCATGCCACCTTGCACCTCGTCACAGGCGAGCAATGCGCCATAACGTGTTGTGAGTTCCCGCAATGCGAGTAGATAACCGGGCGGCGGCAATATCACTCCCGCTTCACCCTGGACTGCTTCAACGATGACCATGGCAACATCACCGAGGGCGAGTGCTTCTTCCATCGCAACTAGGTCTCCAAACGGAACGTGCGTGACACCTGGTACTAGCGGTTCAAAGGGCGTGCGCTTATTCGGTTGGCCAGTAAGCGAGAGCGCACCCATGGTCCTTCCATGGAATGCTCCATCCGTAGCAATGATGCGACTCTTCCCAGTGAGTCTTGAAATCTTGATTGCAGCTTCATTCGCCTCTGCCCCACTATTACAAAAGAAGACTCGACCACCAACCGTCATTTCTGTGAGTTTCTCAGCCAGTTGAAGGGCAGTGGGATTCGCGTACAAATTACTGATGTGGCTCAGGGTGGAAATTTGTTTCGTCACCGCGGAGACAATCTCCGGATGTGCGTGCCCCAAGAGACTTGTCGCTATCCCACCCAAGAAATCTAAGTATCTCTCTCCGTTCGAATCGAAAAGATACATTCCTTCTCCGCGAACAAGTTCGATTGTTGGGGTTCCATAGTTATCCAGCATGACTTCGCTCCACTGCGTCATGAGATCACCGTGCCGGCTGCACCTGAAAGTGCTAAATGGATGATCCCAGGAATCCGTCCATCAACAATTCGCACTTCTTTCACGCCAGCTTCTAGCGCATTGAGTGCGGCCTCAATCTTTGGCACCATGCCTTCCGAGAGCGAAGGTAAGAGCTCGCGTGCATCATCTACCGATATCGCCGCCACAAAGGAAGTTTCATCTGGCCATTGCGTATAGAGTCCCGGAACATCAGTAAGCATCACCAGAGTCGTAGCAGATAGTGCACCTGCAAGCGTCCCAGCTGCCGTATCTGCGTTCACATTAAGGACTTGTCCATCGGAATCGCTGGCATATGAAGAAACCACTGGGGTAAATCCGGCAGCAAGAAGTGAGTGAATAATGGTTCCATTCACCTTCACAACGTCTCCCACCAAACCGATATCTGTCTGCACACCATCAACAAGAACTTTGCGTTTAGCTGCAACAAAAAGTGACCCATCATCGCCGCCTACTCCGACGGCCCTTCCACCAGACGAATTGACGAGGGCAACAATTTCGCTGCGCACTTCACCTGCAAGAACGGTGCGAACGACCTGAGCAACCTCTGCAGTAGTAACCCGGTAACCACCGCGAAACTCTCCCTCCAGGCTTAGCTTCTTCAACATCGCAGAAATCTGTGGACCTCCACCGTGCACCACGACAGGGGCCAAGCCCTCTGCGTTCAATGCAGCAATTTCGGAGGCGAAGGATTTCTTCAACGCTATATCAGTCATTGCATTACCACCGTACTTAATGACGATCATGAGGAGTAGACCGAATTCTCGTGGACATACTCGGCAGTGAGATCGTTAGTCATAATGGTGGCCGACTCAGAACCAGCACGAAGATCAATGACGATCTCGATCTTGCGGCCAGAGAGATCCACCAACGAGCGATCATCACCAATGCCGCCATTACGACAAATAGTGACCCCATTCATCGAAACATCGATCCGATCCGGATCAAAGAGCGCAGATGTAGTCCCTACTGCGGCCAGCACTCTTCCCCAATTTGGATCTTCACCATGTAAAGCGCACTTAAGAAGATTATTCCGAGCACATGCCCTCCCCACCTCCTCGGCATCAGCAACTGATGAGGCGTGAATTGTCGTAATGAAAACTTCCTTCGAGACGCCCTCAGCGTCGGACTGAAGTTGTAGCGCAAGGCTCATGGTGACTTCAGAGAGAGCAGCTGTGAATTCCTGGAGTGAAGGTGTGACCCCTGAAGCGCCAGAGGCCATCAAGAGAACTGTGTCATTTGTTGATTGGCAGCCATCTGAATCCAAACGATTGAAGGAGCTATTGCAGGCATCTTGTAAGGCCATATCTAGCTGCGTCATGTCGAGAACGGCATCTGTAGTAATGACGACCAACATGGTGGCAAGTGAAGGCGCCAGCATGCCCGCGCCTTTCGCCATTCCACCAATTCGGATCTCGCCGAACTGTGAGGTAGCCATCTTTGGCTTAGTATCGGTGGTCATAATGGCTAATGCCGCATCAGGTCCACCATCTGCTGTAAGTGTGGTTACTGCATGTGCTGCGCCTGCCAGCAGGAGGTCCATAGGTAGGCGCTCTCCGATCAGACCAGTACTGCACACAACCAGATCAGCGGCGGAAACGCCAAGGGCACCTGCGACATACTCCGCGCTTCGGTGAGTATCGAGAAAACCATCGCTGCCCGTACAAGCATTTGCTCCTCCAGAGTTGAGAAGAACCGCATCAACTCGTCCGTCGACGATGACTTGCTCGCTCCATTTGACTGGAGCCGCTTTCACGCGATTTGAAGTGAACTGAGCAGCTCCCACAAATATCGGACCGAGGTTGTGAACAATGGCAACATCCTTATTGCCAGATTTCTTTAGCCCAGCAGCCACACCCGCGGCCTTGAAACCCTTCGCAAAAGTGACGCTCATGGAGTTACTCCTTGTCCGGTGAGCCCGCTGGTTTCCGCAAACCCACACATAATGTTTGCATTTTGAATAGCTTGGCCAGCAGCGCCTTTAACCAAATTATCTAATGCAACGGTGACCACTGCGTGGCCTACACGAAGATCCGAGGCTACGGAGATGTGTACATTATTTGATCCGTATACGGACGAGGTCGCGGGCTGGTCGTCCAAAACATGAATGAATGGTTCACCGTTGTACATCGACGTGAAAGCGCTCTTCAACTGCTCAGTATCATGATCACCTTTCATGCGCATTGTTATCGCCGCTAATATTCCACGCGACATAGGTGCCAAAAACGGCGTGAAGGTGAGCGAAACAGCGGAACTAGAAATCTTGTTGAGATTCTCTTCGACTTCGGGAGTGTGCTGATGAATGCCACCCACTTTGTAAGCAGACATCGAACCCATGACTTCACTTCCAAGCAGATTTACCTTTGCGCTACGACCGGCGCCAGAGGTTCCCGAAGCGGCAACCACCACGATGCCTTGTGGATCCACTAAACCGGCTGAGAGCAGCGGTGCGATTCCCAGGGTGAGCGCGGTGGCGTAACAACCGGGATTTGCCACTCTGGAACTTTTCGCAATGTCAGTGCGTGCTCCGGGCAACTCTGGAAGTCCATAGGTCCATGTGCCGGCGTGCGAGCCGCCATAATATGTCTGCCAGTCGCTCGAGCTGGTGAGTCGAAAATCTGCACCAAGGTCAACAATTTTAGCGATGCCAGGGTGAGCGCTTACTAAGGCAGCCGAGGCGCCGTGCGGGAGCGCGGTAAAAAGTACGTCACACTCCCCTAACGCCGTATCGTCGGCCGGGACAAAGCGTTGGCCCGCGTAACTTTGAAGAGCGGGATGAAGCGCCGTGATGAGCTCACCGGAATTACTGGAAGCGGCGGCGAGCCCCACCGTGAAGTGCGGATGGTCTGCGAGCAAGCGCAAAAGCTCACCACCGGCGTACCCACTCGCCCCTGCGATGTTTACCCGTAGATTCATGGGTTTATACTACATTATTATGCAGACCAATGCATAATAATTCTTAACCGCGGAGGGTCGCCCCGCACCGGCTTATCGCCTCTGAGACCGCTGCCGAGCGCATCATGGCCACCTCGTCACCGGTCAAAGTACGGTCATGGGCCCTAAAAGTAAGAGTAAATGCCAGCGATATCGAGCCATCAGGAATGGGCTCCCCTGTGTAGCGATCGAAGAGATCCACCCGTTCTAGCTCGGGCCCGCCTCCAGCGATGAGAGCTTGGACCACTTCGCCAGTGGCCACCGTCTCGGCAACGATGAGCGCAATATCTTGAATTGCGGGCGGCTGAATCGAGAAAATTGGTGCGTGTACTGGCCGCGCTACCCCCAGACGGTCGAGATCGATTTCGAAGGCAGATGTACGCGCCGGCAATTCCAAATTCTTAAGTACTCGAGGATGAATCTCGCCGGCGTAACCCACTAAATCACCATCCGCATAAATGGTGGCGCCTCGGCCAGGGTGCCATGGCGCCATCTCCGCGCTGCGAACTTCGACATTGGCGCCGAGTGACTCAATAACGGCACGCGCAGCAGCCACTGCATCACTCCAGGACGAAGGTGTCGACTTGCCTTGCCATCCTTCACTCTCGCGAGCACCAGCAAGTACACCAGCCACACTCTGTGGTTGCCGTGGAATTGATCCCATCAGCGCCGTCAATTCTTCAGAGGTGGGTGCCTTGTCGACGCCGATCGTTGGCGCTTGCGAAAAACCTTCAGCGAAGAAGAGCGAACCCATTTCAAAGAGTGCTACTTGCTTTGCCCCGCGACCAAGGTTGCGCTTGAGAGTTGCAAAGAGCCCGGGCAGCAAGGTACTGCGCAAAAATGGCTCTTCCTCGCTGATCGGATTGATAAGAGCAATGAGGTTTCGACGAGAATCATCTTTCCCCACTCCGAATGAATCCAATACTTCACTGCCATGGAATGGGTAGTTCAACACTTCAACAAAATCATGACCCGCTAATGTGCGTCCAACATTGCGTCGGGCACGTTGCACAGCAGTCAGACCACGACTTGAGGATTGAGTCAGCATGACAGATGGAATCTTTTCGTATCCTTCGAGCCGAGCTACTTCTTCAACAAGGTCCTCGGAAATAGTGAGGTCTGGGCGCCAACTAGGCGGAGTGATTTCCCATTTCTCACCCTTGGATATCTCGCAACCCACAGATCGAAGGTGCGACTCAACCGATTCATCTGAATATGAGTACCCGACTAATCGTGATGCGTATTGAGGGTCGAAGATAATGGGGCTTTGAATCGTGCGATTATCTACATCTATCGAAGAGTCATGGACTCCCCCACCAAATTCGCAGAGCAGGGCTATCGCTCTTGCTGACGCCGCAGGTGGCAGATTGTGATCGACTCCGCGTTCAAGACGGCGCGATGCTTCACTTGAAAGTTTATGCCTACGAGACATACGTCCCACTGCGGCGGGAATGAAATGTGCCGCTTCGAGGAGTATCGAGCTTGTGGAATCCGAAATTTCGCTCTCCAACCCCCCCATCGTTCCAGCAAGTGCCAAGGGGCCCTGGTCGTCTGCTATCACGAGATCCTCGGTAATCAACGTTCGCTTTACATGATCTAAAGTTTCGAGTTTCTCTCCAGAAGCAGCGCGCCTGACGCGCAAAGTGCCGTGAACCTTCTTCGCATCAAAGGCATGAAGGGGCTGGCCCAGTTCGAGCATCACGTAGTTAGTCACATCTACCGCTAAAGAGATGGGGCGCATTCCACAGAGCGTGAGGCGTGTCTGCATCCAGAGTGGCGAATGCGCAGCTGCATTCCATCCGTTTACTGAGCTAAGTACCAGCCTGTCAGCCCCAGTGGTGTCCGAGATATCTGCCTTGATTGAGGCGCCAATTTTAGAGAGCGCATACTTTGAAACGGGATCCTTGAATTCAAGAGAGAAGGCGGTGGCTACTTCGCGTGCGATGCCGCGCATCGAGAGCGCATATCCGCGATCTGGGGTGACCGCGAGATCGACTACTGAATCCTGCAGTCCCAGAAGTGCAATCGCATCATCTCCGAGATTGGCTGACCCTTCAGGAAGCACGACAATTCCTGAGTGATCCTCGCCAAGCCCTAGTTCCTTGGAAGAACAGATCATTCCGTTGCTCGTATGCCCGTATGTGTCACGAGCCGTAATAGCAAATCCTCCTGGCAATATTGCACCCGGTTTTACCACCACCACAAGATCTCCTGGAGCAAAATTCTCGGCTCCACAAATCATCCATCGAGGTTCGCCTTCGCCAGCATCGACGCTGACCCAACGAATAGGTTTCTTAAATTCTGTGAGCACCTCGACAGTAAGAACGCGAGCAACCACCACAGGTCCGACGAGATCTTCACCTAGGTGCGAAACGGACTCCACTTCAAGCCCCTGACGAAGCAGTGAATCGGCGACTTGATCAGCGGTGACATTTGATGGCAGCGCTACGAATTCGCGCAACCACGACAAGGGAAACTTCATCAGACTTCCATCCCAAAAGCCGATGTAAATCGCACATCGCCTTCCACAATATCGCGCATATCGGTAACTCCATGCCGGAACATCAGCGTGCGCTCAAGCCCCATACCAAACGCGAATCCAGAGAATTCACTGGTATCAATTCCGCAAGCAACTAATACTTTGGGGTTCACCATTCCACACCCACCCCACTCAATCCAGCCTTGTCCGCCACACGTGCGACATGTGGAGTCCGCACCTTTGCATCGAAAACATTTCAAATCCACTTCAGCGCTCGGCTCAGTAAAAGGAAAGAACGATGGACGCAATCTGGTGACGATTCCTTCACCGAACATGGAGGTAGCGAAATGATCGAGCGTTCCTTTGAGATGGGCCATCGACACACCACGGTCTATCACTAGTCCCTCTACCTGTCCGAAGACAGGGGTATGGGTGGCGTCGAGTTCATCAGTGCGATAAGTGCGACCGGGACAGATGACGTAAATCGGAGGTTGCTGCGTCAACATGGTGCGCGCCTGCACTGGTGAAGTGTGAGTGCGCATCACTAAGCCCGAACCTTCTGGCGATATGTAAAAAGTATCTGCAGTGGAACGAGCCGGATGATCGACGCCGATATTGAGAGCGTCAAAGTTAAACCATTCACTCTCTAATTCTGGGCCTTCAGCAACCTCGTATCCCATACCGATAAAAAGGTCTGCGATACGCTCGCGTAAAGTGGTGAGCGGATGTCTAGCACCCACGGGGCGTCGCCTCATAGGAAGGGTGACATCGACACGTTCCTCTTGAACCACACGCGCCTCATCGGCAACATCAACGCGCTCCTGCGCATCGGCCAACGCTTGATTGATCTCCTGGCGGGCAGCGGCAACTCGCTTACCTGCTTCGGCCTTAGCAGCCGGTGGAAGCGCCCCGATTTCGCGATTAGCCAGTGAGAGAGGTGAGCGATCCCCCGCATGGGCAATCCGGGCATCCTTAAGATCCTCCCCAGTACGCGCTGCGATAAAAGCCGCGATGGCATCGGCGACAACTCTTTGGAGGTACTCCACTTTCAGAGTCGCTACCTCTACCGGGTCATAGCTCTTATTAGGCGCGGACATGATTCACCTCCGTTCGAAATTCTTAATGGAGTCTAGTCAACGAGCCTGGCTGGCGAGGAAGAATACGATGCCTGCCGCGGTAGCAAGGTTGAGGCTCTCGGCCCGGCCATTCATCGGGATACGGAAGGTTCGATCCGCCTGTGAAAGCGCCTCTGAAGATAACCCCCAGGCCTCATTGCCAAAGAGCCAAGCCGCGCGCGTGGGGGTCGAGAGCAGATCCTTCCCGGAGAGGTCAGCGGCAATTACCTCGCACTTTTGGGAATGTGCCCAGGAGATTGCGTCAGAAAGACTCACTCCGTAAGCCACGGGAAGATGCCAATGTGATCCGGCCGCTGATCGAACAACTTTTGGCGACCACGGGTCAACCGAATCTTCGACAAAGAGCACCGCATCGAAATCGAAAGCATCTGCGCTCCTAATAATCGTTCCCGCGTTTCCGGGATCACGCACGTTGCTAAGAATCGCAACGCGGCCTTGTGCCGCCTGAAGCGAAGCAATATCGATGTTGGGGAGGTGACAGACTGCAATAACGCCTTGTGGAGATTTCGTATCGCACATGGCCGCGAGAACGTCATCGGCGATCTCGACCGCTTCTGAGAGTATCGGGTGCTGGGAGATCATTGTGCTGGTGGCGTATAGCTCAACGATAGAACCCGGATCGTAGGTCAGTGCTTCTCGCACCGATTGAATTCCTTCGGCGATGAATTGACCAGTCGTTACCCGTTCGCTCTTCTTAGATAAAGCACGAACCGCCGACACGCGTGCAGATCGCACACTTGTCGGCGGTTCAACGTTTCGTGACATCTATCGACGCGTAAACGTGTGACTAGGAGAGAACGACTGCCTTGCGAGACACCTCGACGAGAACGGTGAACGCGGCAGGATCGTTTACGGCCATGTCAGCAAGGACGCGGCGATCAACTTCGACACCGGCATTCTTCAGACCTTGGATGAAACGGCTGTAAGTCATGTTATTCGCACGAGCTGCAGCATTGATGCGTTGGATCCAGAGGGATCGGAAATCGCCCTTCTTATCTTTGCGGTCGTTGAACGCATAGACGAGTGAGTGTGTTACCTGTTCCTTGGCCTTACGGTAGAGGCGCGAACGCTGTCCGCGGTATCCACTTGCGCGCTCAAGGGTTGTACGACGCTTCTTATGGGCATTGACCGCCCGTTTTACACGTGTCATCTAATTCACTCCTTTGTGTGTGCGGGCGTTATTACTTAAGACCAAGCATGCGCTTGGCGGTGTAAGAGTTAGGGGCAGCTGCCTCAGTGTCGAGGGAGAGGCGACGCGTACGTCGTGATGACTTGCCTTCCAAAAGGTGACGCTTGTTCGCCTTTTCACGCATGATCTTGCCGCTACCGGTGACGCGGAAACGCTTCTTGGCTCCGCTGTGCGTCTTCATCTTTGGCATCGTTGACTCCTCTTCGTCTCTGTGGCTTACGCCTTGTTCATCTCTATGGCTTACGCCAGGCTTTAACTAAATAACCTCTTCGGTACTGTTTTCAACTGCTTCTTCAACTACGGCCGGTGCAGGAGTGGTGACCAACTTGGGCAAACTCGCGGGCTTTCCTCCTCGAGAAGGACCAAGGACCATCACCATATTGCGGCCATCTTGCTTGGGAGCAAATTCGATAAAGGCAATATCCGCCACATCTTCGGCCAGACGCTGTAGCAACTTATAACCCAACTCGGGCCTTGATTGCTCACGTCCGCGGAACATGATCGTGATCTTGACTTTGTCGCCAGACTTAAGGAACCGAATTACGTGACCTTTTTTGGTCTCGTAATCATGAGAATCAATTTTCGGACGGAGCTTCATTTCCTTAACCACAATATGAGTTTGGTTCTTACGAGCCTCGCGCGCCTTTTGAGCGGCTTCGTACTTGTACTTTCCAAAGTCCATAATTTTGCAGACAGGGGGCTGTGCGTCAGGAGCTACCTCAACTAAATCGAGATCTGCTTCTAATGCCAACCGAAGCGCTTCATCGATGTCTACGACACCTATTTGCTCTCCTTCCACACCCACGAGGCGTACTTGTGGGACGCGGATCCGATCATTAATCCTTGGTTCAGTGCTGATATTTGCTCCTTCGTGAGATGGTCGGCCATTTCGTTGCTTCAGAGTTGAGGCAATAAAAAAGGCCCTTCGCGACGCACGCAAAGAGCCCATGAAGCAGCTTTCGCTGCGACTACCAGATCCGCCTGAGCGGACGAGGTGGGAGGATTCTCCACTTGCGTCTTAATCAACCAACGTTCGATCGATCTGAGTCCAGGGTACTAGAGGTTGCTCAGCCCTCCAAAACGGGTAGCACGGCTAGATCTATCCCACGCTCAAGGCGGACGGTTACCTCCGGATCCACGCTCAATTTCTCCATCACCCGCACAGCGATTTCCGTGTCCGGGATCATCACCAAGACCACCACTAAGTCGACGAGGTCTTCCGGTGGAGGCGCCTGGAGAAAGGCGGTGGCTATCGGCTCCCCTTCTAAGGCACGCTCAAGGGCTTCTTCGATCGCCGGATCTTCCCATTGCGGGTAGAGGCGGTAGCCCAATGCCAGCGAACGAGCAGCCGCACCCGTAATGGAAAATGCCTGCGCTTCGGGATTTACCAAGACCCCAACGGCTCCTTCGGCTAGAGAGGCGGCTACTACTTCCGCACTCTCCCCCCTGAGCGGTCTTGCGTGCGGATTCCACGCCATTAATTCTGCAACTCCGGTAAAGACAGGCAGTATTCGCTCTCCCTGATTTTCAATCCAAGCAAGCGACATTTCGCTCTCTTGTTCGTGTCCTTCCTCGCTGCTCGAGACGAGCGTTGCTATCAGAGCCACAAAAAGTCGAGAACGAGCAAGCGCATCCGTGATTGCATAGATATCCCGAGAGTTGAGTGCATCATTCACGAAGCCGCGAGTGATGCCATCATCACTCGCGGCTTCGGGAGAAAGATCTGGAATTCTCAGTTGGTTCCCATATCGACGATGGCGGCTACCGGGCCACCACCTGGTGGGCCCTGGTGAGCAGCTGAGACTGAAACGAAGACTGCAGGATCTCCAGTAACCGCCGCCGCGACTCCACCCACGGTCGCCTTGATCTGACGATGCCAATGCACATCGGAATCATCGAGCATGGCGTTGCGACGACCACGAACCACGCCACCGGGGGAGACTTCGCACTTGAGGAAGACGTTCACAAGTCGTCCTTTGAGGTCGCTGAAGTGCGGGCGCTGTGGAAGATCCATCCCCGCGTCGCGAATAGCTGCCCAGATACCATCCGCGTCAAGAGCATCCTCCATTACAGAGTGCCCAATACGGTAGCGACCGCCAATTCCACGAACGTTTCCTACAACCACAATCTGCGCTTGATCCAATTCCACGCCAGATGAACAGGAAGCAACCTGTGAGAACAATTCTAAGTTCTTCATAATTTCAGGATCCGTGACGGACTTGATCTCGCCGAGGGCGAGGGCGATTCCCAAACCGGTCGTTCCGTTTGAGAGATCCATCGACTCGTGAGTGTGCTCGGTCCATACTTCCCTACCACGCGCGTGCGCATCGCGAATAGTGTGCACCGTCAAGAGTGGAGTCTTCGTTTGAACATAATGCACATCTTTAGGATCGGTAATCCCGGCACGTTCCATGGCAATCTTGACTCCTGCAGCCACCTTGTTGACCATGCCCATATAGCCAATTTCCTCAGGGAGAATCGCTTCGCTCATGGCAAAGCCCACCGAGATGCGAGGCTCATCTGTCTGTACAGCCTTTGCCGGATCAATAGTGGCAAAGATCGTCGCGTGGGGACTAATCACACCATCTGTGCCACCCGACCACACGATCGGTACCTGCATTGCTTCAGCGGCACTGCGGGTCCCTTTTTTGATGAGAACCTCGCGAAAGGCACGATCAGCAATGATGCGGGTGTAATCGTTCACTCCACCATTACCTTCAGTCTTACCGATAATTGCAATGATTCGATCAGCTTCGATGACGCCCGAATCGATGAGCTCCTCTAACCCGCTCGCATCACTCACATTCTTAATGGGTACTTTACGAACTTCGATCGGTAGTGGCTTACTCATACTTGCTCCTTCATCTTGGGCGCCCTCCGGACGACTGTGCCATATTTTGCTACATCACTATCTATTCCTTCAACACAACGTTCGATATTTTGCAGAGACGTGATAATTGACGAGCCGCCTTCTTCGGCAAAACGGCAGGCACCAAGAACCTTGGGACCCATACTGCCGCCCGCGAACTCATCCATCAAGGCTCTCATCTCCTCGGGAGTGGCCTCACCAATCTGCCGTTGGCTCTCACTCCCCCACCCCACCATTGCATGAGAAATATCAGTGGCAATGACCAAAAGGTCACATTTCAGTTGAGTCGCTAGAACGGCGGCCGAAAGATCCTTATCGATCACCGCTTCAACTCCCCTATAACTATTTCCATCGCGTACTACGGGAATTCCACCACCTCCACTTGCAATAACAATAAAATTCGCATCGAGTAGTGCTTCGATACTTGCGAATTCGACGATGGCAATGGGATCTGGTGAAGCGACAATACGACGCCACCCCTTACTGCCACGATCTTCCCATTGTTGACCGTGAGAGATAAGTACTTCCGCTTCGACCCGTGAAAGATATCTGCCGATTGGTTTGGTCGGGTGCGCAAAGCCTTCATCTTTTGCAGAAACTTCCGTGCGAGTAACAAGTGCAGCGCACTTACGGTCTATTCCTCGCTCAAATAGAGCAGAATCAAGAGCATTTAGAATCGTGAAGCCAATGGTTCCTTGCGTTTGCGCTCCGCACCAATCAAGTGGAACAGGCGGTACTACTGATGCAGCCAGCTCATTCTTTACGAGGATGTTTCCGACTTGAGGGCCATTTCCGTGGGTCAGGATTATTTGATGACCCGCACCGATCATGTCGGCGATCGATTCCATCGCCGTAGCAATCGCGATCCGCTGATCCTCAGGGCGCGCTCTGCCATCCGGGGATATCATCGCGTTGCCACCAAGTGCCACCAAAATTCGCATGTCTATACCTTTCTTGCCATGAGACTCGATTGACATAGACGGCAGTTGACGATGTAAGGGAGCGTAACAGTCATCACTGACCAAGTCGTCGATAACGTTCACGCCGCAGGTTTAAGCGCTCTACTGGATCCATGTTGAGGAGAAGGACAATCTCTCGCTCAAGAACTTGGGCTACACGACGCGCGAACTCTTGCGGCTCCACGGCTGCGTCGGGGCGTTCAGCAATGATCCGATCCACAATGCCATTGCGCAATAACTCACGAGCCTTCACACCTTGCGACTCCGCCATTTCATCCGCACGATCCTTTGTTCTATGAACGATGACCGATGCCCCCTCTGGAGGAAGAGGAGAGAGCCAAGCATTCTCAGCAGCTAACACCCGGTCTGCGGGAAGAATTGCTAGCGCTCCGCCTCCACTGCCTTGCCCCAGAAGGAGACAAATTACTGGTGCCCGCAATTCCAACTGATCTGCCAATGAACGTGCAATCTCTCCTGCAAGTCCACGCTCCTCAGATTCACGCGAGAGCGCAGCACCACCTGTATCAATAATGGTTACCAGAGGCAATCCCAGTTCGTCCGCAAGATGCATGCCACGTCTTGCCTCGCGCAACGCACCGGGACCCAGTGCCACATTGCGATGTGCTCGATCTTGGGCAAGGACCACCGCCGGTGCATTTCCAAATTTAGCGAGTGCAAGCATCATCCCAGGATCGGTCTCCCCTTCACTCGTACCGTGAAGTGGAACCACATTGTTAGCTCCATAGCGCAACAGGGAACGCACGCCAGGACGATCACCCTTGCGTGTTCTCAGAATCGAAGTCCACGCGCTCTCATCTTGCAGCGAATCGAAAGGAACTTCATCAACCAAGACAACATTGCGACGAGGAGCCATGAGAACTGTCAACGCCCGCGCAGCCATGTCGGCCAGTTTCTCTGGTGGCAGGACTGCATCAATCAATCCATGGGCAAAGAGATTCTCGGAAGTTTGAACGCCTTCAGGGAAGGGCTCACCATGCAGCGCTTCATAAACGCGTGGACCAAGAAAACCGATGAGAGCAGCGGGCTCCGCTACGGTGACATGACCGAGCGAGCCCCACGATGCAAATACGCCACCTGTTGTGGGATGTCGCAAATAGACCAGATATGGCAATCCAGCTTTGCGATGGGCATTTACGGTCCCGGTGATGCCGACCATCTGGAGAAATGCAACTGTGCCCTCCTGCATTCGGGTACCACCTGACACGGGTGCCGCGATCATCGGTAATCCTTCATCAGTAGCGCGTTCGAACGCCGCCATAATTCTCGCCGCTGCCGCAGTACCTATCGAACCAGCAAGAAAACCAAACTCCCCAACTATGACAGCTACTCCAATACCGCGTATCAGGCCTTTCCCAGTGACGATCGACTCAGTTAAACCGGTTTTCTCTCTCGCGTCGGATAGTTCCTTCGCGTATTCCTGAGTGATCGATGAAGGATCTCGCACCTCGACATCCCATGATTGAAAAGTCCCGGGATCTAGCACTAAAGCTATCAATTCGTGAGAGTTGAGCCGAGGAGTCGTCATTACATGTTCAAGCTTCCTCTAACCAGGCGCGCACGCTTTCATTATGTTCTCCAAGACGTGGCGGTGGCAGTGGGGCTGGTCGATGACCAATTGCCCCCACACCATCAATGCGAATCGGAGGACCGGGAATCTTTATCTTCCCAAGGGAAGTGTGTTCCACTTCCATCACCAATCCTTGCGAGAGGGTTTGATCCCACTCATAAACGCTATCGAGTGTGCGGACCCGTCCAGCTGGGATGCCCACACGGTCCAATTCGTGAAGCAGATCTTCACTCTTCCAAGTCAAAAAGATATCTTCAATTTCGCGGAGTAGCTCGACTCTGTTACCTACGCGCTTCGCATTCGAATCGTAATCATCCCGTACCAATCCGAAAGCCTCCGCGAAACTTCGCCAGAGATTCTCAGATCCCACTGCCATTTGTATAGCACCGTCAGCACAGGAAAAGAGTCCGTAGGGGACGATCGAGGGGTGGTGATTACCAGTGGCTTGCGGAATTTCTCCCGCGACCGTGTAACGAGTCCCCTGGAATGCATGCACTCCCACGATAGAAGCGAGCAGAGAGGTATGGACCGTGCTGCCTTTACCAGTGGCGTTGCGTTCATTCAGCGCAGCCACCACACCGTAGGCGCCGTACATTCCGGCAAGCAAATCACCTATCGGCACGCCCACGCGCGTGGGATGTGCACTATCTGGCCCCGTGAGAGACATCAGACCTGCTTCACCTTGCGCGATTTGATCGTAACCCGCCCGCGTGCCTTGCGGACCATCATGACCAAAACCAGAGATGGATAGCGTCACCAATCGAGGGTTAAGTGCTTCTAGTTCTGCACTTCCAAATCCAAGTCGAGCGAGCACACCAGGTCTAAAATTCTCAACAAGTACGTCGGCTTTTTGAATCAAACTTCTGAGAATTAATTTTCCCTCCTGAGCCTTGAGATCAAGGGTAATCGATTCCTTATTCCGGTTACACGACAAGAAATAAGTGCTTTCGGCCGGTTCGCCCACGAAAGGAGGACCCCATCCGCGAGTGTCGTCCCCACCATCGGGATTCTCCACCTTAATAACTCGAGCACCCATGTCTCCCAGCATCATCGCCGCGTGTGGTCCAGCAAGTGCGCGTGAGAGATCGATAACTACGACATCAGAAAGTGGCCCTTGAAGAAATTGGTTCACAGAAAATCCACCTCCGCATAATCGCGCCCACCTGAGAGCGAGTGGTAGCCGGATCCACGATCAAAGAACGGCTCGTCGCCACTCTTGAGCTTCTGTCGCTTCGCGCGCTCACTATCCGACGTGGCAACATCTATAAGCGGCTGATCCTTATCTCCGGTTGCAACAACACCGTAATCACGAAGTGCACCAGCAAAAGTCACCTTGCCCCAACGAAGATCTCTCTCGACCTCTTCGTAAGGACGGGTAAGTGGATCGCCCCAGCCACCACCACCAGTTGTGCGAATTCGGATCACTTCGCCAGCTTTCACTGGCACTGCATCCGAAAGTGCATCCACTTCTCGCTCACGAGTAGTTCCGGGTTCGATGACGACGCTAAATGATTGGCCAGCCATGCCACCGTTTACTCCCCAGCAGGAAAGTATTGAGCGATCAGCAATGCTCATGAAGTTGGCATCCTTCAACATTCGAATTTCCTTTTCGTAACCAAGGCCGCCTCGGTATCGCCCTGCTCCGCCGGAGTCTCTTGCGAGGCCGAGTCGTTCGACAATGAAAGGGAACCTTGATTCAGTAAATTCAGTAGGAAGATTTCTTGAGTCAGGAACCACGTGAATCGTATCTTCACCGTCGGAGTAATAGCGTCCACCGGAACCACCGCCAAGAACTTCTCGCATGAGGTATGGGTTTCCGTCTAAATCATCGCCATATACTCCCGTATATCGAATCGTCTCCTGATCGGCTGGCATACGACCGTTGACGGCCTTCGCTAAAACTCCAGCAAAAACGCCGAGTAGACGCAGAATAACAAAAGTTCGAGCATTTGTTGGAGCCGGAAAGATCGGAGTCAGCAAGGTTCCCTTGGGTGGAAACTTCATTTCGATGAGCGGGACGATGCCTTCATTCACATCTAGTTGTGCCATGCGTTCTGGAGTGTCCGCCAGATTGCGCAAAATTGGAGCTAACCATTTTTTGAGGAAATTACCATCTGCATAATCTCCACAGTGATTGATGGGACCCTTTGCCTGAGGGGAAGTACCAGTAAAATCTAAAACAATCTTCTCGGGAGTCTTCGTTAAAGTTATTCTTTGGGTATGCAACCTTGGCGCATCTACACCATCGTGTTCTGCATAATCTTCCCAAACAAAAGTTCCATCTGGGATCTTTGAAAGAATTTCCCGTCGATACGTCTCGGTGGTCTTATCAAGGATCGCTTGAAAACAGGCTTCGATAGTCTCTCGGCCGTATCGCTCGAAAAGCTCCGTGATTCGTCTTGCACCCATCAAACAGGCGGAGCACTCTGCGTCTAAGTCTGCTGCGAGAGAATCTGGCATACGTGAATTGCGAGTCATAATCTTTAGCGCGGACTCGTTAGGGACTCCCCTGTCCCAGAGTTTGATGGGCGGAACCATCAACCCTTCTTCAAAGACACTCTGTGCCCCCGATGGCATTGAGCCAGGGCAGGCCCCACCGATGTCATCGTGATGGCCAAACGCCTGCACGAAACAGACGACTTCGCCCTCGAAGAAGACAGGTACCGTGACACAAAGATCTGGAAGGTGGCCGATGCCGCCTTCTGAGAGATACACATCATTATGGAAATAGACATCGCCGGGATTCATGGTGTCCATGGGATAGTCGCGCACGACTGGATGAACTAATGCCGAGTATGACCGTCCTGTTAATTTTCGGAGCTGCCGATCGTGAATTCCGGCACGAAAGTCATGAGCATCGCGAATCATGGGTGAACGCGAAGTTCGTCCAATGGCTGTTTCTACCTCTTGCTCAACAGAGGCTAGGGTCCCTTCGACGATCTCGACCAAAATGGGATCGATCTTTAACGGATTGGTGCTCATGCTCCCGCCTTAGTGACGATGATGTTGCGAAAACGATCGATACGGACTTGAAATCCTGGGTGAATCGGCACCGTAGATCCAAACTCTTCGATGATTGCTGGCCCAGTGATGCAATCTCCCGGCGCCAACTTTGGTCGCGAGTAAATGGGGGTTTTCACCGGCAGTGCTTCAAACCAGATCTCCCGTTCTCCAGTTATTGCACGCGATACATCGCCATCTCCAGCGGGCGATTCTTGAATCACAGGCCTTGTGATGGGACCAATACCCGAGACCCGCAGATTAACCCATTCAACTGGTTGGCGGTCGTCATCTCTGAAGTCGTATCCGTAGAGAGCCTTATGCCCATCATGGAATCGATCAGCGACGATGTGCGCAAAATGGGAATCTATATCGCCAGCAGGTGCATCGACGCGAACCTCGAATGCCTGACCAAAATATCGAAGATCTACGCTTCGGCGATACACATGGTCTGCTAAAGAAAAACCTTCCTTGACGAGGGCAGCGTGAGCACTTGCAGTGAGTTTATCTATGCTCGCCCCCACTTTCTCGAAATCGAATTCCGCATGCTTCATCACCATGGTTTGCACATAATCATTTCGCACATCCACCGTGAGAAGTCCAAACGCAGAAACGTTTCCGGGATTGAGTGGAACGATAACGCCAGCTAAACCGAGGATGTCCATCAACCGACAAAGCAATAGCGAACCAGATCCGCCAAAGGTAGTGAGATGGAAGTCGCGAACGTCTAGGCCGCGCTTAACGGTGATTTGGCGAAGTGCGTTCGCCTGGTTCCAAGCAGAAATTTCCAAGATTCCTCGAGCACACTCTTCTGCCCCAAGTCCAAGCGCCTGCGCAATCTTGGTAATACCTGCAGCGGCGAGTGCGCGATCAAGGGGAATCTCTCCTCCTAAAAGATGCGGTGGGATCCGGCCCAAGAAAAGATGCGCGTCGGTGATTGTTGGTTCCTGACCACCGTTGCCGTAGCACATGGGTCCGGGAGCTGCTCCAGCAGATTTTGGTCCCACCTTGAGAGTTCCTTCAGGAGAGATCCAAGCAATAGAACCGCCTCCAGCACCAACCGTGACGATGTCAATCATCGGAATCTTGCTGGGGAAACGTCCAATACTTCCCTCGGTTGTCATCGTGGGCTCACCACGAACAACAACGCTTACATCTGTTGAAGTTCCCCCACCGTCCAAAGTTAAAACGCTTTCGAAGCCAGCTTGCGAGGCAATGAGCGCGGCGCCCAATGCCCCTGCCGCAGGTCCGGAGAGCACTGTCGTGATGGGTTGATGCACTACCTCGTCGGCCGAAAGTACTCCACCATTGCTCTTCATGACATAAAAGGGCACGACCCCTTTATCGATCGTGTAGGCATCTAGGCGCGCCTTGATATTTGAAACATACCGCGCCACTTTAGGTTTAACGGCGGCATCGACCAAAGTAGTCATGGAGCGTTCGTATTCGCGATACTCCTTCAGCACCTCGCTTGAAATAGAAACAACTGCTTCAGGGATCTCCTCTAAGAGAATTTCTCGCATACGCTCTTCATGCTCGCCATTGACATATGAGTGCAGAAAGCAAATGCCGATTGTGGTGATTCCACGAGCTTTGAAGAAACGAGCAGCCGATCTAGCATCGGCTTCGACGAGTGGTCGCAGCTCCTCACCTTTAACGTTCAATCGGCCGCCAATGGTACGAACTAAATCGGCAGGCACAATACGAGGCGGTTTCACCCAGAAGTAGGAATTGCCATAACCATCGGGGACTGATTGCCGGGCAATTTCCAACATGAATTCATATCCCTCAGTGGTAATAAATCCAAGCGCGTCAATCTTGTCTTCCAACAACTGATTAGTGGCCACCGTGGTGCCATGGCTCACGGCTGAAATATCGGTCGCAGATCGCCCCATCAAGTCCAGTATCTTCGCGATGCCATTCATAAAGCCATCAGCGGGGTTAGTCGGTGTAGAGGGAGTCTTTGTGGTGACCAGTGCGCCGCTTGCTTCGTCGAGGGCGACAATGTCGGTGAAAGTCCCACCCGTATCAATACCGATACGAATTCCCATTACGCTCCCTCTCAGGTTCTCATCACGTATCAACTACTGGATCTCTCGACTGACTTTACGAGAGCCTGAGAGGTAAGTCATTGATAACCCTTGTAGATCACTACCAAGTCTATCGGCAATTACTGCCCAGATCAGCGAAAGCTTCGAACCTTCCACTCCAAGAGTGCAGGAGCACACTCCGACCACGAGCCCTCATATTGAGAACTCGCCAGCGCTGAAGTATTCAACGCAGCGCCCACCAACTCCTCCAACCCGGGGTTATGACCAATGATCAATAGGGAGGTAAATGAGTCGCCCACCTGTTGAATGAGGTCAATGATCTGCTGAGGCGAAGCTAAATAGAGTTCCGGCGTAAATCGCGCAGGTACCTGCATATCTGCGGCGGCGCTCAAGTGCTGCCAAGTTTCTACTGTGCGCGTGGCATCAGAGACAAGGGCGAGGCCGGGGCGTATGCCTTTTCGCGCAAACCATGCCCCTACTGCAGTAGCGTCGCCAAGCCCTCCGGGAGTGAGCGTCCGATTTCGATCATCAGCAGGATCCCAAGCATGCTTAATACCTTGAACAGCTTTGGCGTGACGAAGGAGATAAAGAGTCTTCATCAGCCACCTATTGCGTGAACGCCACCATCGACATGGACGATCTCACCTGTTGTTTTCGGGAACCAATCAGAGAGCAGTGCAACACATGCTTGGGCAGCTGGAGTGGGGTCAGAAACATCCCACTTCAGCGGAGACTTGGCATCCCACACGCCCTCAAACTCATCAAACCCTGGAATGGATTTAGCTGCCATAGTTTTGATTGGTCCAGCTGCCACCAAATTGACCCGCACATTCTCAGGACCCAAATCCCTCGCAAGATAACGCGAGCACGATTCAAGCGCTGCCTTAGCTACACCCATCCAGTCATACTTTGGCCAAGCGACCGTTGCATCAAAATCAAGCCCCACGACGCTGGCACCTTTCTCTTTATCGAAGAGTGGGCGGGCGGCCATTGTGAGTGATTTAAATGAGTATGCCGATACCTGTAAGGCGGTCGCTACATCAGCCCATTCTGTGTTGAGGAAATTCCCGCCTAAAGCCGCCTCGGGGGCAAAACCAATGGAATGGATGACACCATCAAGTCCTGAAACATGTTGACCTACCCGGGCGGGCAATTGAGCGAGGTCATCATCGGAGGTGACGTCCAGTTCAATCACTGGCGCGCTCTGTGGCAGGCGTCCGGCAATACGTTCAGTGAGCCTAAATACTCTTCCGTAAGAAGAGAGCACCACCTGAGCCCCCTGCTCTTGCGCGATCTTGGCTACGTGAAAGGCAATCGATGCATCCGTGAGGACGCCGGTGACCAAAATACGTTTACCTTCAAGAATTCCCATAGTGACTCCTTAATTTCCCATGCCAAGGCCGCCATCGACTGGAATTACCGCACCTGTGATGTACGCGGCGCTATCAGATGCTAGGAATACGGCCACACCTGCAACTTCACTGGCCTCTGCGTAACGATTGAGTGGAATCGTGTCGAGGATTCCCTTCTTAATACTTTCATCCAATACAGCAGTCATATCAGTAGTGACAAAGCCAGGAGCGATCACATTCGTTGTAATCCCACGAACACCCAATTCGCGTGCAAGCGATCGCGCCATTCCTACCAGTCCTGCCTTGGTAGATGCATAATTCACTTGACCAGCAGAACCTGAATGCCCCACTACGGAACCAATAATGATGATGCGACCACGTTTTAACTTGAGCATGCTTTTGGAGGCTCTGCGGGCGCATCTAAAAACACCCGTGAGATTAGTATTCACAACATCAATAAAATCCTCATCAGACATTCTCAGAATTAATCCATCACGGGTAATCCCAGCATTTGCGACCAGAATCTCAACCGGACCATGCGCGGCTTCGGCTTCGGCGAAAGCTCTCTCCACCGACTCGGTATCGGTGACATCTGCTTGTACGCCGAAGAGCCCTTCAGGCAGAGCGCCGCTGCGATAGGTGATGGCTACTCGATCGCCCTGCGCCTGGAAAGCCAGCGCAATGGCCAACCCAATACCGCGATTTCCACCAGTCACCAGAACTGAGCGCGAAGTCATGCCTTTAACTTACCCCAAGCGACTCCCGAGCAAATGGGTCTGCGCCCCTGATTGCTCCTGAGCGCTCCTGAGTGGCAGGGGGAAGTCTGCCGAGATAGCGTGAACCTATGGATTTTAAGCGGAAGCCGAAGACGTCTCCCCATCAGATCACCGGGGCGGCCGAACCGCTCAGCACCAATCTTGCTGGTCGACAGAAACGCTATTTCATCAGCATGATGATTCGTACTGGCTGCTTTCTTTTGACCGTTATCGTGCCAAGCCCGTGGAGGTGGATCTTCTTTGCGGGGGCTTTCACACTTCCCTACATCGCAGTGGTCGTCGCCAATGCCGGACGAGAGCGAGAGACTGCACCGACCGCACCTGTCATTTCCCGGGAATTGGGTTCCTAACCACCGATCGCTGACATCGGGCGAACTGGCTGCACAAAATCGGGATCCCCAATTCCATGTCCCTTCTTCTTCTTAAGCACCGAGTGAAAGAGCACCGCAGCGACTCTCTCATCAATATCTTCAGTACCAGAACGCAAAATCTCACGAACAGAATCCTCTTCGGTGGCAAAGAGACAATTTCGAATTTGGCCATCTGCTGTCAATCGGATGCGATCACAGTCCGCGCAGAAAGGTCTTGTTACACTTCCGATGATGCCGACTGTAGCGGGACCGCCATCAACCAAGAACTCTTCGGCCGGCGCGGAGCCTCGCTGCTCTTTTGTAAGTGGCGTTAATACAAAATCTGTCGATAAATTCTCGATGATCTGATCGGCCGTCAACATGGTCTCGCGTTCCCAACCATGTTGTGCGTCAAGTGGCATCTGCTCGATGAACCGAAGGCGAATGTCATTCTTAAGCGCCCATCTCAAGAGATCAGGAGCCTCATCATCATTCACACCACGCATCAAGACTGAGTTAACCTTTATCGGAGCAAGAGAAGTGCGTTGAGCGGCTTGTAGTCCGGCTATCACATCGTCGAACCGATCGCGATGAGTAAGTTCTTTGAATCGCGCCGGCTGCAGGGTATCTAGTGAGACGTTGACCCGAGTAAGTCCAGCTTCCGCTAACGGTGCCGCAAGGTGGGCTAATCCAATTCCATTCGTCGTGAGCGCGATGTCTGGGCGAGGAAGCAACTTCGACATCCGTCCTACAATGTCAATTAAATTTGGTCGAAGTAGCGGCTCACCACCGGTAAGGCGCAATTTGGTAATACCGTGGTCTACGGCAATCTTGGCAACCCGAACTATTTCATCATCGGTGAGAATTTCTGGTTGCGGTATCCACGGCAGGCCCTCAGGTGGCATACAGTACGAACATCGCAAATTGCAGCGATCGGTCAGTGAAATGCGTAGATCCCGCTTGACTCGCCCAAAGGTGTCTCGAAGATGCGCCATAGTAAGTAGAGACGATACCTTCGAGACATGAAGCGCGCCATTTTCGGTCCCAAATCGGTTGCGCTCACCCTTACTGCCATCCTGCTCATGCTGGGATGTTTCGCACTCGCCCAGTGGCAGTGGGAGCGAAAGAGTGCCCGTGATATCGCCAACTCTCTGATCGAACGGAACATAGACCGAGTGCCAGCGCCGATCAGCGAACTCCTCAAAGTCGACAATGCCCCCGATCCAGAGGTGCGTTGGCGCCATGCGGAGGTCAGTGGAACCCTGGGTGAGTACCTGTTGATGCGCACACGCTATTCATTTGGCAAGTATGGATACGGCGTGATCGCCCCCATCACCACACCTAGCGGTGATCGCTACTGGATCGATCTTGGGTGGATCCCGGCTGGTCTGAGCGCGACTGATCTCCCCCAAATTTCACTACCCACCACCCCTATCAGCGTCCTGGGGCGGATTCGCGGCGGCGATACTTTGGATCGGCCAGGACCTCGCGGATCGCTCTTTGGAATGAGCACGGAAGATTTCAGCGCTGTAGCAAAGACCATCAATAAGAAACGCATGGCAAGCGATGGTGGAGGTTATTTAGAAGCCGAGACCATCACACCTACTTCGACATCGATGCCCACTCCGATGCCAGCACCGGAGATTTCATCAGGCCCACATGCCGCCTACGCAGTGCAATGGTTCGTCTTTGCGATATTGATCGGGCTTGGAAGATTCTTACTACTTCGAGAAGACGTTAAGAATTCAAAAACTGTAGCTCGTAAAGCTCGCGATAAAGGCCAGGATCTTTCATAAGTGAATCATGCGTACCACGTGCCACAATTTCGCCATTATCGATAACTAGGATCTGGTGAGCCTCACGGATCGTGGAGAGCCGGTGTGCAATGACAATACTTGTTCGCCCAGATAACGCTCTTCCTAGGGCCTGTTGTACCGCAGCTTCATTTTCCGAGTCTAGATGCGCAGTGGCCTCATCAAGAATGACAACACCTGGATCCTTAAGCAACAAACGCGCTATAGCGATGCGCTGCTTCTCCCCTCCAGAGAGTCGATGACCACGATCGCCCACCACGGTATCTAGCCCGTCTGGAAGGGATTGAACCAAGTCCCAAATTTGCGCACCCTTACAAGCATCTACTATTTCCTCTTGTGTGGCATCCGGTTGGGCGTAGCGAAGATTTGCCTCGATGGAGTCGTGGAAAAGGTGCGCATCTTGGGTAACCACGCCGACAAGTTCTCGTAAACTTTCCAAAGTGATTGAACGTAAATCACGGCCATCAACCTCGATACTTCCAGCGGTGACATCGTAGAGGCGGGGTAAAAGAGATGTGATGGTCGTCTTACCGGCTCCCGATGGCCCGACAAGGGCCACCATCTCGCCAGGTCCCACATCGAACGAGAGACCTTTGAGAATCTCTCCACCCGTGTAAGTTTCCGGCTTCGCAACCGCCTCAAGTGAGGCCAGTGAGACATCCGCCGCTGCCGGATAGCCAAAGTGAACATCCTGAAAAGTGATGCGGGGTGGAGCTTTTCGAATTGGCGTAGCTCCGGGTTCATCTTTGATACTTGGTTGTAAATCAAGAACTTCAAAAACTCTCTCGAACGAGACAAGCGCGGTCATGACATCTACCCGAACGCTCGATAACGCAGTTAATGGTCCGTAAAGTCTCGTCAAAAGGGTTGTGAGAGCCAGCAAAGTACCGAGCGTCAGAGACCCGTCGATACTTAGATGACCACCTACGCCGTAAACGATGGCTGTTGCAACGGATGCGATGAGTGTCAGGGACGTGAAAAAGAGACGATTGAAGAGAGCGATTTGAATTCCGTTGTCCGCAACCCGCCTTGCTTTAGCCGCAAAGTGCTCAGACTCAACTCTTGGTCTGCCAAAAAGGGCAACTAAAAGTGCTCCTGAAACGTTGAAGCGCTCCGTCATGGTGGATGACATTTCGCCATTCAAATGCATCGTCGAGCGCGTCATCCTCTGAAGCTTTCTACCCACCCACTTCGTTGGAAGAAGAAATATAGGTACAAGAATGAGTGCTACCAACGTAATTTGCCACGATAGATAAAACATAGTGGCGGCAACAAGTACGAGGCTCACCACGTTGCTCACCAGCCCAGAAAGAGTAGATGTGAAGGCTTGTTGAGCTCCGATCACGTCAGAATTAAGCCTTGAAATAAGGGCTCCAGTTTGGGTACGCACGAAGAATGCGATGGGTTGTCGTTGGACATGAGTGAAAACCTTGACGCGAAGGTCGTATATAAGTCCCTCGCCGATTCTTGATGAGTACCAGCGTCCAAAAAGCGTAAGGCCAGCATCAAATATTGCAAGGCCGCCAACTAAAAGAGCTAGGGACGTTACTAGGCTCGCATTTTGTTTCAAAACGCCCTTGTCGATCAATTCGCGTAGCACCAACGGAGTGATAATGATAAGAATTGACTCAACCACCACAGTGCTGAGGTAAATAGTAATTGAACTCCGGTAGGGAGTAGCAAAACTCCCAATCCGTTTGAGGGTTCCTTTAGTGAGCTTCTTATCCTTCACTGAGTTATCCTGCGTAAGGGCTCGATAGCTCATCCACATTGAATGGTTAGTCACCGAGCATTCCCCGAAGCAAGGCTGTCTGTTCCCGGCGTTCTGCCACAAATTGCTTATCGCGAGTTCGCACTTGGTTAAAGAGACGTTTCACAGCCCGAAGCGCCGGTTCCTGCATCGCCATCAAACTATCCACGTATGAATCAACCGCCGTAGCGAGATCTTCTGCTGGAACTGACTGCAGTGCCATACCAATATGAACAGCCTCCGCCGCTTCCACAAATCGACCTGTCGTAGAAATATCAAGTGCTCTCGAATATCCCACGAGTTGCATCAACGAATATGTACCAGTGAGATCCGAAACCAATCCTAGAGAAATCTCTTTCATGGCGAAGCTAGCGTTGTCAGCGATAATTCGTTGGTCGCATGCAAGTGCCAACTGGAATCCAGCACCAATCGCATGGCCTTGAACTTGTGCAATCGTGATGGCATCACACTCTTGCCACCAGCGAAAAGCTTCCTGGAAAACAGCAATACGATCTTGCATCTCTTCATTTGTGCCCTGAAGCATCTCCTGAAGATTGGGATTTGCCTCACCCGTAAAGACTCGCTTGTCGAGGCCAGCAGAGAAGGACTCCCCCTCGGCGCGCAACACCACGACGCGGGTTCGCGGATCTAGATCGCGACCGATACGAGCTAGTTCAATCCATGTCTCTTCAGTCTGCGCATTCCGGCGCTCCGGAGCGCTCAGGATGACGTCTACCCTGGCTCCACTACGTTCTACTTTGATCATGAGGTCATGCTAGAGCAATGAGATCGAGATAGTCGGGTCGCCAGAGATCCTCTACGCCATCGGGAAGAAGCAGAACACGCTCAGGATTGAGGGCTTCCACGGCACCGTCATCATGTGTGACAAGCACGACTGCGCCCTCGTACCTGCTAAGTGCCTCAAGAATCTCTGCCCGGCTTGCGGGATCTAGGTTGTTCGTAGGTTCGTCTAGTAGGAGGACGTTTGCACCTGAGACCACTAAGCACGCAAGCGCCAATCGAGTCTTCTCACCTCCCGAGAGCACACCAGCCGGTTTGAAAACGTCATCACCAATAAAGAGAAATGAGCCAAGGAGTGAACGCACTTGGGATTCCGCAAGATCTGGCGACGCTGATTGCATATTTTCTAGGACGGTACGTGTGACATCTAACGTTTCGTGCTCTTGAGCGTAATAGCCGAGACGCGCGCCATGCCCCAACTCCACCTCACCCGTATCTCCAGGTTCTATACCCGAGAGCAACCGTAATAGCGTGGTCTTACCCGCTCCATTTAAACCAAGGATCACCACTCGCGACCCCCGATCGATCGCCAGATCCACATCGGTAAAGATTTCTGAAGAACCGTAACTCTTAGAGAGTCCGTGCGCCATGAGGGGCGTCTTCCCACACTTCACTGGATCGGGGAAACGAATACGCGCTACCTTCTCGCGCCCACCACCTTCCACAATCGAATCTAAGATACGAGCAGCCCGCTTATCCATGCTTTGTGCCGCTCGCGCCTTAGTCGCCTTGTACCTCATCCGATCGGCCTGCGCCTTTAACGCGCCTGCTTGCTTCTCAGCACTTGCTTGCTCACGCTTACGACGACGCTCATCTATTTCGCGTTGCTGCAAGTATGCACTCCAACCAAGGTTGTAGATATCAACGGTTGAACGGTTAGCGTCGAGGTAGAAGATCTTGTTGGCGCACTTGTTGAGTAGTGCCGCATCGTGACTAATGACGATTAACCCGCCTTTGTAGGCGGCAAGAAATTCTTTGAGCCAAGCGATGGAATCAGCATCGAGGTGGTTGGTGGGTTCATCGAGTAGCAACGTACTGGAACCTTGAAAGAGAATTCGTGCCAGCTCAACGCGACGACGCTGGCCACCAGAGAGAGTCTCAAGAGGTTGATCTAGGACTTTGGCCGCCAGACCCAGACTCAAGGCAATGGATCCGGCTTCACTCTCTGCGGAGTAGCCCCCCTCACGATGGAAATCTTCATCAAGAGCGGTCCACCGACGGACAGCCTTCTCGGCCACATCTTTATCCGACGAGGCCATCCGCTCCTCGGCCAGACGCATATCAGCCATGATTTGATCGAGTCCTCGAGCGGAGAGAATGCGGTCCTTTGCAAGTACATGCAAATCCCCCGTACGCGGATCTTGTGGTAGATATCCAACGTGGCCACTACGGGTTACTTCACCTGATGTGGGCAGACCTTCACCTGCGAGTATTTTTGTTAACGTAGTTTTACCTGCGCCATTTCTGCCTACTAACCCGATACGGTCTCCAGGGTTGACAGTAAAAGAACATGGCGCCAGAAGAAGACGAGCACCGAGTCGAATTTCAACTTCGCGTGCAGTAATCAGACCGTGAACCCCAAAGCTCGCAATTGTTCACGGCCAGAATCCGTGATCTTGTCGGGGCCCCACGGTGGCATCCAGACCCAGTTGATTCGCACATCCGAAACTAAACCAGCGAGGGCAGCACGAGTCTGATCCTCAATAACATCAGTTAACGGGCAAGCCGCAGAGGTCAGTGTCATATCCAATGTGGCAATTTCGTGGTCGTCAACGTGCACACCATAAACAAGACCTAGATCAACTACATTGATACCCAATTCCGGGTCGACAACATCTTTCATTGCCTCTTCTACGTCGGCTACCTTGGCTTCGTTACTCATTAAGCTCCCCCGGCTCTCGTGATATTGCATCCTTTAACGCCATCCATCCAAGCAGTGCACACTTTACTCGAGCGGGGTAGAGAGCCACGCCGGCAAAAGCCAGGCCATCCTCCAAAACC